>NZ_DATCSO010000010.1:0-30838 GCF_036568425.1 Salegentibacter sp. | reverse complement strand
GCTCCGGACTCAATTTCCTGGACAACTTGAAGTTTAAAAGAAATAGAATAATCTTTTTGGGTACGCTTTATATACCCAGTCTTTGTTGATCTTTTCATTACACTACTGTTTTAGTGTATCGCTATTTCAGGACGGGACATTTCTAAAAAATAAAAAAATCCTGCTCAACGGCAGGATTTTTTATTTCAAACGCAAAAGGTTTATTTCAAACCTCCAACCATATCTTTAGGCTGTACCCACTCATCAAATTGTTCGGCGGTTACGTGACCTAATTTAATGGCCTCTTCTTTTAAGGTAGTGCCATTTTTATGAGCTTCATTTGCTATCTCTGCTGCCTTGTAATACCCGATTTTAGTATTAAGAGCGGTTACCAGCATCAGGGAATTATTCAAATGTTCATTGATTCGTGGAGTATTAGCTTCAATACCTACGGCGCAATTATCGTTGAAAGATAAACAGGCATCACCTAAAAGCTGTGCACTTTGAAGCAGATTGGCTGCCATTACAGGCTTAAATACATTCAGTTCAAACTGGCCCTGCATTCCTCCAACGCTTATTGCCATATCATTTCCAATAACCTGAGCACATACCATGGTTAAGGCTTCAACCTGAGTAGGGTTTACTTTTCCGGGCATAATGGAAGAGCCGGGTTCATTGGCAGGAATGGTTATTTCTCCAATTCCACTGCGTGGTCCCGAGGCGAGCATTCTAATGTCGTTAGCAATCTTGTTAAGCGAAACGGCAAGTTGTTTTAAAGCCCCGTGTGTTTCCACAAAAGCATCGTGTGCTGCCAACGCTTCAAATTTATTAGGTGCAGAGGTAAAGGGAAGCTCTGTGAATTTCGCGATAAATTCGGCCACTCTTTTTGAATATCCTTTAGGAGTATTAAGACCTGTTCCAACGGCGGTCCCGCCCAGGGCGAGTTCAGAAAGGTGTGGTAAGGTGTTTTCAAGAGCTTTTATGCCATAATCCAATTGAGCCGCGTAACCGCTGAATTCCTGTCCCAGGGTGAGGGGAGTGGCATCCATAAAGTGGGTTCGACCAATTTTTACCACATTTTTAAATTCTTCAGATTTCTTTTTAAGCGTGTCCCTTAATTTCTTGACTCCCGGAAGGCTTGTTTGAGTTATTTTTTTATAAGCTGCAATGTGCATTCCGGTAGGGAAGGTATCGTTAGAAGATTGCGATTTATTAACATCGTCGTTTGGGGAAAGGGTTTTTTCTCCTTCTCCAATTGTTTTTCCGGCTAACTGATGCGCCCGATGAGCGATCACCTCGTTAAGGTTCATATTGCTTTGAGTACCACTTCCGGTTTGCCAGATCACCAGCGGGAACTGGTCGTCGTGTTTTCCGGCAAGAATCTCATCACATACCTGTGCGATGTAGTCTCTTTTTTCTACGGGTAGCGCTCCCAATTCACAGTTTGTGTAAGCAGCAGCTTTTTTAAGATAGGCAAATCCATAAATAATTTCCAGTGGCATACTTGCCGCCGGACCTATTTTGAAATTGTTTCTGGAGCGTTCGGTTTGCGCTCCCCAAAGTTTATCAGCCGGAACTTTAACTTCTCCTATTGTATCTTTTTCTATTCTGTATTCCATAATTTGTAAAATTAGTTCATTACAAATTTACAAGTTCGACGCTTTCTTTAGCCTAAATTACGGGAAAATTTATGCGGAAAAATCATTCAAAATGCCTATGAGACCTAAAATTTGAATTTTATTTATGAATTAGTCAACAGAGTTCATATCTTTGAAGCCGACTCAAAAATTTTTGAAAATTATGTTCGAATTCGATCAGTACCTCGGTTTCTTGGCTTTCCTTGTTATTTTAACGATTGGATTCTGGTTAATGATCTTTTTAACGGCTATTGTGCCTTACTGGATAGGTGGTTCGGTTATGGAATTGCTTAAAGAGAAAAAAGAGGCCAGGAGAAAAGCTAAAGAAGAAAAAGCATAAAAAAAGGGACTAACTTTAGTCCCTTTTTTTGTGCCTGCTCTTTAGGGGTTATCCTTCAAAATCTCCTTCATCCATATCTCCATTATTTCCGTTTCTTTGTCTTTGCTGTTCCCTTTTTTGCTGATTAAATCTGTAAATTAATGAAACTGTAAAGTTTTGGCCCTGTCTCCACTGAAACTCACTATACCTGTCATAAGTATCAGTAGAAGTATAGGATTCGCGTTTTCGGGAATTCAGCAGGTCACGTACATTGAAAGATAGTGTGGCGTTTTCATTGAAAATATCTTTGCTAAGGGCGAGATCTATAGAAAGATATCCTTCTCTTCTTCCTTGTATACCATCGGCGGCGCCACGATAAAATGCATTAGTTTGCCAATCAATTTTGACCGGTAAACTAACTTTAGAGCTAAAACGTGCAAACCAGCTGGTATTTTCTGCTCCGTAATCCCTGCCGTTGAATTCGCCCTCTGTTTCAAACTTGAAAAAGTTGAAACTCCCGTTTAATCTTAGCCACTTGGCAGGATTATAAAGCAATCCTAATTCGGCTCCGGTTCTTTTATTGCTGGCAAGGTTAACAGGAATTGTTCTTATCACATTAGTGCCTGGAATATTTTCTTCTATCCTCTCAAATGATTCGGTTTCGTGTTGGTAATAGACAGAAGATGTTAGCGTTAATTTCTTCCATCTTTTCAGGTAACCAAGGTCAAACGCATTGGAATAGGCTGGTTCCAAATTGGGATTTCCCTGGAATACGTTGTTATTACTGCTTCGGGAAGGAAAAGGATTGATAAACCAACCCCTTGGGCGGTTAATTCTCCTGTTATAACCCAAGGTAATATTTTCCTCTTCTGCCAATTCATAGATAAAGTTCACGGTAGGAAACAGGCCTAAATAATTATTGTCAAAATCGGTATCAATTGGGAAGCCAAAAACTTCTTCTAACTCAGTATCTGTAAGTTCGCTATCAATCTTTCCTTTTAGCTGAGTGTTTTCTAATCTTAACCCAAGCAGAAAGGAAAACTGCCCGAATTTAGATCCGTATTGAGTATAAAGGGCATTTACATTTTCGGTATAATCGAATACATTGGTAAGGCTTTCATTGAGTTCTAAGTTTCCGGTTTCCGGATTTTCCTGGAAAAGTCTGTAATCGGTGATTTCATTTTCAAAGTTTCCGCGGTAACCTGCCTCGAATTGCGAATCTTCCCCAAATGGACGAACATAATCTGCCTGGATAAGGTATTCTGTCTGGTCTTCGGTGGTGTTGATATCCTCTCCAATTAATTGAAGTTCCCGGTTTTCAGTATTGTAATCTTCTTTTTCACCAATGCTAGTGAATTGAGTTTCTTTATCTGTTTCAAATTGGAAATCGGCGGTTAGCTTATGGCCCTTATTATCAAAATTATTTATATAATTTAAGGCAAACTGCCAGCTGTCATCATTTTCGGTTTGTTTTTCTTTACGGGTTGTCCCTAAAACCTGGTTGCTATTGATGTAGTTGTCAGTAACATTGGTGGTTAGATCTTCGTCTTCTCCGTAGCGGTAAAAAACACTACCGGTAATCGAGGAGTTTTCCGTAAGGAAATACTCCATTCCAATATTGGTATTGAAATTTCGATTGAGCCTTTCTATGTTACGGTCTTCCACAATCCTGTCAAATTCTACCATGCTGTTTTCATTATACCTGGTATCAAAGAAACCTCCACCTGGAGCATCAAAATACCTGAAACCTGTAGTAGTAAAGAGGTTGAATTTTTCAGTACGGTAGTTAACATTTGCCGAAATACCGGCATTTGCGGGGGTCCCTGCATTCAAACTTAGGGATCCGTTAAAGCCTAAAGTTTCTTTTTGTCTTAGTATTATATTCAAAATACCTGCGGTTCCTTCAGCATCATACCGGGCAGAAGGAGAAGTAATTACTTCGACCCGTTCAATCGCATCGGCAGGTAACTGGTTAAGAACGTTGGTATCACCAAAACCGGCCATCGCCGATGGCTTACCATTAATAAGAATTCTTACGTTCTCATTTCCTCTTAAACTTATGCCCCCATCTATATCTACGGTTACCGAAGGCACATTATTGAGAGCATCGCTCACAGTACCTCCGGCTGTGGTGAGGTCTTTGCCAATATTATATACCTTCTTATCCAACCTAACATCTACCTGGGTAGTTTCAGCGCGAACCACCACTTCATCCAGACTGGAGGAGGAGACTCCTAATTGTATTGTGCCCAAATTCAGATCTGAGTCTATCTTACGATTATTGAAACGTTTGGGCTCATATGAAATAAATTCCACAATAATATTATAAGTGCCTTTAGCTACATTAACCGAGAATTTTCCATCAACATCGGTTATGCCCCCGTTAATGTCCGAAGGATCGTTGGTGTTAATAATAGAGATGGTTGCATATTCCAAAGGAACTTCCAGGTCGTTATCAATAACGGTCCCGGAAATTGTATGTTTAGAATTTCGTTGAGAATAGCCCTGGAGACTCAGGCTTAAAAATAATAAAAGCGCTGATAGGAACATTAGATTTTTGGAGGTCATATAAAATTTTTATTCTATGACTTTTGAATCTCCAAATGGTTTAATAAAACACGGGTTAAACTTGCGTTAAACAAGCTTTCTGACATTTAAACTAAATGAACTTTATCCTTAAAGGCTGGCAATTAGTTTCTAAGCTTTTTGAGTTAAATTTTTATTGACTATGATATATTTTTCAAATTGCTCGTCGGTTAAGAACTTACTGAGTTTCTTATGTTCGTTGCGCTGAATTGCCTGAAGTCTTCTAATAAGCGAATCTTCATTTAAACTCGAGTTGAGTACTTCGTTTTTTCTAATGGTATAAGCGATAATTACATCTTCCATTAATAAAGTTTGCTCATGATCCAGGTTTAGTTCCTGTTTCCAGGTGTAGGCGAGTTCCCGGGCTATATCTTCTAATTCCTCTCTGTTTTTTTTATGAATATAGATTTGTGAATACACAAAACCGGCTACCAGTAATCCGGCAACACCAATAATTGCAATTCTTTCTTGTGTTTTCATTTCAGGTCGGTTTATACTTAGTAATTGGTACTTATCTAAAGCAACTTGTCGATCTCTTCGAGAGGACGGCCTATAACTGCCTCTTTTTCAGTCTCTACGATGGGTCTCTCAATAAGTTTAGGGTTTTTCGCCATTACAGTGATTAACTCCATATCGCTTAGATCCTTATTCTTATAATTTTCTTTCCAAACTTTTTCATTTTTCCTAACCAGCTGAATAGGGGCGATGTTCATCTTTTCTAAAAGAGCTTTAAGTTCGGCTTCTGATAGTTCATCTTTTAAATATTCCCTTATTTTATATTCTTTTCCTGAAGCCTCTACTTTTTGAAGGCCTTCACGGGATTTCTTACATCTGGTATTGTGATAAATTGTAATCATTATAACTTAATTTTCTGATATTAAAATAAGCATTTAATTTTAAAATTAAAACAGCTCCCGCATTTCTATCAATCTTCGTTCCGTTGTCCCATCATCATTAGGTAAGCCTTGAGAAAAGCGTTGATTCCTCCGTTCATAACATCGTCTACATTCCCGGTTTCTTCTCCGGTTCTAACATCTTTAACCAGTTTATAGGGGTGCATTACATAATTTCTTATCTGTGAGCCCCATTCTATCTTCATCTTTGAGTCTTCAATCTCCCTTCTTTGCTCCTGTTGTTTCTGAAGTTCAATTTCATATAACTGGCTCTTTAAAAGCTGCATTGCTTTGGTTTTGTTTTCCAGCTGGGAGCGGGTTTCAGAATTTTCAACAACAATTCCGGTGGGGGCGTGGCGCAGTCTTACAGCCGTTTCTACTTTGTTTACATTTTGCCCCCCGGCCCCTGATGATCGCATGGTTTCCCAGGATATATCGGACGGGTTGATATCTATCTCAATGCTTTCATCAGCCAGCGGATAAACATAAACTGACGCAAAAGAAGTGTGGCGTTTGGCATTACTATCAAACGGGGAAATACGCACCAACCTGTGGACACCGTTCTCTCCTTTTAACCAACCAAAGGCGTACTCACCTTCAATTTCTAAAGTGACTGTTTTTATTCCGGCCACATCTCCTGCCTGATAGTTTAGTTCTTTGATCTTATAGCCACGTTTTTCGGCCCACATTAAGTACATGCGCATCAGCATCTGTGCCCAGTCGCAGCTTTCGGTACCTCCGGCGCCAGCAGTGATTTGCAGTACCGCGCTCAGTTTGTCTCCCTCTTCAGACAGCATGTTTTTAAACTCAAGGTCTTCAATCAGGTCTATTGCCTGGGAGGTTTTTTCCTCAACATCCTTAGCATCAGCTTCATCTTCCTGGTAGAACTCATAGAGTACCTCGAGATCGTCAACCAAGGTTTCAGCGCGTTCATAGTCCTTCACCCATTTTTTTTCGGCATTGAGTTCCTGCATAAGAAGCTCAGCCTTTTTTGGATCGTTCCAAAAATCGGGGGCAAAGGTTTTTTCTTCAAGATTTGTGATTTCTATTTGCTTGGCATCAATGTCAAAGATACCTCCTTAACGCACCAAGGCGCTCTCTAAGATCTTTAACCTGTTCTGTTGAGATCATGTAGTAGTAATTTTGGTGTAAAAATAGAATTAAAGGCAGCTACAGGAAAGTATTTAACGATAATTTTATAGTTTTAGATTTCTAAAAATTCAAGCCTATGCATCGACTTTTCATTACTTTGTTGTTTCTCAGTATTTCACAATTTGGCATTGCGCAGTTTTTATCAGAGAAAGAAAATTTAAAATCTTATGAAGGCTTTTTCGATTTTCATTATAATGAGAAGGAAGATGAAATTTATCTGGAAGTAGATAAGCTGAACACCGAATTTTTATATACTCACTTTCTTACCAGCGGAATTGGCTCTAACGATATAGGCCTGGACCGGGGGAAACTGGGAGATGGTGTAGTGGTTAAATTTGCTAAGGCAGGGAATAAACTTCTGCTTATCCAGCCTAATCAAAAATACCGCGCAGAAACCGAAAATTCGTTTGAAAGAAATAGTGTGGAACAGGCCTTTGCACAATCGGTGTTGTTCGGCTTTGAAATTAAAGAAGAAAAGGATGGGGTTTATATAATTGATTTCACTCCTTTTTTAATTAAGGATTCTTTCGGGGTTACAGAGCGATTAAAAAAAGGAGAGTATGGCACCTATAAGCTCGACAAAAGTAAAAGTGCACTTTCTATGAAACGCACCAGATCTTTTCCTGAAAATGTGGAATTTGAAGCCCTGCTTACTTTTGAAGGAGAACCTAAGGGGAGAACCCTGCAAAGGGTGGTTCCCGATACAAAGAATATAAGTGTGGTGCAGCATTACTCTTTTGTAAAACTTCCCGACGAAGAATATGAGAAAAGGATATTTGATCCCAGAAGCGGAGCTATATATATATCTTATCTTGATTATGCCAGTCCTGTTTATGAGCCCATTGAGAAACGCTTTGCCATAAGACACCGACTTAAAAAGAAGGACCCACTGGTAGAGATTAGCGAGGCTGAAAAACCTATTGTTTATTACCTGGATCCCGGAACCCCGGAGCCTGTTAGATCAGCCTTGTTAGAGGGCGGAAAATGGTGGAATGAAGCTTTTGAAGAAATAGGATATAAAAATGCCTTTCAGGTTAAAATGCTGCCTGAAGATGCCGATCCCCTGGATGTTCGTTATAATGTAATTCAGTGGGTGCATAGATCTACCCGTGGTTGGAGCTATGGTGCCAGCGTGGTAGATCCCAGAACGGGAGAGATTATTAAAGGCCATGTGAGCCTGGGAAGTTTACGCATTCGCCAGGATTTTATGATTGCTCAGGCCCTTATGAACAGGCCTTTTGCTGAAGACGACCAGAATCATGAAAAGATGATGGAATTGGCCCTGGCCAGGATTCGTCAGCTCTCGGCCCACGAGATTGGACATACACTGGGTTTCACTCATAATTTTTCGGCCAGCGCATCAGGAAGAAGCTCGGTTATGGATTACCCGCATCCCCAATTCAGTTTAAAAAATGGAGAAATTGATTTCAGCAATGCTTATGCCACAGGAATGGGAGAATGGGATAAGCTCACTGTAAAATATTCTTATGCCGATATTCCTGAGAACACCTCAGAAAGGGAATTCCTGAATTCGGTTATTGCTGAAGCCCATAACAAAGGTATCCAGTTTATTTCTGATTCCGATGCCCGGGCACAGGGTGGAGCTCATGTAAAAGCTCATTTATGGGATAATGGTGAGGATGCGATAGTAGAGCTGGAAAAGGTTTTAGAAATTAGAAAAAAAGCTATTGAAAATTTTTCTGAAGATAATATTCGCACCGATGAGCCGTATTCGGTTCTGGAAGATGTATTTGTACCATTATACTTCTTTCACAGATATCAAACTGAAGCTGCAGTGAAACTGATTGGGGGCATGGATTATAATTATGCTGTTAAAGGAGGGAATGAGAAAATATGGGAGAGCTTGAATGCTGATGTTCAGAAAAAAGCCCTTGAAGGAATTTTAACTACGCTTGAAGCAGAGACTCTTAGTATCCCGGCGTCTAAACTAGGTCTTTTTCCACCACGTGCTTTTGGTTTTAACCGAAGCCGGGAATCCTTTAAGAGCAATACAGGAATCGCTTTTGATGTTTTAGGGGCACCGGTTACTGCGGCCGAAATGAGCCTGAGCCTTTTATTACACCCTGAAAGGGCCGCCAGGCTGGTTCAGCAAAATGCAGTGAATAAAAATCAACTGGGATTACAGGAGGTACTGGAAGAGCTTATTTCCGGAACTATTAAATCATCGTATCGGGATAATTATCTTAAAGCCGTACAAGAGGCGGTGAATTATACTGTCTTTGAACATTTGCTCGCATTAGCAGTGAATAAAAAGGCTACTCCACAAGTAAAAGCTATTACAAATTCAGCAATAGATGATCTGGAAAGTTGGCTGTCCGGGCGGGGAGCAGCTATAGAAAAACAAATGCTCCGGGATATTAAGCAATTTAAAGAAAACCCAAAAGATTTTAAAATTGAGGGGACAACGCCTAAAATTCCCGATGGAAGCCCTATTGGGAGTTTTCGGTGTTTTAATAATGAAAGTTGATTGAATAAATAATAAGATTTTCGCTTTCGCGGAATAAGCAAAGAATTAATTATGAAAGAAATTGATCTAAGAAGTGACACGGTTACAAGACCAACCAGCGGGATGCTAAAAGCGATAATGGCTGCTGAAGTTGGAGATGATGTTTATAAGGAAGATCCAACGGTTAATGCCCTTGAAGAAAAGCTGGCAAAAATGTTTGGGATGGATGAAGCTTTATTTTTCCCTACCGGGAGTATGGCCAATCAGGCGGCAATAAAATTACATACCCAACCTGCAGAGCAGTTAATTTGTGATAAATGGGCCCATGTCTTTAATTATGAAGGTGGTGGGGCATCTTTTAATAGTGGTGTTTCCTGTAAACTTGTTGACGGAGAGCGTGGCATGATAACAGCGGCACAGATAGAAGAAAATATTAATCCGCCCGATTTTTACCATAGTCCGTTAACAAGTCTGGTTTGTTTAGAAAACACAACCAATAAAGGTGGCGGTGCCTGTTACGACCTTAAAGAGATCAAGGAGATTCGTAAGCTTTGTAACAAGCATGGTTTAGGACTTCATTTAGATGGGGCCCGACTTTTTAATGCACTGGTAGCAAAAAATGAAGACCCTAAAGATTACGGGAAATTGTTTGACAGCATTTCGGTTTGCTTGTCAAAGGGGCTTGGGACGCCTATGGGATCGGTGCTTATTGGTGACAAGAAATTAATGAAGGGCGCAATGAGGGTTCGAAAAGTGCTTGGTGGCGGAATGCGGCAGATAGGTTTTATGGCGGCTGCAGGAGTCTATGCGCTGGATAACCATATAGAGCGATTGGCTACAGACCATAAAAGAGCTTCAGAAATTGGAGAAACTCTTGATGACCAGAATTATGTGAAGCTTGTGGAAAAAGTAGAAACCAATATCGTGATCTTTTATCTAAGGGATGCTTCAAAGGAAGAGGATTTTATGAAGAAACTTCAGGAGGAAAATATCCGCATAAGTAATATGGGACAGGGAAAACTAAGAATTGTCACTCACCTGGATTATTCAGAAGAGATGCATAGGAAATTTCTTAACGTTCTCGAAAAGATTGAACTATAATTTAAGAAGCCCCTGCTAAATTAGCAGGGGCTTTATATTTCATTTTTTTAAAATATCTACTTAAACATATCCAGGCCGGGGATGTCTGGCATACCGTCTTTCGCTACAGCAGCGAGTTCGGCTTCGTGCATTGCAGAAGCACGTTCTATAGCCTTGTTTAAAGTAAGCACAAGATAATCTTCCAGTTGCTCCTTATCCTCCAGTAATTCATCAGCAATACTAATATTCTTAATTTCCCTGGCGGCGGTAATAGTAACCTGCAATAAACCATCGCTTGATTTCTCCTCAAAACTAACTGTTTTAAGGCGCTCTTTAGTTGCTTCAACTTTTTCCTGGGTCTCCTTGATTTTATTCATCATCCCCATCATATCTCCAAACATAAATTCTGATTTTGATTTTTTTTCAGACAAATTTACTAAATTACCCACTTAACAGCTTAATATGAAAACATTATTATTTATTTTATTTGGAAGCCTTACATTTGCCACCGCCCAAAACAATAGTGATTTGAAACAGGAAATTTTACCTCCAAAAGCTAAAAAAATAGCCGAAAAACTGGAATTTCATGGAGATGTAAGGATAGATGATTATTACTGGATGAACAACAGGGAAAATCCGGATGTGATAGACTATCTCAAGCGCGAAAATGAGTATAATGACCAAATGACCGCTCACACCAAAGAGTTTCAGGAGAAACTTTTTGAGGAGATGAAATCGAGAATTAAGGAAGATGATAAATCGGTGCCTTATAAATTAAATAACTATTGGTATTTAACCCGTTTTGAAAAAGGGTATGATTACCCTATTTATTCCCGCAAGAAAGATAGCCTTGATGCTCCTGAAGAGGTGATGTTCAATGTTAATGATATGGCCGAAGGTCATGATTACTACAGTCTTGGTGGTCTCAATGTGAGCGAGGACAATAAACTTGTCGCATTTGGGGTAGATACCGTAAGCCGAAGAAAATATACCATTCAGGTTAAAAATCTGGAAACCGGAGAGATTCTTTCAGATAAAATAGAGAATACCACTGGAGGCTCTACCTGGGCCAGTGATAATAAAACGCTTTTTTACACCAAGAAAGATGACCAGACTTTAAGGTCTTACAGGATATATAAACACGTTTTAGGAACCGATGCTTCAGAAGATGAGCTGGTTTATGAAGAGGAGGATGAAACCTTCAATACGTATGTTTATAAGTCAAAATCCTGGGATTATATAATTATTGGTTCCGGCAGTACCTTGACAACGGAATACCGGGTTCTAAAAGCCGACGATCCTAATGGGGAATTCAAAGTTATCCATGACCGGGAACGCGGTATGGAATACAGCATATCTCATTTTGGAGATCATTTTTATATCCTGACGAATAAAGATGACGCGACCAATTTTAAATTGATGAAAACCCCGGTAGATGCTACTTCCAGTAAAAACTGGACCGATGTAATTCCACACCGGGAAGATTTCCTTCTTGAAGATATCGATATTTTTAAAGAGTATCTCGTGGTTAGTGAACGCAATAACGGTCTCAATAAAATAAGAATTATCAGATGGGATGGAGATAAGGAATATTATATTCCTTTTGATAATGAAACCTATACAGCATATACTTCTATAAACCCATCCTTTGATACAGAAATTTTAAGGTATACTTATAATTCGCTTACCACTCCTACCTCGGTGATAGATTTCAATATGAAAACCGGGGAAAAGACCGTTCTAAAAGAACAGGAAGTATTAGGCGGGAAATTTGATAAAGATAATTATACTTCCGAAAGGATCTGGGCCACTGCTGCCGATGGTACAAAAGTGCCGGTTTCTTTGGTTTACAGGAAAGGAATGGAGAAAAACGGGAAAAATCCTGTGCTACAGTATGCTTATGGTTCTTATGGCTCTACAATAGATCCTTACTTTTCTTCTGTTAGGTTAAGCCTGCTTGACCGGGGCTTTATCTATGCTATTGCCCATATAAGAGGAGGTGAGTACCTTGGTCGTAGCTGGTATGAGGAGGGTAAACTCTTCAAAAAAATGAACACCTTTACCGATTTTATTGATGTTTCTAAATATTTAATCGAAGAAAAATATACTTCAGAAGAACATCTTTACGCTATGGGTGGTTCTGCCGGCGGCCTATTGATGGGCGCAGTGGTGAATATGGCTCCAGAACTTTATAATGGAGTGATTGCCGCAGTACCATTTGTGGATGTCGTGACCACAATGTTGGATGATAGTATTCCACTTACTACCGGAGAATATGATGAATGGGGAAATCCTAATAACTTAGAATATTATGAGTACATGAAGTCTTACTCCCCGTATGATAATGTCACAGAACAGGACTACCCTAATATGTTGGTGACCACGGGTCTTCACGATTCACAGGTGCAATACTGGGAGCCGGCGAAATGGGTTGCAAAATTGAGGGATCTAAAAACAGATAATAATAAGTTGTTGTTCCACACTAATATGGAGGCAGGCCACGGCGGAGCTTCCGGAAGATTTGAAGCCTTGAAGGAAGTCGCAGAAGAGTATGCATTTCTGTTGGATTTAGAAGGAATAACTGAATAATTAAAAAATTTGCCTTAACTTTGGCCGGTTTGCAATCTGAACTTTTTCAATTTTTGAAAAATCAGTAAATTAATTTTGTAAAGAACTTCATTTATGAAAGAAGAATTGCAAGTTTATGATAACGTATTGCAGTTAATTGGTAATACGCCCCTCATTCAACTTAAAAAAATCACGAAAGGAATTAAAGGCGATTTTTTCGCTAAAGTCGAAGCCTTCAACCCGGGACATTCCACCAAAGATCGTATCGCATTATATATTATCGAAGAAGCTGAAAGAAAAGGCATTCTAAAACCTGGTGACACCATTATTGAAACTACTTCCGGAAACACCGGTTTTAGTATTGCTATGGTGAGTATCATTAAAGGCTATGAATGTATTTTGGCCGTAAGTTCAAAATCTTCTAATGATAAGATAGATATGCTGAAGACCATGGGAGCTAAGGTTTATGTTTGCCCGGCTCACGTAGCGGCAGATGATCCCAGATCCTATTATGAAGTTGCCAAAAGGTTACATCAGGAAATAAAAGGCTCGGTGTATATCAATCAGTACTTCAATGAGCTGAATATGGATGCTCATTTTAATAGTACGGGTCCTGAGATTTGGAAACAAACAGAAGGTGAAATCACTCACCTGATAGCTTGTAGCGGTACAGGAGGAACAATTTCAGGAACCGCACGTTACCTGAAAGAGCAAAACCCTAAGATCAAAGTTGTTGGAATTGATGCCTATGGTTCTGTGCTTAAAAAGTACCATGAAACCAGGGAATTTGATGCCGAAGAGATCTATCCTTACCGTATTGAAGGACTTGGTAAAAACCTTATTCCAACAGCTACAGATTTTGATGCAATAGATAAATTTGTGAAGGTTACCGACGAAGAAAGTGCTCATACTGCCCGGGAACTGGCAAAAACCGAAGGATTGTTTGTAGGTTATACCAGCGGTGCTGCAATGCAGGGACTCAAGCAACTTGCTCAGGAAGGTGAGTTTGATGAGAACAGTAAAGTAGTGCTTATCTTCCCTGACCACGGCTCCAGATATATGAGTAAGATCTATAACGATACCTGGATGCAGGAGCAAGGCTTTTTTGATACTCAAAATAAAGCCGCTGCCGAGGAAATAGAATTTATAAAGTAAAATTTTGATTACATACAGCAAAAATATCAAGGCATCCCGGAGCACGGGATGCCTTTGTTTTTTATAAAAAATAATGGTCAAAAAATAACTTTGTACAGTTGATTCTATTTTAAGTATTTTTGCGGCTAGTTAAAAAAATATCGATGAAAGACTTATTTGATAAAATATATAAAGATAAAGGACCTTTAGGGAAATGGGCGGAGCAAGCGGAAGGCTATTTTGTTTTTCCTAAGCTGGAAGGCCCGATTTCCAATAGGATGAAGTTTAGAGGAAAAGATGTTATCACCTGGAGTATAAACGATTATTTAGGACTGTCTAATCATCCTGAAGTAAGGAAGGTGGATGCTGAAGCTGCCGCCGAATATGGTTCTGCATATCCCATGGGAGCCAGGATGATGAGTGGGCACACCAGCCTGCACGAGCGTTTGCAGGATGAACTGGCCTCTTTTGTTCATAAACAATCGGCCTACCTTCTTAATTTTGGTTATCAGGGAATGGTTTCAACCATCGATGCCCTTGTTTCCAAATCTGATGTTATTGTATACGATGTAGATGCACACGCCTGTATTATAGATGGGGTAAGGCTGCACCTTGGGCAGCGCTTTACCTACAAGCATAACGATATGGAAAGTATCGAAAAGAACCTGCAACGCGCCACCAAAATAGCAGAGCAAACCGGGGGTGGGATTTTGCTCATTTCTGAAGGTGTTTTTGGAATGCGTGGGGAGCAGGGAAGACTCAAGGAAATAGTTGAACTGAAGAAAAAATATAATTTCCGCTTATTTGTTGATGACGCCCACGGTTTTGGAACTCTGGGGAAAACCGGTGCTGGAGCTGGAGAAGAACAAGGTGTACAAGACGAAATAGATGTATACTTTGCCACTTTTGCTAAAGCTATGGCCAGTACAGGTGCATTTATTGCTGCCGATAAAGAAATAATAGATTATTTAAAATATAACCTGCGTTCCCAGATGTTCGCTAAGTCTCTACAAATGCAACTTGTGGTTGGAGCCTTGAAACGTCTGGATATGCTGCGCACTATGCCCGAACTCAAAGACAAGCTTTGGGAAAATGTAAATGCCCTTCAAAATGGCCTAAAAGAACGAGGCTTTGATATAGGAACTACTCAAAGTTGTGTAACCCCGGTATACCTTGAAGGAAGCATTCCTGAGGCTATGGCTCTTGTAAAAGACCTTAGAGAAAACCATGGCGTATTCTGCTCTATTGTAGTTTATCCGGTCATTCCTAAAGGCATGATCCTGTTAAGGATGATCCCAACGGCCAGTCATACCCTTGAAGATATAGAAGAAACCCTGGAAGCTTTTACCGCCATTAGAGAGCGACTTGAAAACGGTACCTACAAAAGATTATCAGCTTCTGTTGAGGCTGCGATGTCCAGAAAATAAGGGGTTTTTAAAAATCCGGTAATAAAAAAGGTGGCTGCTTAAAGTAGTCACCTTTTTTATTACCGGTAATTTTCTCATTAATTACCTTGATCGATTTCATTATTTTGTTCTTTTTCTATGAATTCTCCCTCTTCATAGCGCCACCTGCTTTCTCCTTCTTCCTCGATATACTCCTCGTCTTTATGCATATCCATTCTATAGGAAATTCCTGCAGCAACCTGCCAGCGGGAGGGAGTGTCTTTTACATTCACCATTGCTGATATATCCAACTGGAAGTCATTGCCAAAGAGGTAGGCAGCGCCTCCCCTAAAGAGGTCATCGGCATAAATATCGCTTATCAAACCCTGATATTCCCCAAACACGGCGAACTTTGGGGTGACTGCATGGGTTAATGTTACTATACCGGCATAGGTAGGGAATTCTTCGGTAAATTTGTCTGCTATTAAATTGATTACCAAAACCCAGCGTCCCCAATTATTTTGAGTGATAATCGCTGCTTTTGGACTAATTCCGGATTCCCCCTGGAACATATAGGGGTTATCCCACCAGGAGAAATTTGCACCCGCATACACCGAAACAGCAGGAATAAGTGTTTTCCATTTAAAGCCTTGGTTTGCCTTCCAGCTGTATAAATTTGGTTTATCTTCCTCTAAGCTTCGATGTGGATCAAAAAGCAGGAATTTAGCACCTATTGTATTTTGTTTAAAATTAGCTCTTTCGTACTCTTCTTCTATTACCCCCCTGGAGAGTAAAGATTTTTCCTGCTGAAAAGACCCAAAAAAATTCAATTCCAGGATTTCTGTCAGGAACCCGAATCTCAGGCCATAGCTTGCGCCCAAAATGTCGGTGTCTGTATAAAACAGAGAATGATTGTCGTTGCCCATATATGCGCCGGCTTCCAGTTGGAGAACATTTTTACCAACCGCAAAGGCACCCTGGGATTCTCCCGGTCTATTGGAATTAATGGTCTCAGTATACTGAGCCCTGGTTTGAAAAACCATAGAAAAGATAAAAAGAAATGAGACCGTTGTTTTTAGCATAGCAATTGTCTTTTAGATCAAATATAGCAGAATTTATTATTAATTTAGGATTGAAAACCTCGCGTTTGTTAAGCCTAATTTTTATTTTTGCAAAAAGAAATTAAATGTTTGAAGCTTCTTTTACAGGTGTTCTCAAAACGATTTTAATAATCCTGTTAGTATACTTCGGGTTTAAATTATTAATTCGTTGGTTTGGTCCATTGATCCTTAAATACTTTATGCGGAAAGTGGGCAAGCAATTTGAGCAACAATTCAATCAGCAGCAACCTTATAATTCCCGGAAAAAAGAACCCAAGGTTAGTGTAGATAAAAAATCCAGTACTAAGCCCAGATCTAACAAAACAGTAGGAGAATACATCGATTACGAAGAAATTGATTAATTTCGAGCCTACTAAATTATTTTTTGATGGCTCACTACAAGCGGTATCTTCCTCATATTCTTGTTTTATTTGGTTTCATTGTAATTTCCCTGTTATATTTTAGTCCTGTTCTTCAGGGTAAAATGATCTTTCAGAGCGATATCATTCAGTATACCGGTATGGCCAAAGAGCAAAATGATTTCAGAGCTCAAACAGGCGAAGAACCCTATTGGACCAATGCAGCTTTTGGCGGAATGCCTACCTATCAACTCGGGGCTAATTATCCACATAATTATGTGAAAAAACTGGATTCTGTGCTGCGCTTTCTTCCAAGACCGGCCGATTATCTTTTCCTGTATTTTCTCGGGTTCTACATCCTTTTACTTTGTTTGAAACTCGATTTCAGGCTTGCTTTTCTTGGAGCACTCGCCTTCGGTTTTTCCACTTATCTCATTATAATTCTTGGGGTGGGACATAACGCTAAAGCACATGCTATTGCCTATATGCCGATGGTTTTGGGAGGAATAATCTTGAGCTTCAGGCAAAAATTCTGGCTTGGCGGAATTTTACTGGCCATTTCCATGGCCCTGGAAATTGGAGCAAACCATTTCCAGATGACGTATTATCTTCTACTGCTCGTCATCGTTCTCGGTATTGCCTATCTTGTTGACGCCTATAAAAAAGGCTTGATTCCACAATACTTTAAAGCCCTCGGGGTTATGGTTGTCGCTGTTATTCTTGCCATAGGGGCAAACGCAACCAATTTACTGGCCACGCAGGAATATGCTGAGTTTAGCACGAGAGGAGATACCGGCCTCACTATTGAACCTGATGGTTCTGAGAAAAGGGGTAGCGGCCTGGACTATAACTATATTACTGAATATAGTTACGGAGTTCTCGAGACTTTCAATTTGTTTATCCCTAGGTTTATGGGTGGCTCTAATGCTGAACGACTCGATGAGGATTCAAATGTTTACCGGGCAATAATGGAGCTTGGAGCTTCTCCGGCACAGGCTGCCGATTTTGTGAAAAATACACCAACATATTGGGGCGACCAACCCTTTGTAGGTGCACCGGCATATATTGGAGCTACGGTTTTATTCTTTTTCGTTTTTGCGCTCTTTCTCATTAGAGGTCGACTTAAATGGTGGATAGTAGGCGGAAGTATACTGGCATTATTATTATCCTGGGGTAAGAACTTCAGCGTCCTAACCGAATTATTTATCGATTATGTGCCACTTTACGATAAATTCAGGGCGGTATCGTCTATTCAGGTAATCATCGAGTTATGTGTGCCGGTATTTGCGGTAGTAGGGCTTTCCCGTTTATTTTCCAGGGAAATTTCAGTAGATAAAAAAGAACATGCACTTAAATGGGCAGGGATAATAACCGGAGGTTTGGCCTTGTTTTTCCTCCTTTTTAAAGCGGTGCTTTTTGATTTTAGCGGTGGTTCTGATGCCGCATTAAGACAACAGCTCGGGATGGATTTTGTGAGGGCCCTTAAAGAAGATCGCAAAGCCATTCTTACTGCCGATGCCCTTAGAAGTTTTATCCTTGTTGGATTATGCGTTTCTCTTATCTGGTTTTACCTTAAAGGGAAGCTGCGGGAAAACATGCTTATTGGAGCCTTTGCCATTTTAATATTATTCGACCTGGTTGGGGTAGACCGACGTTATGTTAATAATGATGATTTTGTAAATGCCCGGGAAATGGAGCAGCCGTTTCGAGCAACTCAGGCCGATGAACAAATACTTCAGGATGAATCGCATTACAGGGTATTTGATGTAAGCGGGAGTCCTTTTAATACCGGGAGAACTTCTTATTTCCATAACAGTATTGGTGGTTATCATGCAGCCAAACCTGGCCGGATGCAGGATCTTTTTGATTTCTATATCTCTCAAAATAATATGGAAATCCTGAATATGCTTAATGTGAAGTATTTTATAGTTCCTTCTGAAGATGGGTCTCCGCAGGCTCAGCAAAATCCAGGAGCTTATGGGAATGCCTGGCTGGTGAATCAGCTGGAATATGTTGCCGATGCTGATGAAGAAATAGTGGAATTGGAGAATACAGACCTACAGAATACGGCAATTGCCGATAAGAAATTCAGCGATATAGTTTCGGGTAATACCGAATGGAGTGCTACTGGTGAAATAAGCCTGAGAAGTGCTTCGCCAAACGAAATGAACTATGAATTCCAATCGGATAGCGAACAGTTGGCGGTTTTTTCAGAGATGTATTATAATCCTGGTTGGCAGGCCTATATTGATGGTCAGCCTGTAGAACATTTCAGGGTGAATTATGTTTTACGGGCTTTGGAAATTCCTGCGGGAGAGCACAAAATAAGCTTTAGGTTTGAACCTGAAGTTGTTAATACAGGCAGCAGTATCACCCTCGCGAGTTCTATAGTTCTTGTTTTGGCGATTCTCGGTGGTATATTTTACGGGATTCGCCGTAAAGAATAACAAGTATGAAAAAGGTCCTCATCATCACATATTACTGGCCTCCGGCTGGTGGTCCCGGGGTGCAACGCTGGTTGAAATTTGTGAAATACCTCAGGGATTTTGAGATTGAACCTGTGCTTTTTATTCCTGAAAACCCTACTTACCCTTTAACCGATAAGAATCTGGAAAGAGAGGTTCCTAAAAACCTTCAGATTATTAAACGTAAAATATCTGAGCCCTATAGCCTCGCCGGTTTATTTTCAAAAAAAGAAACAGAGACTATAAGTTCAGGTATAATTGCCGAAGAAAAAAACCAGGGTTTGTTACAAAGCCTTATGTTATACATAAGAGGAAATTTCTTCATTCCCGATGCCAGAAAATTCTGGATAAAGCCTTCAGTTAAGTATCTGATAAATTTTCTGAAAAAGGAAAATATTGAAACCATAATTACTACCGGGCCACCACATAGCCTTCATCTCATCGGCTTAAATCTTAAAAAGGAATTATCAATAACATGGATAGCCGATTTTAGAGATCCCTGGACACAAATTGGGTATCACTCTAAATTGAAGCTCAGTAAAAGAGCTCAGAAAAAACATGAATTATTTGAAAGAGAGGTATTAAATTCTGCTGATAAAATTATAGCGACCAGCCATACTACCAAAGCGGAATTTGAAGGTAAAACGAAAAAACCGGTTTTTCTTATCACTAATGGCTATGATGAAGTGAAGTTTTCTGAGCCTGTTATTCCCGATGAAAATTTCAGTTTTTCTCATATTGGATCTCTGCTTTCGGGAAGAAATCCAAAATTTCTTTGGGAGAACTTTCGGGAATTAATAGCGGAAGATGCTGAATTTAAAAATTCGTTCAAGCTTAGGCTGGTAGGTAAAGTGAGTCCTGAAGTAATAAAAAGTATTAAGGCAAATAAACTGGAAGATCATCTTGAATTGATACCTTATGTGAGCCACATGGAAGCCTTGAAATTACAGCGTAAAAGTCAGGTACTACTGCTTTTGGAGATTGACAGTATTGAAACGCGGGGCATCATCCCGGGAAAGATATTCGAATATCTGAACGCCAAAAGACCAATCATGGCTATCGGACCTAAAAAATGGGATGTTCAGAAAATTTTAAAAGAAACAGGAGCAGGGGAGTGTTTCGAATATACAGATAAAGAAGCGGTGAAAATTCAGCTTAAAAAACTTTTTTCTGAATATAAAAAGGGGGCATTGATTTCAGAACCGAAGAATATAACGCAATATAGCCGCAAAATGCTTACCGGTAAATTAGCTAACTTGCTAAAGTAAAATAAGGCTATGGGTATAATTTTAAATCAGTCTTTTAAAAATCTGGTTACTACCTATGCAGGTTTTGGGATTGGAGCCATCAATACTCTGTTCCTTTTCACTTATTTTTTGGAACAGGAATATTATGGTCTGGTAAGTTTCCTGCTCTCAGCTGCGAATTTAATCTGGCCTTTTATGGCCTTTGGTGTGCATAGTACACTGGTGAAATTCTTTAGTTTCTACAAAACTCCCGGGGAAAAAGATCGTTTGTTAAATCTGGTATTATTCCTGCCTTTAGTAGTTTCTGCATTTTTAGGAATTGTTGGCTTTATGGGCTACGACTTTCTACTGAGTTATTTTTCTGATAGTAATACCCTGGTAAAACCTTATATCTGGCTAATATTTCTTATTGCATTGGCCATAGCTTATTTTGAAGTTTTTTTTGCATGGTCTAAGGTCCATTTTAGGAGCGTCTTTGGAAATGTAATGAAGGAGGTTTTCCACCGTATTTGCATTAGCCTGCTGCTCTTAGCTGTTTATTTTGAGGTTTTAAGTGTGCATTGGTTCATTTATGGCCTTGCTTTTGTTTTCGTGTTCAGGAGTCTTGTAATGGCCATTTATGCCTTTAACCTCTACCAACCGAAAATAAATCTCTTACTTCCTGAAAATCTTTCCAGTGTCTTGAAGTACACCTCCCTTATTCTCATTGCAGCTTCTGTGGCAATGGTGCTGTTGGATCTGGATAAGGTGATGATTGAATACTACCTACCCATAGAACAAGTGGCTATTTACGGAATAATGGTTTACATCGCCACGGTAATTTCGGTGCCACAAAAAGCAATGCACCAGATTACCCACCCGATGACCGCAGCGATGCTAAATTTAAAAGATAATCAGGCTTTGGGTGATTTGTATAAAAAAAGTTCTATTAACTTACTGATTGTTAGCGGATTAATATTTGTTTTGATAATTAGTAATGTACAACAGCTCTATGAGATGATTCCTGAAGAATATGAATTGAGTATGTTGGTGGTTCTGCTAATTTCTCTGGCTAAACTTTATGATAATTTTCTCGGAAATAATAACAGTATTTTGTTCAATTCAGATTATTACCGTATCGTGCTTTCCATTGGAGTTTTTCTTGCAGTCTTAGCCTTTCTCTTTAATATAATTTTTATACCGCTTTATGGGATTGAAGGCGCAGCAATAGCAAGCTTTCTGGCCTTTGGGATTTATAACACTTCCAAGATTTACCTGGTTTATACCAAATTCCACCTGCTGCCTGTTGTTCCAAAAACCTGGTTAGTTATAGCCATTACTACCGTATTTAGTATAGGATTCTTTTTTTGGGAGTTCCCTTTTCATCCTTTATTGAACATTGCCCTTAAGTCTCTTTTAATAACGGTGCTTTTTTTAATTTTAGCCTATAAATTGAATTTTTCTCCCGAAATCAGAAATCTTATAGGAAAATACTTAAGGATAAAAAGTTCATAAAAAGAGAAACCCCCAGGACATTTGTGATGTCCAAAGGGGTTTCCAACTAACCAACCAAAAAAATTTAAATTATGAACTTTTATCCTCTACTTCTCATGTTTCGTGCCGAAGTGTTATTTCGGGTAGAAGTTTTTCCTCTTGTGGTACTTGAGCGTGTGTTTCTTTGAGTCTTAACAGCTGCCGGTTTTCTTGAGCTCTGGCTACTGCTCTGAACTCTATTACTTGATCTTCCAGAAGATCTTGTACTCGTGTTTCTGTTAGTCGGGGTAGACCTTGTTACATTACTTCTTCTTTGCTGAGTTGCCTGTTTCTTAATCCTGGCATTTCTAGGGTTACTTTGCTGAACTCTCGTATTCCTGATGGTCTTGGCCTGAGACGTCCTGGTTTGTGTTCTGCTGCTTGTGTTTGCTCTGGTTCTTGTTGGCGCTTTAGTAGCTCTTGCCTCAGAATTTCTCCTGGTAGTTTCTCGCATCGATTTTCCAGCCGAATTGCTACTTGATTGTCTTCTGGAGATTACAGCTTTTTTATTATTTGAAGTGTTAGACCTGGTCCTGCTTTGGGTACTTCTTCGGGTATTGTTTTTAGATACAACCTGGCTGGACCTACGTGTATTTATTTTTTGTAGATCCCTTTTATTAGACGTTCTTCTTCCGTTATTGTAAGAAACTACTTTCTGGTCAGGACGATAGAAATTCTTATTTACATACGTATTATAGTTGTTTGTATAATAAGTGTTGTGCTGCACATAGCTTAAACGGTTTGGCTGGTAGTAAGCTCTGTAAGGTTTGTGAAATACAATGCTTACGTGGCTGTGAGGCCTGCTGTAGTACCTATGCCATGGTCTGTAAACATACTGCCGGTTATAATGATTAATATATCCCGAAAAATGAGCAAACTGGTTAAACCTGTTGTACCTAACATATAAGTTTCCAACACGCGCCACTCTGCCGTTACGGTTATAGTCGATTAATACATTTCCAGCCTGGATTATTCTTCCGTAGTAGTCATAGTAGATTGGAACATTTTCTACCTGAATAACGGCTCCATAATCATCATATTGAATATAGGATTCGTAATTATAACCGGAGTTATAACTGATATTTACATTTGGAGTTGAGATGTTGATCACATTCGTTCTTCTGAAGTTCGGGTTGTAGTAGAAATCGAATTCTCCATTAGGATAAACGGCAAATTCCACACCGTCTTCTATGAAGATAAACGAATCTGTATAGGCATTCCTGCGAAAATCTGAAGCTTCCGAAGCGGAAACTGAAATTCCGAAGAAAAGCAGGCTAAAAATTAGGACAATATTTTTCATTTGTAAGGTTTTAAGTTCTGAAACCCTATGATAGAAGTGGGTTACATCTTAAAAGTTACAAACTATGTGCCAAAGTGCCTAAAGTAGGGGTGGGAGCCACTGTGATGTTTATTAAAGTAGATATTGAAATACACAGTGTTTTGAAATTCAGTAATTTATAAAAATGATCAAGCCTATAATTTTTCCTTCAGGTATTTTGCGGTATAAGATTTTCTGTTTTTAGCAACCTCTTCCGGGGTGCCGAAAGCTACAAGGTGCCCTCCGTTTTCTCCTCCTTCAGGTCCGAGATCGATCACGTGATCGGCGCATTTAACCAACTCCATATTATGTTCAATTACGATCACAGAATGTCCCTTCTTAATAAGTGCGTTAAATGACTTAAGCAATTTTTTTATGTCGTGGAAATGCAATCCCGTGGTAGGCTCATCAAAAATAAACAGGGCCTTTTCTCTGGTGTTTCCTTTTACCAGGAAAGACGCGAGTTTGATACGTTGCGCCTCCCCTCCGGACAGAGTAGAAGAGCTTTGTCCTAATTGAACATAACCAAGACCAACATCCTGAAGAGGTTTTAATTTTTTGACTATTTTATCCTGTTTATGCTCGTGGAAGAAATTTGTAGCATCATCAATGGTCATTTTCAATACATCATCAATGGTTTTGTCGGCAAAAGTTACTTCCAGCACTTCTTTTTTAAAGCGTTTCCCGTTGCAGGCATCACACTCCAGGTGCACATCGGCCATAAACTGCATCTCGATGGTAACTTCTCCTTCTCCTTTACAAACCTCGCAGCGGCCTCCGTCCACATTAAATGAAAAATATTTCGGGGTATAGTCCCTTATTTTTGACAACTTCTGATTGGAAAATAAGTTTCGGATGTCGTCGTAAGCTTTTATATAGGTTACTGGATTAGAACGAGAGCTTCGTCCTATAGGATTCTGGTCTACAAATTCAATGCTGCCCAGGTTATCAAAATTTCCTTCTATGGAGGTAAATTGACCTGCCTTTTCCCCGTAGCCTCCAATTTCCTTTTGGGCAGCAGGATAAAGAATTTTCTTAACAAGTGTGCTTTTTCCACTCCCTGAAACTCCTGTTATTGCAGTAAAAACTCCCAGCGGGAAAGAAACATCTATATTTTTAAGATTATTTTCCCTTGCTCCGGTAACTTTAATACTTCTTTTTGTTTTGCGTCTCTCCTGTGGTAATTCAATCTTTTCTGCACCATTAAGATATTGTGCTGTAAGCGAAGTGGACTTTAAAATATCTTTCATTTTTCCTACCGCCACAACTTCCCCGCCATTAGTTCCGGCTTCGGGACCGATGTCAATAATTTCATCGGCTGCGTTCATTATGTCTTCATCATGCTCTACTACAATCACGGTATTGCCCAGATCACGGAGATTTTTTAAAACCTCTATTAGGTTTTCAGTATCTTTTGGATGCAAGCCTATGGAGGGTTCATCCAGTATATACATAGATCCTACGAGGCTACTTCCAAGAGAGGTTGCCAGGTTTATTCGTTGGGATTCACCTCCGGATAAAGTATTTGATTTTCGGTTTAGAGTGAGATAATCCAGGCCTACCTGGGAGAGAAAGTTCAGCCGATTCCTTATTTCGGTTAAAAGCCTTTTTGCGATTTGATTATCATATTCATTAAGTTCCAGGTCATTGAAAAACCCCCTTACCTTATGCAAGGGTTTTTCAACGAGATCGGTGATGCTATGGCCGCCTATCTTTACATATTCAGCTTCAGGTCTAAGTCTTTTACCTTTACAGGCACTGCATTTGGTTTTACCCCGGTACCGACTTAACATTACCCTGTTCTGAATTTTATAAGCTTTGCTTTCCAAAAATTCGAAGAACTCATTGATACCTTCAAAATACTCGTTCCCCGTCCATACCAGCTCTTTTTGTTCTTCTGAAAGTTCAAACCAGGGTTTGTGTATAGGGAAATCGAATTTATGAGAATTATTAACCAGTTGATCGCGATACCAACTCATACTTTCGCCTCGCCAGGGAAAAATAGCATTTTCGTAGACAGAGAGACCGGTATTTGGAATAACCAGGTCTTCATCGATTCCGATTACGTCTCCATAACCTTCGCATTTTGAACAGGCTCCGTAGGGATTATTAAAACTGAAAAGATGAACATTCGGCTCTGGGAAGCTTATTCCATCCAGTTCAAATTTATTGCTGAAGTGGCGCAACTCATTATCGCTTAATTTCTGGATATAGAGTTCTCCCTTTCCTTCAAAGAAGGCTGCATCAGTAGCATCGGCCAGCCGGTTATAAAAATCCTCCTCGTCTTTTGTTATTATTCGGTCAACCACAAGAAAAGTTTCAGAAGCATCTGCATGGGCAAGATCAGCTTCATCAATACGCTTAACTTCATCTTTGATTTTTATCCTACTATAGCCTTGCTGAGCAAGCACTTTTATTTTTTCCTCCAGTGACCTGCCATTTTCAAGATGAATAGGGGAGAGTAGAAGAAGTTTTTCACCTTCAGCAAAAGACTTTACATAGTTTACCACATCGGTAACCGTATCTTTTTTGACTTCATTTCCCGAAACAGGAGAATAGGTCTTTCCTATTCGGGCGAAGAGAAGTTTTAGGTAATCATAAATCTCGGTGGAAGTACCAACAGTAGACCGCGGGTTGGTAGAATTAACCTTCTGCTCTATGGCAATGGCCGGGGCTATTCCTTTTATATAATCTACTTTAGGCTTATTGAGCCTCCCCAGGAATTGCCGGGCATACGAAGATAGGCTTTCTACATACCGGCGTTGCCCTTCAGCGTATAAGGTGTCAAAGGCGAGACTTGATTTCCCTGAACCTGAAAGACCGGTTATTACTACCAGTTTATTACGAGGAATTACGACATTGATATCTTTTAGATTGTGCAGTTTTGCACCTTTAATGATGATGTTCTTTTTCGGGTCAACCTTCTCTGCGTCAATATTCATGCTATGTTGTATGGTCTTGAAATGCAAATGTACTCAATAAGCAGCAGGGGAAAAAGCACCTTATTTCTTATTGTAATGTTAAAATATTAAGCTTTTATTTGTAATTGTCAATTTTATCTTGCTATATTTGAGGCCAAGAATTAATCGAAAATTATCCTGCCTATTGCATAAAGTTACTTTTAAAACTAAATAACCTAAACCTCAGGTGCCCCTACCATCCTGAACAAAAGTAACTAATATGGAAAACCTTAAAGTAAGCGATGCTATTCTCGTGCGGGAATATCTTGGTGGAAATGAAAATGCACTCTCTAAATTAATTTCCAGGCATCAACACCGGATTTACAGTTTTATTTATTCTAAAGTATTTGATAAAGATGTTGCTGAAGACGTTTTTCAAGACACCTTTATTAAAGTGATTAATACGCTCAAAAGAGGTAAGTATAATGAAGAAGGTAAGTTTCTACCCTGGGTTATGCGAATTGCCCATAATCTCGTTATAGATCATTTCAGGAAAAATAAGCGTATGCCAAAGTTTGAAAATAAAGGCGATTTTAATATTTTTTCTGTTTTGAGTGATTCTAACCTTAATGCCGAAACGCAATTAATAAAAGAACAGATAGAATTCGATGTACAGGAACTCATAAAGGAGCTTCCTGAAGATCAACTTGAAGTTTTAACAATGCGAATCTATAAGGATATGAGTTTCAAGGAAATATCTGAACGTACCGGAGTTAGCATAAATACTGCCCTGGGAAGAATGCGTTATGCCCTAATCAATCTGAGAAAAATAATCGATAAGCATAACTTAATTTTAACAAATTAATCTATACTATCCCCCATTTCATTGCGTTATCTATTTAAACCAATGCAAAATTTATAAAATGGGGAACTTTTACACAAAAAACACCTCTAAAGAGGAAAAATTGAATGAATTAAAACCTAAAAGAGAAACAGTAAATTTTCTTTTAAACTATTCAAGAGCTTTGAATATTACTAAATATCAAAGTATGAAGTTCGAGACCTTTCTTAATTAATTCTGATTAAGAGGTTATGTTTAAAGACCTGCTTTTAGCCTGCAGGTCTTTTTTTATGCTTTATTTTTCAGGTATTGCTTTATCAGGCTTTTTCTGCCTATTGTTTTTGTAATAATATCCTTTTCTAAATTCCAGCCGCGAGCGGGGGAATACTGCCGTCCATACCAGATGATCTGGAGGTGAAGTTTATTCCAGAGATCCCTGGGGAAAAGTCGCTTGGCATCTTTTTCGGTTTGTTTTACATTCTTACCATTGCTAAGATTCCACCGGTACATAAGCCTTTGAATGTGAGTGTCTACCGGAAATGCCGGAATATTAAAAGCCTGAGACATTACAACACTCGCTGTTTTATGTCCTACTGCAGGCAGTTCTTCCAGGGCTTCGAAATCGGCAGGAACCTGCCCATTATGTTTTTCGATAAGTATTTCTGAAAGTCCGTGAATCCCCTTTGATTTCATTGGAGAAAGCCCCACAGGTTTTATAATTTCCCTAATTTCTTCTATGCTAAGTTTTACCATATCATAGGGATTATCGGCTATTTTGAAAAGTTCGGGAGTGATTTGGTTTACTTTTACATCGGTGCTTTGAGCCGAAAGCAATACAGCAATTAATAAGGTATAAGGATCTTTGTGATCTAATGGAATTGGAACCTGGGGATATATATCATTTAAGGTATCTATAACAAACTGTACCTTTTCTTGTTTGTTCATATTATGTAATTTTACACAAAAGTAATAATTATGACAACATTGGAACCGGGCGACAAAGCCCCCGATTTTAAAGCCGAAGATCAGGACGGAAATATTGTTCAACTTTCAGATTTTAAAGGAAAGAAGCTCGTGCTTTTTTTCTATCCAAAAGCAAGTACACCCGGCTGTACTGCCGAAGCCTGTAACCTGAGAGACAACTGGGAGCAGTTCCAGGAAAAGAATTATGCCGTGATTGGAGTAAGTGCTGATTCTAAAAAACGGCAATCAAATTTTAAAAATAAATACGACTTCCCTTTTCCATTGCTTGCTGATGAGGATAAAGAGGTGATAAACGCCTACGGTGTTTGGGGGCCTAAAAAATTTATGGGAAAAGAATATGATGGAATCCATCGTACTACCTTTATAATTGACGAAGAAGGAAAAATTGAGGATGTGATTAAAAAGGTAAAAACCAAAGAACACACCGCCCAGATTTTGTAGTGAAATCTATTAGCCGTGAAATAAAAATTGCCGGGGATTAATCTGCCGGCAATTTTTTTATATAAATCTAATTCCGTACGAGCCTGGCCGCTTTTAGCGTAGCAAGGCTGTCACAGTTCTCGATTTTAAGCTCAAGGGTTTCAGTATTGATCTTTTCTGAAACGAGGTAAATATTACAGGGCTCGGCATTGGTATTACTTCTGCCGAAATCAACATCTCCAGTTTCAAGTATTTGGGAAACCATTGCAGTATCAAGGCTATTCGCTTCAAAATAGTTTAAAACTTCAGGGGAATATGCCCTTGATTTTGTACGGATATTCTTTAAAACCCTGTCTGTTGGAGTATAATCACAAGAGGCTCTTTTTCCGCCAAGGAAAAAGATCAAAAGGACAATACCAAAAAACAATCCTACAGAGAAGTAACCAATGCGGTGAATTAATTTCATTTAAAATGTCTACTTGAAAATCTTTTAAAAGATTTGATGGTTTCTATTTTTGGAATTTTCAGCCTAAAAAATAAGCAAATTGATATCTCTGTAAGAAAGATCAAACCAATCTGCAATAGATTTATTGGTCAGAATTCCGTGGTAAAAGTACAAACCATTTCTTAAACCCTTGTCAAATCTCAGCGTGTTTTCCAATCCGCCTTCTTCAGCAATGTGAAGCAGGTAAGGAGTAAAGATATTACTAATGGAAAGCGACGAGGTCCTGGCGTAGCGGGAAGGGATATTGGGTACGCAATAATGTATTATATTGTGTTTGGTGAAAATGGGCTGATCGTGTGATGTCACCTCGCTGGTTTCTACACAACCCCCCATATCAATACTCACATCTATAATTACGGCGCCACGTTTCATAGTTTGGACCATATCGTCGGTAATAAGAACGGGAGATCGGTTTTTTCCTCTCACGGCTCCAATCAAAACATCACATCGCTTTAGAGCTTTACTCAAATTTTTAGGTTGAATGGTGGAGGTGTAGAAAGTGTTTCCAAGATTAGATTGAATACTCCTTAACTTAGTTAGGGAACTGTCAAATACTTTTACACTTGCTCCCAGTCCTAAAGAAGAACGCGTGGCGAATTCCCCCACGGTTCCTGCACCCAGCACCACTACTTCTATAGGTGGCACCCCGCTGATGTTTCCGAACATCAGGCCGTTGCCTTTTACATGGTTGCTCATTATTTCTGAAGCGATAAGAACTGAGGCCGTACCTGCAATTTCACTCATTGCTTTAACAATAGGATAACTGCCATCCTCATCCCGAATGAATTCAAAAGCGAGGGCGGTAATTCGTTTTTCTGCCAGCTTCTGAAAGTATTGCTTGCATTGAGTTTTAAGCTGAAGTGCTGAAATTAATATCGTTTGAGGATTGATGAGTTCCAGCTCTTCCATAGAAGGCGGTTCTACTTTTAAAATGGTAGGGCAGGAGAATACTTTTTTTGTGTCTTTGGTGATTTCGGCGCCTGCTTCAGAATAATCTTTATCGCTGAAACGGGCCCATTGCCCCGCCCCCGACTCTATCATTACCCGGTGGCCGTGTGCTGTAATCGCTGCTACTGCATCAGGACTTAAACAAATACGCTTTTCCTGGTACGAAGTTTCCTTTGGCATTCCAATGAAAAGCTTGCCCTTGTTCTTGAAAATTTCCAGGGTTTCTTCCTGCGGAATGAGTTGTTCTTTGGTAAAAGGAGAGACCTGTTTTCCCATATGAAGACTTGTGAAACTTTAAGGAATTAAAATACAACTATTTTGGAGAATAGCTACAATTAAAGTTTCTGGTAGTAATCTTCCTGAAGTTCTTCTGTATACCCATCACTACGAAATTCATTTAAATCCCTGCGATCCCGTTCTGAAAGAGGAGACATCACAGATACGTCGGTTTCCTCAATTTCACTAAGGTCAATCCCGTAGATACGGTCAAAGATCTTGATACGTATCAGGTAAACAATAGAAAGAATTATAATAAAAAAAGGTGCTAAGTATATAAGTTGGTTTGTATCCATCAAATTAACCTGTAGATATACATCTTCATAAAATGAAACTATTAGCTGGTAAGTATACATTGAAATGGGAATCAATATGGTATGATACCACCAGTGCTTGCAGGTGAAGAACCAGATTAAAAGTAAAAATAATGGCGTGATTTTTCCCAGGTAAGTCCAGGCGGCAGTCATTACACTTTCGTAATAAAGACTCTCATAGGTAAAAAAAGAAGTTTCCCAAACGCGGCCGCTTGGGAAAATTTCATATAAATAAAAAATATAAGGTGAAAAGGCTATGAAGATAGCAATTATACTACCCAGCAGCAGGAATTTTGATCTTTGATCTTTCGACAGCTTGTTTTTGGATTTCATTTCCTGAGTTATCGTTATCAGTTGTGGAAGTTACAAAAAAACTGGCTCCAAAAATAGCTGCTCCGAATAATAATGCTTTAAGTTTCATAATGTATAGATTTAGGTTTTGTTATTTC
>NZ_DATCSO010000009.1:0-3710 GCF_036568425.1 Salegentibacter sp. | reverse complement strand
CTAATGTGACTGGCAGCTATATTTTCAGATTGCTCCAAATCGGCGATACTACGGGAGACCTTTAAAATACGATCATAAGCCCTTGCAGAAAGATTGAGCCGTTCCATAGCTGTTTTTAGAAGTTGTTTAGATGCTTCATCCAGATCACAAAATTCCCGGATTTGTCTTACACTCATCTGGGCATTGTAATGCACGTTGGGATTTTCTTTAAATCGCTGCGTCTGAATCTCCCGAGCGGCTGTAACCCTTTTCCTGATATCGACACTGCTTTCGCCCCTGCGTTCTTCACTAAGTTTTTCAAAAGGCACAGGAGTAACTTCAATATGAATATCTATTCTATCCAGAAGAGGACCACTAATCTTACTGAGGTAGCGTTGCATCTCTGCAGGGCTGGAAGTCACCGGAGAATCCGGATCGTTGAAATAACCGCTGGGACTTGGGTTCATGCTGGCCACGAGCATAAAACTGGAAGGGTAAGTTACCGTAAATTTGGCTCTGGAAATAGTGACTTCCCGGTCTTCCAACGGCTGGCGCATCACTTCCAGTACGCCGCGTTTAAATTCGGGAAGTTCATCCAGAAACAAAACCCCGTTATGAGACAGTGAAATCTCTCCCGGTTGTGGGTATGCACCCCCGCCTACAAGGGCAACGTCTGAAATCGTGTGGTGCGGGCTTCTGAAAGGTCGCTGAGACATCAAACCTACGTTTTCTCTTATCCTGCCAACTACACTATGAATTTTTGTAGTTTCCAAAGCCTCATGCAAAGTCATAGGAGGCAAAATACTGGGTAGGCGTTTTGCCAACATGGTTTTTCCCGCTCCGGGCGGCCCAATAAGGATAATGTTATGTCCACCGGCTGCGGCTATCTCCATACATCGCTTGATGGATTCCTGGCCTTTAACATCGGCAAAGTCGTGATCGGGATTGTCCAGGTTTTTATAGAATTCTTCACGGGTATCGATGAGGGTTTGCTCCAAAGCTTCCCCTTTATCAAAATACCTGATCACCTCCATGATATTATCTACGCCATAGATCTCAAGCCCGTTCACCACAGCGGCTTCTTTTGCGTTTTGTATGGGAAGTATAAAACCTTTAAAGCCTTCTTCTCTGGCTTTAATAGCAATAGGAAGCGCACCTTTTATAGGTTGCAGGCTTCCGTCGAGGGAAAGCTCCCCCATTATTAAATAATCTGAAATATTTTCGGCTTTGATTTGCCCGGATGCGGTAAGGATTCCAAGGGCGAAAGTAAGGTCATAGGCAGAGCCTTCTTTCCGAAGATCGGCCGGGGCCATATTCACTATAATTTTTTTACCGGGAAATTTATACCCGGTATTCTGTAAGGCGGCGGTTATGCGATAGCTGCTTTCTTTAACAGCATTATCGGGTAAACCAACCAGGTGGTATCCAATGCCGGTAGCCACATTTACCTCAATGGTAATTGTGGTTGCCTCTACCCCAAAAACGGCACTTCCGTAGACTTTTACCAGCATTTAAAGATTTTGTTTCCTTAAATTTAGTAAAATTTACGAAATGATTTGAGTATTAAACGCTTAACACGTGATTTCGATAGTAATCTATTAAACCATCAATAGGTCTTCGCACTATATTTCCTACTTCAAGCCCATATGGCTGAACTACTGCCCTAATAATATCTTCGCTAAAGAAAGCTATACTTCCTATAAAATGTATTGGAACATTCTGCGCTTGTTTATATGAAAGGACTCTGGAATGAACAAAATCGGTAATACCTTCATGAACCAGCTTGTAGAAATATCCATTACGCTCGTTGGTAAAGATAAATTCGGCAAAATTTGCGAGGTAGGTATTTGGATTTTCCCTTCTATAGAGGTTTTTCTTTATCTCATCGGAATCAAGATTATATTTTTGTTCAAATATAGTCGCCAATTCCGTAGGCATTCTCTTATAATAATAATCCCTTAAAAGTCTTTTCCCAAAATAATTACCGCTGGCCTCATCCATAAGGATATATCCAAGGGAATGCACTACCTGGTTAATTTCTTCACCGTCGTAATAACAGGAATTAGATCCAGTACCCAGGATACAAACTATACCAGGTTCTGTAGTTGCAGCATATACAGCAGCTACAATATCTTCTTTTACGACAACCTCATTGGCATTGGTAAAAAAGTTGGTAAAAATATCTTCCAGAAGTTTACGGGGTGTTTCGGTTCCACAACCGGCACCAAAAAAATGAACCCTTTCTACTTTATCTTTTACGTCACGTAAATCTGCGTTTTCCTCAATTCGTTGTTCAAGAACCAACTCAGGAAATACCGCTGGGTTTAACCCTTTGGTTCTGGTCTTAAAAACCTGCTCTCCCTGGGCATTCAGTAAGATCCAATCACATTTTGTTGAGCCACCGTCTGCTAATAAAATCATTTGTTTTTGTGTGATTTAAAAAAAAGCCTGATGAAAACGGCTGTAGATTTTAGAAATCTTACAGTTCCAATTTTTCTTCAGGCTTTTTCATTTAATATTATAATGATGCTACGTGCATCGCCAGTTTAATTATTGAGGCAGAATAACCATATTCGTTATCATACCAGGCCACTAATTTAAAGAAATTATCGTTTAAGGCAATCCCGGCTCCCGCATCAAAATTACAGGTATTTGCTTCAGAAACAAAATCCTGAGAAACCACGGCTTCTTCAGTATAAGAAATCACACCTTTGTAATCACCTTCGGAAGCTTTTTTGAAAGCAGCTTTCACCTGGTCATAAGAAGCAGATTTGTTGGTACGGACAGTAAGGTCTACCGCTGAAACGTCTGCGGTTGGAACTCTAAAGGCCATACCTGTAAGTTTTCCGTCTAATTTTGGTATAACTTTACCTACTGCTTTGGCTGCACCGGTGGAAGCAGGAATAATATTTAGTAACGCACTTCGACCTCCTCTAAAGTCCTTTTTAGAAGGGCCATCAACTGTTAGTTGGGTTGCTGTAGTAGCGTGAACTGTAGTCATCAATCCTTCTACAATTCCAAACTCATCATCAATCACTTTCGCAAGTGGAGCAAGACAGTTAGTTGTACAGGATGCATTAGAAACTATATTATCTTCAGCTTTAACATCTTTATGGTTAACACCCATAACGAACATAGGCGCATCTTTAGAAGGAGCTGAGATCACGACTTTTTTAGCTCCAGCAGTAATGTGCTTTTGTGCCTGATCTTTACTGGTAAAGATCCCGGTACATTCGAGCACGATATCTGCACCAACATCACCCCACTTAAGGTCTTCAGGGTTTCTTTCTGCAGTTACACGAACAGTATTTCCATTTACAATAAGGTTTCCGTCTTTTACATCCACATCTCCTTTAAATTTTCCGTGAACGGAGTCATATTTAAGCAGGTATGCCAGGTGATCTACATCAAGCAGATCATTGATAGCTACAACTTCTACATCTTTATTTTCGGCCGCTATTCTAAAGGCAATTCGCCCAATACGACCAAAACCATTAATTCCAATTTTAGTACTCATAATTTTAAATTTTAAATTTTACACCGAAGTGATGTTCGCCACCCTTCTTAACTCTTTGTCTAATTCACGCTTATCCTTAAGCGCTTTTTCCAATGATACATGAACCACTTTTTGATGGTGTACTCCAACCATAATATTGGATTTACCATCGGTAAGTGCTTCTACTGCACCTACACCAAGTTTACTCGCCAGCACCCGGTCAAAACAACTTGGA
>NZ_DATCSO010000008.1:0-77182 GCF_036568425.1 Salegentibacter sp. | reverse complement strand
GCTGAAATAATTTGATTTTTTTTGTTTTTTCTTGGTGCAATAGAAAAACTAATCTATATTTGCATCCGCATTAAAGAATGGGCGCGTAGCTCAGTTGGTTCAGAGCACTTGGTTTACACCCAAGGGGTCAGGGGTTCGAATCCCTTCGCGCCCACTACCATTCACAAGGCTTCCATTTATGGAGCCTTTTTTAATGAAAATCAGGTCGGGTGGTATAGAGTATCCCGGTCTTGCATCGGGAGAATCAGCCATGAAAATCCCGAATTTATTGAAAAATTAGGGCGCGTAGCTCAGTTGGTTCAGAGCACTTGGTTTACACCCAAGGGGTCAGGGGTTCGAATCCCTTCGCGCCCACATAACGGAAAAGGTTTCTAGTTTCAGAAACCTTTTTTTTATTTCATGATTTATAGCTCAATTATTTAAGAGGATCCTGATTTTACAGGATCAATCCTTTTTGTTATGTTCGAATAGATGTCAATCTTTGTAAGAAGAATCCTGCATTTTTCACTCTTCTAAATCTAAACACTTTTATTTTTCCCTGAAGTATTCTGTCTCAGAATCAATAGTTCGGGATTAAACGGAATGTGTCAAAATATCCAACCGGAAGTACTGTTTTACACGAACTGTCTCATACCAAAATTTGTTGACGACACGATCTGTATTTAGCCTTTTATATCTAAAGGGTAACTCGAGATGGAATTTCTTTTATGCTGAAAACGTTATAGTTAATAACTATCTCGACTTGCCATTCTTAACCTGACCATCCTCATATTTTCCAGTCTTTTTCCGCTGTTAATTTGTTCACAGATTGAGGTTCATTAACCAAAATCAGAAAAATTAAAACTCTAATAAAAGAATCATGGGAAAAGAAAAAAACCGTTGGTTGATCGCTGCTTCAGCTGTAGGAATTCATATCTCTATCGGCTCAGTTTATGCCTGGAGTGTTTACACTAAACCTTTGATCGAGCAGTTTGGCTGGGAGCTTAGTGATACTCAGTTCACCTTTAGCCTTGCCATATTTTTCCTTGGTATTTCTGCTGCCTTTCTAGGTCATTATCTCGAAAAGAAAGGACCGAGAAAATCTGGAATACTTGCAGCTATCTTTTTTGGAGTGGGAATTGCTGGATCGGGACTCGCCATATATCTTGAATCCCTTTACCTGCTATACCTGTTTTATGGAATCTTTGGAGGTATTGGATTAGGTCTGGGGTATATTACTCCGGTATCCACTCTTATTAAATGGTTTCCTGATCGTCGGGGACTGGCAACAGGTCTTGCCATTATGGGCTTTGGATTTGCGGCACTCATCAGTAGCCCCATCATAGTCTACCTTATCTCTGCAGTTGGTATCGCCAATACCTTCTTTATAATGGGTGCTGCCTATTTCCTTATTATATTTGCTTCGTCTCTTTACCTGGCTCCTCCACCTAAAGGTTGGTTGCCGGAAGGTTTTAAGGCTACAATAGCTTCGGGGAAGAAAAAGATCAAGGGAGATTTATCGCAACTAACGGCAAACCAGGCCATAAAAACAAGACGCTTTTGGTATTTATGGCTAATGCTTTTTATCAATATATCCTGCGGTATCGCCATTATTTCCGTGGCCTCTCCAATGGCCCAGGAATATGCCGGACTTACGGTTATTTCAGCTGCTACTATGGTTGGAATCATGGGGTTGTTCAATGGAGCGGGCCGCATTGGCTGGGCTACTTTTTCAGATAAAATTGGACGACCTGCCATGTATACAGTATTTTTCGCAATCCAGATCATTGCCTTTTTTACTCTTCCCGGAATTACTAATGCATTTCTTTTCCAGGCAGTTATCTTCCTGATTATGTCTTGCTACGGGGGAGGCTTTGCTACCATTCCTGCTTATATAGGCGATGTTTTTGGCACAAAACAACTTGGAGCGATACACGGTTATATGCTTACCGCCTGGGCCGCTGCCGGGATGGCCGGACCTTTGTTCGCCGCCTGGTCACGTAGCGTTACTAATAGCTATAATGGAACACTTTACTTTTTCGCCGGACTCCTGGTTGTTGCTTTTGGCTTGTCTTTGTTAACCCAGAGAGAAATTAAAAACCTGAAAAAGTCATCTAAGAATAGAGAAGATCTTGTTGCAGAACAGAAACCTGATTTTGTATAGTATAAAGTGTAATTACAAAAAGAATATATAACCTATAAAATTAAACACTATGATAGACGTGTCTGACAAGGTGCTTGCTTCACCGGATGAGGGAGTTTGGAACCAAAAAATTGATGTGAGGGATTTCGTACTTAGAAATATCAGTCCTTACTACGGAGATGCTTCCTTTCTTTCGGGAGCTACCGAAAGAACAAAAGAGTTGTGGCAAATCTGCCTGGCTGCTATGAAAGAAGAGCGCTTAAACGGCGGATGCAGATCCATTGACACGGAAACTATTTCGGGCATAACCAGCCATGGACCAGGCTATATTAAGAAAGACCTGGAAGTAGTGGTTGGTTTACAAACAGACGAGCTGCTGAAAAGAGCCATGAAACCCTTCGGTGGGATTCGGGTAGTGGAAGGTGCTGTTGTAGAAAAAGGATTAAAAGTAGCCGATTGGGTAACAGAACTATTCAACTATACTAAAGATCATAACAACGCAGTTTTCTCCGCATATGATTCTGAAATTAGAGATTACCGGTCTAATGGGGTCCTAACCGGATTACCCGATAATTATGCCCGCGGAAGAATAATAGGGGATTATCGTCGTTTGGCTCTTTATGGCGCCGATCGTCTTATCGAGGTGAAGCTGGCCGATAAAGCTGCTATCGAAGGTGAGATGGATGATTACAAGATTCGCCTTCGCGAGGAAATAAACGATCAGATCGTAGCTTTAAAAGATATTAAGAAATTAGGGGCTTTATATGAGCTCGAACTTGGTCGCCCCGCTCAAAACGCACAGGAAGCTATCCAGTGGGTGTACATGGCCTATCTGGCTGCTGTAAAAGAACAGGATGGTGCTGCGATGTCCCTGGGGAATGTTTCTTCTTTTCTCGATATTTATTTTGAAAGAGATCTTACCAACGGAATGATTTCTGAAGAAGAAGCTCAGGAGATGGTTGATCAGTTTGTGATGAAACTCCGAATGGTGCGCCACCTTAGACCAGGCGCTTATGATGATATCTTTGGAGGTGATCCTACCTGGGTTACTGAAGCCATTGGTGGACAGTTTGAAGACGGAAGGACCAAAGTTACCAAAAGCTCATTCCGATTCCTGCAAACGCTTTATAATCTTGGGCCGTCCCCGGAGCCAAACCTTACTGTACTGTGGTCTGAAAATCTTCCCGAAGGCTTTAAAAATTTCTGTGCTAAGGTTTCTATTGATACTTCTTCCATTCAGTATATGAATGACGATATGATGAGGGAATACCGGGGCTCAGATGATTACGGGATTGCCTGCTGTGTGTCTCACCAGGACCTCGGAAAAAGGATACAGTTCTTTGGTGCACGAGTGAATTTACCAAAAGTTCTTTTAATGGCCCTTAATGAAGGTCGTGAGGAAACTTCAGGAAAAAAGATTCTTAAAGATATTGCCCCTGTGGAAGGAGAATACCTTAATTATGATGAGGTGATGAAGAAATTCAGACCTGCGATGGCTGAAGTGGCAAGGGTATATTCCAAAACTATGAATATCATCCACTATATGCACGATAGGTATTATTATGAAAAAGCCCAGATGGCATTAATAGATTCCGATCCTGGTATTGATATGGCTTATGGTGCTGCGGGAATTTCCATTATCGCCGATTCTTTATCGGCCATAAAGTATGCCCGTGTTAAACCAATTCGTAATGAGGACGGACTTACAGTAGATTTTGAGATCGAGGGAGATTTTCCCAAATTCGGAAACGATGATGATTGGGTAGATACTATTGCAAAAGATATTTCTCATACTTTCTTTACTGAACTGGCCAAGCATAAATGTTATAAAAATGCGGCGCCATCCATGTCCCTGCTAACCATTACTTCTAATGTTATGTACGGTAAGAAGACAGGAGCTACTCCAGACGGAAGAAAAGCAGGTGAAGCTTTTGCTCCGGGAGCAAATCCAGTACACGGGCGCGATACCCACGGGGCCATAGCTTCCTTAAATTCGGTTGCTAAACTTGATTACCGTGATGCGATGGACGGGATTTCCAATACTTTCTCTATCGTACCTAAGTCTCTGGGTAGTGATCCTAAAGATCAGGTAGGTAACCTGGTTAGCCTTCTGGATGGATATTTCCTGAATAAAGGTCATCACCTTAATGTAAATGTTCTTAACCGGGAAACTTTGATGGACGCCTATGAGCATCCGGAGAACTATCCGCAGTTAACAATCAGGGTTTCAGGATATGCGGTTAATTTCATCCGCCTGTCCAAAGCACATCAGCTGGAAGTGATCACTAGAACCTTCCACGAAAGAATGTAAGATTCAAGTGTTGCGTATTGGGTACCCGGTACCGGATTGATTTTTTCCAAAAAGAATCATTTCTGTGCCGGTGCTCAATTCTCAATTACTCCTGAAAAATCAAAAAATGATCAAAAACGGAATGCTTGTTCCCCAGGAGGCTGCACAGCTCAATGAAGGAACACCAGATCAACTTAGAATACACTCTATAGAGAGTTTCGGAACTCATGACGGTCCCGGGATCAGGATGGTAGTATTCGTGCAGGGCTGCCAGTTTCGTTGTCTCTATTGCGCCAATCCCGACACTATGGATGTTAAGGGAGGTAGTTTTATAGAAATTGAAGAAATAGTAGAACGGGCGATCCGTCAGAAACGCTACTTCGGAAAATCCGGAGGTGTAACCGTTTCGGGTGGTGAACCTTTGCTGCAGCGGAAACCCCTGAAACAACTCTTCAGGAGACTGCACGAGGAAGGAATCAATACAGCCCTCGATACCAACGGCAGACTTATCGATAAGCAGACAGCAGAACTGTTGGAGGAAACCGATCTTTTAATGCTGGACGTAAAGCATTTTAATGAAGAATGGCACCGGAAGCTAACCGGTCTCACAAACAAAAACACCTTCAAGGTGGCTGCACATCGGGAAGAAACCGGAAAACCAATGTGGTTGCGCTATGTATTGGTGCCCGGCTGGTCCGATCAGGAGGAGTATTTGCACCAACTCGGGCAATTTTTTATGGATTATAAGCAAATTGAGCGAATTGAAGTGCTGCCATACCATATGCTGGGAGTGCATAAATGGGAAGCCTTGGGAATGGAATACAGGTTGAAGGGAATTGAACCTCCAACTCAACAAAAACTTGATGCTACAGCCGGAATCCTAAAGAAATATTTCAGAGAGGTGAGAGTAAATTAATATGGCCAGCCCAATAATTATTAATAGAAAATAAAAGACCTGAATCCGGTTTTCTTTTTTTATTCAGGTAAATTTGGGGTACAATGGGAAAAAAGATTGGTATCATTTACTCCAGTGTGGATGGGCAGACTAAAAAGATTTCCGAAGCCTTACTGCACCAAATACGAGGGCAGCATATGGAGGCTACCTTGTGGTCTATAGAGGACTTCAAGGAAAAGGTGACTGATTTTGATCTCCTGATTATAGGTGCAAGTATTCGCTACGGAAAACATAATATCAGGGTGCGGGAATTTGTTTCAAACAACAAAGAAAAGCTTGACAAGGTGATCACCGCCTTCTTTTCTGTAAACCTCGTGGCACGCAAAGAGGAAAAGAACTCCCCCGATACCAATCCCTACCTGATCAAATTTTTAAAAGAAGTTGAATGGGAACCAGACCTGCCTGCTGTATTCGCGGGTAAATTGGATTATAGGGCTTATTCTTTTTTAGACAGGATCATGATAAAACTCATTATGAAACTCACTCACGGTCCCACAAAGACGGAAAAAGCCATAGAGTACACAGATTGGAAAAGAGTAAGAGATTTTGGGGAGCTGGTGCTCACCAGACTTGAGAGAGGCCCCCGTCAGAATTAAGATTGTTTTTTATTTTTTATAGAAAGGATTTTTTCAAAAGTACTATTGCAAAAAAATGCTGTAAAAAGATTTTAAATCTTATTTTTACTTCAGAATAAAAAGGGTGATTAGCTCAGTTGGTTCAGAGCACTACCTTGACAGGGTAGGGGTCACTGGTTCGAATCCAGTATCACTCACAAGATTGTTTTTTTAACTTTGCGAACACGGTGTTTGTATAGGAATAATCATCTTATCCCTGGCAAATTGAATTTATTTAATTCTAAGCTTCCCTTAGAAAAGGTTCAAAACTGAAATCCTCAATCAAACCATGCCTATAATAAGTTTCAAAAATACTTATTCGGTTTTTCTATGATTTTGGAATGGTAATACCTAAATCCTCCTTTAGAAAAATCATGATTTCCTTCTCCACGCTTTTAATGTCCTTAGATTTGATATCGCTCCCAATAAAGTGCGTCTCAGGAGTGCTAAGCGCAACAAGTTTTTTTAAAGAATCTGCTGTCGAAAAGGCTTCGTGAACTTCAGGAAAAGTGCTTACCTCGACATGATTATCTTTCTGAAAGTAATTCTCTTTGTAATAAAGCGTTAAAACCGGGCAGCTTACCCTGGAAAAAGTTTCCGGTTTCATCGTAGATCCCACTAATATTTGTAGGTCCACCAGTGCCTTAGAGGGGTAAATGGTATCCCAATACTTTTCTGCGATTTCCTTTTCGTGCTCAATTATTTTATGCTCCCCAAAGGATACCAGGCTGGCAATTTCGTAACCCCAGGGAGAATTTAATAAAAACGATCCCGCCTGGTCATCTTCGGTGTTGGGTGACAGGTTAATGAGGGCATGAACCCTGTCGGGGTATTCGGCTGCCAGTTTTATAGCCAGGGTGCCGCCTGTAGAGGTGCTCATAATAATGACCTTTTTCCCAATTCTGTTACCTATTACCAATGCTTCCTTTGCGGAATTCCATGCGGTTTCGGGTGTGAAATTTTTTAGGGCCACTTCGGGTTTCAAGCCATGTCCTGCCCATCGTGAAAGATAAATATTGGCATTGAGGCTATCTGCGATATTTATATTCACAGGATAAGCATCGCGGTAACTACCGGCGAATCCATGCAGATATATAATACTGTATTCAGTAACTTGCGGTGATTGATTTTGCCACTTTATACTAGCCTGATTATCTTCTCTAAGAGCCTGTTGAGCTTCTGTTTTTTTGATGTGATCCTCCAGAACTTTCAAATTGGAAGAAGGTATTTCTGGTAGTTTTGATGTATAAACTGGATCTATGGGTTTTGGACCGGAAAAGTAGGTTACAACCAATACCAGGAGAAGAATTAAAATAATCCAGTATCTTTTTTGCATTTGTACTAAATTAAACTTAATATTTTCAGGCTTTTAAATTACACTTTTTAATAACAGCTAACTCCTTTAGCCAGGCTTTTTAGACATAATTCTAAACCCGCGGTTATTTCTATATTAATATTTTCCGAGGCTGATATCATTCCCCGATCAATCCAAACCGGTAAAAGGTTTTTAAACGGGCTATCCGATTCTTTGAAATATACTCAAAGAATTTATTTTGGGCATTTATATAGCTCATCTGCCTGGAATTCACCATGAAAAGTGAACTTTCCCCAGCCATAAACATGCGTCTTTCGCCTTCCAGAAGTCTTCTTGTGTTTTCTACTGTTTGCCTGTATATCTCCAATTGTTCGTTACTGGTCTTCCATTCGTTCAGGGCAGCTTTGGCTTTATACTCCAGGTTGGCACGGTAATTTTTCAGGTCTAGCCGGGCATCAGAGATCTTTAGATTAGCTAATTTAAGCTTTCCCCGTTCCTTTCTTAAAAAAAGCGGCATTTCAAATTCAAGCCCAAAATTGTAGTTGTGTAAGGAATATTCAGCGCTGGGGATCTCGTCTATGCTTTCGGTTAAAACATTATACTTTAAGTTGAGCTCGGGTTTTAATTGTTCCCTGCTCCAACGGCGCTCAATTTCAAGCTGATCTACTTTGAAGCCGCTGCGGCGAAGTTCGGGATGTTGTTCGATAAGGCCTTCAATTTCCCCTAAAAATTTTTCATCAATAGGCACTCCGGTGGCTTCCTGATAGGCCGGGATAGTTCCTTTAGCTATTTCCAGTGGGGTTACACCATCAAGCCACAGGTAAACCGAGATCAGTTCCGAAGCATTTTTAAACTCCAGCCGGGCCTCATTATAGGCTATGCTGTTTTTCTGTACCTGGATTTTAGCCTCGGTGGTGTCAATGGCTGCCACCTCTCCCGCCTGGCTACTTCGGCGAACACCCTCATAACGCTCTTCAGCAATTTCAATGGCTTCTTCATAGGTCTGCATCACCGAATAACTCTCAAACCATTTCCAGTAAGCTTTGCCCGCTTCATAGATAAGTTTGCTAAGCATTAGCTCGCGTTCCATCTGGGTCATTTTTCTATACAGCTGGGCTTTTCTGAGCTCTGCCCGTCTTTCGTCGATAAATAGCCCTTCCCCCAGTGAAATCGAAATTCCACCATACCAAAGCCCGTCTGCGGGAGTCATATTCTGCGGGTTAAGGTAAGCACCTTCATTGAGGTCGTAACCACCCTGGAGTTCTATCCCAAACCAGGTGGGAATCTTTAATCCGCTTTCAATTATGCTATAATATTCGCTGCCTTTAAAATTCTTCTGTTTGGTGTTATTAAAGATTTTGGGATCAAACGCTCCTCTTGCTTGCTGAACATCAGCATCTCCAATTTCCAGTCTATTCTCGGCCTGCCGGGCTACAGGATGATTTGCTTTAACAAGATCGATATATTCCTCAAAAGTGAGAATTTTTTGGACCTCAAATTCCTGTGCCCAAATGGGGGTCACCGGGGAAAATGTAAGTAGTAATAGGAATATATTTTTTAAAAATCTCATCTTCTTTTTCTTAAATAACAGAGGTTTTGTTTACTTCTTTTCTTTATTATGCTCTTCTTTTAAAGGAGCATAGAAATCGGGAGGGAAGCCGTTAATATTTCTCCATAGTTCATACCAGACCGGAACATCTTTGAGCAGCACCATATTTGAGGTTCCTGCGCCTAATCGCAAAGCTTCGGGCCAATCGGGTTGTTCGGGATCTGGGGCGACAAGAACCCGATACTTACCGTTTTTGGTAATAAACCTGTCTATAGCAAAGATCTCACCGCCGTAGGTGCCGTAGCTCTGTTCTGGCCAACCTGAGAAGACAATAGCTGGCCAACCATCAAACTGGACGCGTACTTCCTGACCTTTTTGCAGCAGCGGAAGGTCGATTGGTCGCACATACATTTCTACCGCCAATTCATAATCGGCCGGCATAATGCTTACAATGCGATCGCCCTCCTTTAAATTTTCTCCAATACCCGATTGAATAGCCTGAGTGATATACCCATTAACAGGGGCCGTTATATAGTACATTCCCTGTCTTACCGAATAATTGGTGTATTGGTTCTCCAGTTTGGTGATTTCTGCCTGTGATTCATACATACCGGTAAGGGTAGTATATTTGTCAGATTCAACTTTTGCAACCGCATCCCGATACTGAGCCTGGATAGAATTCAATTCTACTTCAGCATTGATCACCTCATTTTGGCTGGTGAGCAATTTGTTTTGGGCAGATGTCATTTCAGCTTCTTCTTTCCGCATGTTAAGTCTACGGTTTTCAAGGTCGGTGAGGGATTTTAAACCATCTTTATACAAACTCAAAATTCGCTCATATTGTTCCTCAGCAATTTCATAATTTATTATAGCTGCCTGGTAATCCATGCTATCGCTTTCCACCTTTAACCTGGCCTGCCGTGCTTTATTTCGCGCCTGCTGTAATTTTAACTGATTGGTTTCCAGAAGAGCTCCTATCCTGGTGTCAAGAGCTTTGACTTTCTCTTTGTAAGAACCCACAGCCTGTTCTTTGGCATTAAGTTGCTCCCGGGTTCTGTTTAGAAGCTCAGGGTCAAAATATTCATCCTTTATTTCTGAAACAAACATAATAGTATCCCCTTTTTCAACGTAATCGCCTTCCATCACAAACCATTTCTCTATCCTTCCGGCGATAATGGATTGAATGCTTTGAGGCCGGTGTTCTGGCTGAAGCGCGGTTACTTCTCCTTTGCTTCTGATGTTTTGCGTCCAGGGAAGAAACATGCTTATGAAAAGGAGGAGAAAAAATATTGTAATGAGACGTTTTACCCATTTTCCGGATTTACGGCTTTCCACCTTTTCCAGGCTGCTATAGGAAGTATGGTCAACCTTATCGGTTATTTTATTTGATGAAATATTAAGCATCTTCCTGATTTTTAAATTCTTCTGATTCTTTCAGTTCTTCATAGGTACCGGTCCTGGTAATTCTGCCTTTCGAAACAATTGCAATCCGATCACAGCGTTTGGCAAAATGTGCTTCAGTAGAAACCCCTATCATGGTCCAATCCTGTTCTTCAGAAGTAAGAAAGTCTATAATCTCAATTTGTTCCCTGCGATCCAGATTATCAAGAATATCTTCAATGAGCAGGAGATTGGGTTTGCTTACAATGCTTCGGGCTATTAGAAGCTTGGTGATTACACTACGTGAGAATTTATATCCCTGAGGTTCCACAAAGGTGTCGTAGCCTTTTGGAAGGTTCCTGATAAAACTTTTTAGCTTTAGATGATTTACCGCCCATTTTACATTTTCAAAAGGAATATTTTTTCTTCCCATGGTGATATTTTCCAAAACCGAGCCTTCAAACAAGGTTCCCTGAGCAAAACATTCTCCAATCACCGATCTCATATCGTTAATGTTTAAATTGTTAAGGGAAATCCCGTTATAGGAAACCACACCCTCCTTAACTTCATACAAACCTGCAATAAGTTTAAGTAAAGTTGCTTTTCCAGAATTATTTTTACCAGCGATCAGAAACTTTTCCTTCCTTTTAACCGAGAGGGAAATACCTTCCAGGATGTTTGTTTCGCTCTGAGGGTATTTGAAGCTAATAGCTTCAGCTCTTACCTTCATTCCCGGAGAAGTCATTTCGTCTTTTAGATTAATTCCTTCAGATCTTTCCAGTTCAAGGTCGGTGACCTGTCCTATCTTCTCAAGGCCAGTGAGTACATCATAAATTGTTTCCAGACTAACAATTAGTTTTTCCACAGATTCCATTACCAAAAGGATGATGATCTCGGCCGCAACAAACTGACCGATATTGATAGTTTGTTCCATTACAAGGAAACCACCTAGTATTAATAAACTTGCTGCGACAATTACTTTAAAAACTACCATGAAGGAATATTGCCGCATAAGCAGTTTAAAATGGCTCTCTCTGGATTTTAAGTAAGAATTTACATTTTCATTGGCTCTCTCTAAAGGCAGTTCGGTATCACCCGCTAGTTTAAATGAAGTGTTGTTACGACCTACTTCTTCTAACCAGTGAGCGACTTTATACTTGTATTTAGATTCTTCTAAACTGGTGGAAATTCCCTTCTTAGCGGTAAAATGAAAGATGATGTAAATTAAAAACACCAGCAGAACACTGAAGACGATAAATAAAGGATGATACAGGGATAAAAGAATTAACCCAAAAACTACCTGCAGCACAGCCACAGAAAAGTCGATAAGCAATTTTGGTAATCCTTTCTGCACCGTCATAACATCAAAAAAACGATTCATTAATTCAGGTACATAATGCTTGTAAAGAGCCTCCATTTTAATCCTGGGAAGGCGATAGGAGAATTCGAAAGCAGCTTTTGTAAAGATCTTTTGCTGAAGGTTTTCAGTAATTCTAAATTGAAAGATTCTCAAAATTCCTGTAGCCGCTACCCCCAAGACTACAAAAATAATGAGTAATATCCACGAGGTGGTGATCTCACCACCAATAATGAGGTTAACAATAGCTTGTATTCCCAATGGCACAGATAAATAAACCAGTCCGTTAAAAATCGAGTAGATATAAATGTTGATAATTTCTGACTGGTCTGGTTTTAGTAATCGGAAAAGCCTTTTTAATGGACTTGGTTTTTCAGTATTTGTCATTTCGTCTTTGCTCATCTTTTATTTTTGGATAGTGCGGAAGACCAATCCCTTATAAAATTCGGTGATTGCATCCTCTCCTTTAATTATATCGGTTAATCCCGGTAAGTGATCTGCAAAAAAACGTTGGTTGTGTGCGCCTTCAATTATTGTGGATACCAACATGCGAGGATATTTATATTGTGGGTTAATTTCCAGAATAATATCGCTCACCCGACTTACAAGTTTTTTATAGCCGGCATAAACACCCGCCTGGTTTTCCTGGTCGACTTCTTTGGTCAAAAAAACTTTTGAGGATTCTGCTATGATTATATTCTGAAGCTTAGCCTCGTTAATATGAGAGAAACTGCTATCTTCATCAATGGGTTGGGTAAGTAGAATAATGGCTCGGTTAAGCTTCTCTTCAGGGGAGTCGATATTGGTTGTTTTAAATATAAAATGATACTCCAGCCAACTCCAGTACCAAATGGTTAAATATTGCAAGAGTTTATGTTTACTTTCAAAATATCTGTATACAGAGGCCTCTGTGGATTTAATGGTTTTTGCCAACTTCTGAAAAGTAAAATTTTCAAAACCTATTTCCTCGATCAAGTCTATGCTTCCGGTTATAATACGCTTTCCAAGAGGACTGGATTCCGGATCCTTAAGATAACTGTAGGGGTTAACCTGAATGGAAATATTAGAAAGAAAAGTTTTCATAATAGAAATTTGCGCAAATATAATAGTAAAACTATTATTCATGCAAGTTAAACCATTGTTAATCTAATGCTAATTTTGAAAACCTTTGATCGATATCTAATATAAACCGCTGATTACTAGTTGCTATCGGAACGAAATTTTTGTACTGGAATGTTTATAAACTGCTTAATTTCTGAGGAGGAATGGGGGCGGGTACAATATTCTTTACCGGTTCGGTGCTCAAAAAATATTCATACATAGCTCGTAGGTCTTCTTCTTTAAGATTTTTGAAATTTTCCCAGGGCATTGGGGGTAACAGCATTCGGCCATTTGGCTGGCCTTTTAATTTTCCTTGCGTTAGAGAGTGTTTAAACTGCCCAAAACTCCAGTTTCCTATTCCGGTATCATCCGAGGTGAGGTTTGCTGCAAAAGAAACACCCCATGGGCCAACCGTCGCGGTTAGATCCGGGTTCATAAGCATCCAGCCTTTATCCAAAGCGTCCTGGCTTATTGGAGGTAATTCATTAGTGGCCTGGTAGCCGGAAAAAGCCAGTTCTTGAATGTATTCCGGCCCTTGCTCTCCCATACGTTTAGGACTATGACAATCCTGACAACCTATGGTTTTTACAAGATATTCCCCACGGTCTATCAGCTCTTCTTTGCTTAGCGCAGGTTCTTCTGTTTGCTTAGGAGTTTCCTGGTAGTCTTTTTTGGCTTCAGCATCTTTGCAGCTGCTCAATGTACCTGCAAGTAAGATACATATCGGGACGGTGAGGATGGTGGTGAAAATTGGCTTCATAATATTGATTTTGATTAATTAAATCCTAAAAAAATAAAATAGGAAGCCTGATATATTGGGAAACAAGAAGTTTCCATAAAATACCTCGAAAGAAAAATAATTAAAAACCTTTATTTTTTAATCAAAATCAATTTTTTTGGTTAATGCTGAGCACCGGCAGTTCGAAATGATTAATTATGCTTTCAGTAACACCAGGTCGGAATATTTTTTCCAGGCCGGAATGCTGGCGGGTGATTGTGGCGATCATATCTGGTTTCTCTGAAGCAATATACATCCCGATCCCGCGTTCTTCGTTTTTTGCATTATACACTAATCGTTTTTCTTTTACCTCGGTTTGCTCACCCAGGAAAGAATCCATTGCCTGCTCTATTTGGTTGCTCTCCATAAAAGTGTAAGGGGTGTTGATGTAGACGACATCTATTTCTATTCCGATTTTTTTTATCAATTCGAGTATTTCGTTAAAACTCCTAAGCGATTCTTCCTGAAAATCTGAAGCGATCCCTATCTTTTTCATAGGAGCAGATTTATCGCTTTGCTTTACCGAGAGTACCGGAACGGGAGATTGCTTTAACACATTCTGGGTGTTACTGCCCATAAGTTTTTGCATTCCTTTCTCTCCATGGGTGCCCATAACGACAAGACAGTATTTTTCTTTACTGATGTAATTGTGAATTTCTTCAATTCCCTGGTTGAACAGTAATAGAGAATTAGCCTCAACTCCAATTTTTTCGGCCCTGCGTTCCAGTTTTAATAATTCATCTTTTGCTGTGCCAATGGCTACCTTGGTTTCAGGATATAGATTTTCCTTTTCAAGCGAAAGCTTGCTCCAGTCTACCGGAGTGTTCATGAGATGCAAAAAACTCACTTCGGAATTCATCTTTTTCGCGAGTTCCATACCTATATTGGTTGCGTGGTTCGCGCATTCGGAAAAGTCGGTGGGAATAAGTACGCGTTTCATAAAATCTTGAATTTAAATTAAACCAAATCAGTCTACTTAAGTAAAGTTAAAACCTGAAAGCTCAATTTTAAATGATTTAAATCATTTTTAGATTTTGCATTAGCTTCCCGATTTCTTTTTTGATGAAAAGCCAAAAACAGTATTTTTGGGGTCTTATGGAAACAGACAACCTGGAACAGGGATTTTTTGGCATTGGTATTCAGAATGGGAAGACCCCCGAAAACCTCGGCGTGCTTTGGCGGTCTGCTCAGAATATGGGAGCGAGCTTTATTTTTACTATCGGAAACCGGTATGAAAAACAAGCCTGCGATACCCATAAGGCAGTAGGAGCTATGCCTTATTTTCATTACAAAACCTTTGAAGATTTCTATGCGCATTTGCCAAAAGGCGCGATGCTGGTGGGCGTAGAATTAACCGATAATGCAGAGTCACTCGAGCGTTTTAAACATCCGCGGCGTTGTGTTTACCTTCTTGGTGCCGAAGATCACGGCCTCTCTAATCAGGCTATTGAAAAAGCCCATCATCTGGTGAAATTTAAATCTAAACTCAGTTTAAATGTTTCTGTGGCCGGTAGCATCGTGATGTATGATCGCGGAATGAAAACTGAATTTTCTACCTGAGCCTTAAAGTCTTTTACCGAGTTAAAATTGGATATTTTAGGGCAATCATTAAATTAGCAGGGATTAAGAACTAAACTAAAAATAATGAAGATATTTTCAAGACTGATGTTGTCTTTTGCTGTAGCCGGAATTTTCGGTATTACGGCAACGGCCCAGGAGGTTGTGGAAAACAACCAGGCCGATTTTGATGAATTTATGGATCGTAGCGGGAACCGATACAGGTCGGCTACCGGGAAACCGGGGCCGGATTATTGGCAAAACGAAGCCGATTATGAGATCGAGGCTAGTCTTAATGACCAGGAACACACCATTACAGGTGAAATTACACTTACTTATACCAATAACAGCCCGGAGCCTCTGGATTTTATTTGGATGCACCTGGAGCAGAACCGTTTCACCGAAGATTCCCGCGGGACTTTAACCACCCCTATCCAGGGGAACCGTTATAGTGGCGATATTGATGGTGGCTACACCATTTCAAACCTGGAGGCAAAAGTGAAAAGAAGCAGTTCCAATAAACACCTGATCACCGATACCCGAATGCAGGTTTTCTTTGATGAACCAATCCCGGCAAAAGGAGGCAAGGCAAGCATTTCTATGAACTTTAAATATAAAATTCCTGTTGAGGGAATGGATAGAATGGGCCGTCTTGAGGTGGAAGATGGAACCATTTACGCTCTGGCACAGTGGTTTCCACGAGCTGCCGTATTAGACGATGTGGAAGGTTGGAATATAGAGCCATACCTTGGGGCCGGAGAGTTTTATCTTGACTATGGGGACTATGATTATAAGATAACCGCACCCGCCAGTCATATAGTAGTTGGCTCTGGTACTTTGCAAAATGCGAGACAGGTACTTTCATCAAAAGTGCGGGAAAGGTGGGATCGTGCTGCGAAAAGTGATTCTACTGTTTATCTGATCAAACCTGAAGAGGTGAATGATATGTCTTTAAGGGCCAAACAGGAAGGCACGCTTACCTGGCACTATAAGATTAAAAACGCCCGTGATGTGGCCTTTAGTTCGTCAAAAGCCTTTATCTGGGATGCTGCGAGAATCAATTTACCTGGAGGAAAGAAAGCCCTGGCACAATCGGCTTATCCTAAAGAAAGCGACGGGGAAGGCGCCTGGTCCCGTTCTACTGAATATTCAAAAGCCTCGATAGAACATTATTCTGAAAAATGGTTCGAATATCCTTACGGAGCTGCGGTAAATGTGGCAGCACATGTTGGGGGAATGGAATATCCGGGATTGAATTTTTGCAGCTGGAAGAGCGAAGGAGCATCTCTGTGGGGCGTAACCGATCATGAATTCGGTCATAACTGGTTCCCGATGATTGTTGGCTCCAATGAGAGGCGCTACGCCTGGATGGATGAAGGTTTCAACACTTTTATAAATCATTACAGTGCTTTAGAATTTAACAATGGGGAATACCCTTCCACATTAAACCAAACCAGAAATATGACGGGCTGGTTTAATAGTGAACGAAGAGAAGGTATAGATACCTATCCCGATGTCACTAATCTTAGAAATCTTGCAATGACGGCTTATTATAAACCGGCGATAGGCTTGTTCTTGATGCGGGAATACATTCTTGGAGAAGAACGATTTGATAATGCCTTCAAATCCTATATCGCAACCTGGGCCTACAAACACCCCCAACCAGCCGACTTCTTTAACCATATGGAAAATGTAGCCGGAGAGAACCTATCCTGGTTCTTTAAAGGCTGGTTCTACGGAACCGGAAATATTGATATTGCTCTTACGGGGGTACAGGAATACCAGGGGAATTATGTGGTGAGCCTGGCTAATCGGGGAGAAATCCCAATGCCGGTTTTGATGGAAATAACCTATGAAGATGATTCTTCAGAAGAAATAAGGCTTCCGGTGGAGATCTGGCAGCGCGGGGATACCTGGAATTACCTTCACAGAACCGAAAAAAATGTGAAAAGTATTGAACTGGATCCCAACAAATTGTTGCCGGACATCAATTTCTCTAATGATGCCTGGCCGCAACCCTTTTACAGGAATTAAAAAATTATATCAAATTTTACAACAGGGCTGCCTGAGTTTCGGGCAGCCTTTTTTATATTTAATACCTTAGACTTATGCCGATTGTTTTGAAAAAAAATCCAATCTCTTTGGCAATTGATGTAACAATCCCTTGGCGTAATCGTCTTCTATAAAAAAGACCCTATGCGTTTTTTATTTGTTTTAGCATTTTTTATTATTTCGTCGGTTTCAAAACTTACTGCACAGCAGTATACGGCGCGGGTTTTGGATGAAAAGTCCCGGGAAGCTATTCCCTTTGCCACCATTCAGTATGCCGCTCATAAAGGAGTGATCACCAATGAAGAAGGTAGGTTTGCTTTTACCGCTAAGCTGAAAGAGGGGGATACAATTAAAATTTCTTCCCTGGGCTATGAAGCTTTAGAAACTTCGGCAGCTCATTTTAAAGACTCAGTGATTTTTTTGACACCACAAAGCATAAGACTTAGTGACGTTTTTCTGAGCAATAAAAATCTCTCAGGGGAAGAGATCCTGGAGCGGGTAAAAAATAATATCAGTATTAATTATGATCTTAACCTGAATCAAAAAAGATTCTTCTTCAGGGAATCCCAAATCAATAAGATCCGGCAATTTGACCTTAAAGTTGAAGAAAGCACTATCCCTGAGCTTAACCAGGAACTGATGAATAAGGTAACCTCCAGTATCCCCAGGGTAACAGATTCTTATAAAGAAGTTTTAGGTGATTTTTACGGAAATTACGATACTCAGAAAATTCAGTTGATTAAAGCTGCCAACCTTAATAATCCACAAAATCTGGCAGACCTTGAGGAACTCAGTGGGAAACTTGAAAATATCTTTCAGCAAAACATAAAGAGCAATTCGTTTCTTAAAATAAAATCGGGATTAGTAGGGGTGAAGGTAGATGCTGAGGAGTTCGCTGAAGAAATGAAGGATGAAAAACCGGATGATGAGAAAAGCGCAGAGGAATTACAAAAGGAGCGCTTACAGAAACAGAAGGATCTGGGAACTTTCGCTGACTCAAGAATTGAAAGGCTGCTTCAAAATATGTTTTGGAAAGAAGATATTACATTAGATTTTTTCGAAAAATCCCGCAAATATAGATTTAAGCACGAAGGTTATGCACAAATGGAAGATGCTGTAGTTTATATAATATCTTTTGAGCCTAAACGCGGAGCCGATTTTAAAGGAAAATTGTACGTAAATACTTTGGATTTCGGTGTTTATCGATTGGAATACAGGAATGTTAAACCTTTAAAGAAATTCCGCCTTTTCGGAATTAGTACGGTGGAGGATGTTTACCGGGGGTTGATGATCTTCTCAAAAGATGAATTAGGGAAATATCAACTAAAATATCTTGAACAGGAACAAGGAGAAAGCTTCGGAATTGAACGTCCCCTTAAGGTTATTGAAAAGAACAAATTTGTAAAAGGCCGAAGAAAACAAAATGAACTTGATCTGGATATAAAGATACATTCTGGCCAGATAAGCAAATATCAGATGTTGGTCTATGAGAACCAGCCATTAACTACGAAAGATTTTGAGACCCTTAAACCTACAACCGATTTTGAGTATGAAACTTTCAAAACCTACAATGCAGGGTTCTGGGATGGCTATGATATTATTGAACCCAATGCTGCCATAAAAGCTTTTACAGCCCTGGAGGAGCAGCTTAATTAAGAAATCCCAACATTGCCTGGATTTCAAATAAAATACTTTCCGGGTTTAGGATTTCTTGTCTCTGAAAAGATTTTTCTCCTTGATCATTTTGGCAGTTTTCTCCGGAATCATTTTTTCCCATCCTTCTTCGTCATCTATTATCATTTGGTGCACCTGTCGGGAATGAATGTCCAATACCTTAGGCTCATAATCTGTGATGTCTACCACCCGGTTATTATCCAGAAAAAATTTGTAGAGTTCCTTGATTCGTGGATGTACTTTTAGGTTTTTACTGGTAACAACCTCCCCTGTTTCTGGATTTTTAAGTGGATAAAGATAGATTTTCAGGTTCTTAAAGAAGAGTTTTCCAAAAGCCTCCAGAATACCCCCACTTAAATGCCGGTAATACTTTTCGTCGAATATATCAACCAGGGTGTTAACTCCCATTGAAAGCCCCATTTGTTCCTTGGTGTGCTGTGAAAAATATTCTACCACTTTATAATATTCCTGAAAATTGGAGATCATCACATTGTGGCCAAGACTGCAAAGCAGATCGGCACGGTCCAGGAAATCTTTTTCGTCTATTTCTCCTTCAGACTTCAGGTTGGAAAGCGTTATTTCAAATATAACTACGGTCTTTTCGGGATCTACCCTTTTTTCTTTTCTAAACAATTCCAGCGATTTCTCGTACATGTTCATATTCACATTGGTCACCGGACGGAAACTTCCGCGAAGGGTTAGAATATTCTTCTTGTACAAGACATTGGCTGGAAGAATGTTATTCCCTTCAGGGTTGAACATTACGGCCTCGGTAATACCATTCTTAACCAACTGTAAACTCATCAGGCGGTTGTCAACTTTTTTAAACACAGGTCCTGTAAAGTTTATAGAATCTATCTCTATCTTGTCATTAGAAAGGTGGTCAAAAAGATGCTTGAGTAATTCCTTTGGGTCATCAGATTGATAAAAAGCACCGTAAATTAGGTTTACACCCAGGATTCCCAGACTTATTTGCTGGTGAACCGCGCTGTTTTCGTGAAACTGTACGTGTAGAATTATACTACTGTATTCCTCCCTGGGTTTTGTTTGGAAATTTATTCCAAGCCATCCGTGACCTTTATATTTCTTTGCCCAGTCAATGGTTGCAACTGTATTAGCGTAACTGAAGAATAATTTATCCGGATGTTTTTCCCGGGAGATGCGCTCTTCTATGAGTTTGCTTTCATAATTAAGCATGCTTTTCAACCGGGATTCGGTGACATATCTTCCGGTTGATTCCAGGCCATATATTGCATCGCTAAAATCCTTATCATAGGCACTTATGGTTTTGGCAATGGTACCGGAAGGACTACCGGCCCGAAAAAAGTTTCGCACAGTTTCCTGGCCCGCACCAATTTCAGCAAAGGTGCCGTAGATATTCTTGTTTAGATTTATTCTAAGGGTTTTATTCTCTATTGAAGTAATGTTCTCAAATTCCAGGTCTCCCTCATCAATTACAGACATATCCTTAAATTTATAGTTGCCCTATAAATTTACTAAACTTAAATCTTATCTGCTACTACTTTATAGGTTGGATCCTCAAGAATGTTAACTTCAATAATGGCATCGGCTTTATTTAAAAGTGCTCTGCAGTCGCTGCTTAAGTGTCTTAGATGAAGTTTTTTGCCTTGTTTGTGGTATCTTTCGGTTAATTTATTAACTGCTTCAATTCCGCTCATATCTACAATACGGCTTTCTGAAAAGTCAATAACCACATGTTCAGGGTCATTTAGAATATCAAATTTATCGTTAAATGCCTGCACCGATCCAAAGAAAAGAGGGCCGTAAATCTCGTAATGTTTAACACCTTCTTCATCTACTCTTTTCCTGGCTCTAATACGTTTGGCGTTATCCCAGGCAAAAACGAGTGCTGAAATTATCACCCCAATAAGTACAGCAAGAGCAAGATTGTGAAGCACAACAGTTACTCCGGTTACCAGGACCATTACCAGAATATCTGATTTTGGCATTCTTCTGAAAGTTCTTAAACTGGCCCATTCAAAGGTGCCCACGGCAACCATGATCATTAACCCGGTGAGTGCTGCCATAGGTAAAAGTTCAATCACACTGGAACCAAACATTATAAAGATGAGTAAGCTTATTGCTGCTACAATTCCCGATAATCGGGCTCGTGCACCAGAGCTAACGTTAATAAGGCTCTGACCAAGCATAGCGCAACCTCCCATTCCTGAGAAGAAGCCTGAAAGAATATTTGCACCACCCTGCGCTACACACTCCTTGTTACCGCTGCCACGGGTTTCAGTGATCTCGTCCAAAATATTAAGCGTTAATAAACTTTCTATCAAACCTACTCCGGCCATAATTGCGGCGTAGGGAAAAATCAGCATTAGAGTGTCTAAATTGAAAGGAACCATGGGGATATGGAAAGGAGGGAAACCTCCCTTAATTGAGGCCATATCTCCTACGGTCTTTGTGTCTATGCCCAGGGCAGTAACAATTCCAAATACCACAAGGATAGCTGCCAGGGTGGCCGGCACTATTTTGGTTAATTTAGGTAGAAGCCAGATAATCAAAATAGCAGTTAACACCAGGGCCAGGAATGTATAGAGTGGGGCGCCGGTCATCCATTCCAGTTCTCCTGCCGCATTGGGAACTTTAAACTGGTCGAGTTGAGACATGAATATAATAATGGCCAGGCCATTCACAAAACCGAAGATCACCGAGTGTGGTACCAGCCTGATAAGTTTACCTAGCCGTAGCACTCCGGCCAAAATCTGGATCAATCCCGCCAGGATAACTGTAGCAAAAACATATTCGGGACCATGGGAAACAGCAAGAGCCACAATTACCACGGCGACTGCGCCGGTAGCTCCAGAGATCATCCCGGGGCGACCACCAAAAATGGCGGTTATTAACCCCATGACAAAAGCTGCATATAACCCGGTGAGTGGAGATAATCCGGCGATAAAAGCAAAGGCAACCGCTTCGGGAATTAAAGCCAGGGCAACGGTTAATCCTGCCAGAATTTCTGTTTTGTAATTTACTTTTTGGGAAAAATCAAAAAGGTTGAAAATCTTTTTCATCAGAATAGAGGTTTAGTGCATAGTGATTGCCGAAAGTTTTCTTCGCGGAATAATTGAAAATTGGAGAAGCTAAGACTCGTTTATGGCGGAGTAAGCGGAGATGATTTTATGTTTCTTCCATGTTTCATAAGAGCCGGCAAAATTAGTTAATTATTTTTAACAGAAAAGCTCAGGCCAGATTAACTTCTGTTTTTTGTTATACTCTTAATTTATAGCCGTTTAAATTGTGAGATCGACAATAACTTGATTTAAACCTTCATTGCTGAAAAGCTTAGGGCAAGCTAAAAATGTTCGCGGGTGCAGGGAGTGATATCTTTCTGAAGATTGAGGATAGCTGAGTACCAGCTGCCATAAATTTATTTTTTTGCCCGGAAAACTGCCGCACTTGATTCAGGCAAAATTTCCACCTATAAAATGAACCAGGCTGAAGAGGTTTATTTTAAACCTCCTTTAATTACTTGCATAAATTTTCAAAATTTTTATGGTCTACTTGCTCCAGCATTCCTATACCGACTATGCGGTCGTATTTTTCACGAACATCCCGGTAATCCTGAAATCTGATCTCACCGGCAATCCCTGGCAACATTCAGTGGCTAGTTTTTCCTGTTCTTCAGGTAACCCTTACGCCATAATTTTTAGCGGCATATTTAGCAGAACCTCCCCAACCACAACCAATATCGAGTACTGTTTTTTTCCTCCAGATTTGCCCTGAAAAGGCGATGAAACTTTTTATCTAAGGCCCGGCATTCCCACCAAGCTTCCATGTAGGATTCTCCAAACCCAAGAGAACCACGGCTAGGAGCAACTTGATAAAAATTATCATTTTTACCATAATTGTACCAGGGCTGCTTGCCGTTGACCTCTATTCCAGGCTCCTGCAATGAATTTTGTGCTGCGGTTTTGTAGCCTGTTATTCCCAAATAAAAAAAGTTTTCAAAGTTAAACTCCTTAAATACTGAAGTTCACTGACTTAAATTTAATGGATTTTAAGGGTATTTTAAATTTAAACAGGCTTATTGCGATGTGATTGCTACATATCTTGCTATTTTTGCAGAAAGAAATTTTTAGTAAAATGGCACATAAAGCAGGATTTGTAAATATTATAGGAAACCCCAATGTGGGAAAATCAACGCTGATGAATGCTTTTGTGGGTGAGAAACTCTCTATCATAACCTCCAAAGCGCAAACCACCCGACACCGTATTCTTGGGATCGTGAACGGCGAGGATTTTCAGATGATTCTTAGCGATACCCCGGGAATAATAAAACCCGCTTACCAGCTTCAGGAGTCGATGATGAGTTTTGTTAAATCGGCCTTTGAGGACGCCGATGTGTTGATCTATATGGTTGAAATTGGGGAGCAGGAACTTAAAGATGAAGCTTTCTTTAATCAGATCATCCAGGCTAAAATTCCTGTTTTATTATTGCTGAATAAGATTGATAAATCCAATCAGGATGAACTCGAATCCCAGGTAGAATTATGGGCAGGAAAAGTGCCTAATGCGGAAATATTCCCTATCTCTGCCCTGGAAGGTTTTAATGTGGCCGAGGTCTTTAACCGTATTATTGAGCTTTTACCTGAGGCGCCGCCATTTTATCCAAAGGACACCCTTACCGATAAACCTGAACGCTTTTTTGTAAACGAGATCATTCGTGAGAAAATCCTGATGCACTATAAAAAGGAAATTCCATATTCTGTAGAAATCGATACACAGGAATTCTTTGAAGAAGAAAAAATAATCAGAATGCGTAGCGTGATCATGGTGGAACGAGATACTCAAAAAGGAATTATCATTGGCCATAAAGGTGCGGCCTTAAAAAGAGTAGGAGTAGAAGCCCGAAAGGATTTGGAGAAATTCTTCGGGAAACAGGTGCACCTTGAACTATACGTAAAAGTTAATAAAAACTGGCGCAGCGACCAGAGGCAGCTCAAGCGTTTTGGGTATAACGATTAAATAAGATCCTGGTCTATCCTAAGTACCGTTTTTCAGAGGGAAAAATATGCGGATTCGCTTTTCAGCTAAACCCGATTTTTTACACTAATTTTGCACTTTAATAAAAGAATAAGCTATGAGCAATATTGTTGCTATCGTGGGAAGGCCAAATGTAGGAAAATCAACCTTTTTCAACCGTCTCATTCAACGCCGGGAGGCGATCGTTGATTCGGTAAGCGGGGTTACCCGTGACCGTCATTATGGGAAATCTGACTGGAATGGAAGGAAATTTTCCCTTATCGATACCGGCGGTTATGTGAAGGGCAGCGATGATATTTTTGAAGCTGAAATCGATAAGCAGGTGGAACTCGCCATAGATGAAGCCGATGCCATTATTTTTATGGTAGACGTTGAAAGCGGCATAACCCCTATGGATGAAGAGGTAGCAAAATTGTTGCGTAAAGTTGACAAACCTATATTTCTTGCCGTAAACAAGGTAGACAACAATAAGCGTCTTGAAAATGCGGTAGAATTTTATTCCCTTGGGCTGGGAGAATATTTCCCTATTGCCAGCACCAACGGTAGTGGTACGGGCGATTTACTGGATGCATTAATCGAAGCTCTGCCCGAACAGGAGGCCGATGAGGAATCTGAGCTTCCGCGCTTTGCGGTGGTGGGACGTCCCAATGCCGGGAAGTCTTCTTTTATTAATGCCCTCATCGGGGAAGAACGTTACATAGTAACCGATATCGCCGGAACAACCCGCGATTCTATGGATACTAAATACAATCGTTTTGGCTTTGAATTTAATCTGGTGGATACCGCCGGAATCAGACGAAAATCCAAGGTTAAGGAAAACCTTGAATTCTATTCGGTGATGCGCTCGGTACGTGCTATAGAGAACTGTGATGTTTGTTTAATCGTGCTGGATGCCACCCGTGGATTTGACGGGCAGGTACAGAATATTTTCTGGCTGGCGGAAAGAAACCGCAAAGGAATAGTGATTCTCGTGAATAAATGGGACCTGGTAGAAGATAAAGAAACCAATACGATGAAGGAATACGAAGCCAGGATCAGAAGAGAAATAGAGCCCTTTACCGATGTGCCTATCGTATTTATTTCAGTACTTACCAAACAACGTATCTTTAAGGCAATAGAAACCGCTGTTAAGGTTTTTGAGAACCGAAGTAAAAAGATTAAAACCCGTGAACTTAACGATGTGATGCTACCAATCCTGGAGCACACTCCTCCACCTGCCTATAAAGGTAAATATGTAAAGATCAAATTCTGTACACAATTACCAACACCGCAACCTCAGTTTGCTTTTTTCTGCAACCTGCCACAGTATGTGCGCGATCCTTATAAAAGATTTGTGGAAAATAAACTGCGGGAAAAATTTGATTTTAATGGGGTTCCGGTAGCGGTTTATTTTAGAAAAAAATAAAGAATCATTAGGCTATAAAATTAAACCATAAAGAAGCCCGGTAATACTAATTGCCGGGCTATTTGTTTGCTGAAAAATTATAAAGGGGTGTCAGTACACTGGAGTTACCAGCTTCCACCGGCACCGCCTCCACCGAAACCGCCTCCGCCAAAGCCCCCGCCGAAGCCTCCTCCGCCACCAAATCCGCCGCCTGAGGAGCTTCCTCCTCCAAAAGTGCCACGTCCCAGCGAACTTAGAATGATAGCATCCAGCAAAGTGCCTCCGGTGCTTCGGCGACCTCCATTACGGCCGCCTTTGTTCTTGTTACCAAGCGAAATTATGATTATTAGGAAGATAATTCCCAGAATTAGAAACTGCACCGGGATGCCTCCGGATTTCCCTTTGTTTTGTGGTGTTCCCTGGAAAGTTCCTTCCAGGACCTGAAAGATGGCCGTGGTTCCCTTATCAAGACCTGTGTAATAATTATTCTGCCTGAACTCAGGAAGGATTATTTGTTCTATGATTTGTTTGGTTCGGGCATCGGTGAGGTATTCCTCCAGGCCATAACCTGTAGTGATCCAGATCTTCCTGTCGTTTTCGGCCAGTAGAATTAGAAGGCCGTTATCTTCCTTTGATTGGCCTATTCCCCATTCCTGGGCCCAATGGGCAGCATAGGTGCCCTCATACTCTCCCTGTAAAGATTCAATGGTGACCAATACTATTTGGGTAGAGGTGGTATCGGCATAACTGATGAGTTTTTGTTCAAGGCGCTGTTCCTCTTCGCTACTTAAAACATCTGCCTCATCATAAACACTGGTTTCCTGAGATGGTTTGGGGGGAATTTCACGTTGACTGTATCCTGAAAATATCAGAAACAGTGAAAAAAGAAAGGTGAATATGGTCTTGAGTTGGGTTTGTAGCATTTATTCTCTTGAAATATTGTTGGAGAGTTCATTGGTGTTATCGGGTGACCATGGAAAGTGCTCTTCGAGCTGTTTTCCAGCTTTAAGAATCCCGTCTACCAGACCCTGCTTGAACTTTCCTTCTTTGAACTGACTTACGATGGCATCTTTAGTGCTTTCCCAGAAATCTGATGGGACTACATCATTAATGCCTTTGTCTCCATAAATAACGAATTTATGATCTTCTACGGCTACATAGATAAGCACCCCGTTTTCTTCTTTGGTGTTATCCATCTTTAGTTGATGAAAGACTTCCATAGCCCGCTCGAAGATGTCTTTGTCTCCACAGGATTTTTCAAGGTGAACCCTGATTTCACCTGAGGTATGACCTTCGGCAACCCGAATGGCTTCAATTATCTCCTCTTCATCCTTTTTGCTTAAGAAATCTTTTACCTTGCTCATTTTTTAAAAATCAAATTCTACATCCGGTGCGTTTTCTGCTCCTGCATCTGCCTGGAAACGTTCCATTTTTTCAAATCCGAACATCCCCGCAAAAATATTGTTTGGGAATACCCTGATATAAGTATTGTAATCAGCAACGGCTTCGTTATACCTATCGCGGGCAACGTTAATCCTGTTCTCGGTGCCTTCCAGTTGTGATTGTAACTGGAGGAAATTCTGATTGGCCTTGATATCCGGATAGCGCTCCACGGTTACCAGTAATCGCGATAAAGCTGAACTTACTCCACTTTGAGCCTGTTGGAATTGCTGAATCTGTTCTGCGCTAAGGTTGTCCGCATCAACATTTACGGCAGTGGCACGCGATCGCGCTTCAATAACATCGGTAAGGGTTCCTCTTTCAAAATCGGCCGCACCCTGTACGGTTTGCACCAGGTTTCCAATAAGATCATTCCGGCGTTGGTATGAGCTCTCAACATTAGCCCAGGCCATCTTGGCGTTTTCCTCTTTTTCTACGGCAGTGTTGTTAACACCTGCTGTAAAACTATAAATAACAAAAACTACGATGGCAATAATAATTGCCGGGATAAGCCATTTTTTCATATTTACATTTGGTTTTTAAGGTCGGTTAGTTTTGATTTTATTCCTTCCAACTTACGAATTATTTCAAAATTGTTGAGGGTTTTATGTCCTTCTTCTTTCAGGTGGGTTTTAGCCCCTTCCAGGGTAAATCCTCTTTCCTTGACAAGATGATAGATAAGTTCGAGATTCCTGATATCTTCAGGAGTAAACTTTCGGTTTCCCTTGGCATTTTTCTTCGGTTTGATCACATCGAATTCCTTTTCCCAAAAACGAATTAGCGAAGTATTCACCTTAAATGCGGTAGCTACTTCCCCAATACTGTAATATCTTTTGTCGGGTAGGTTAAGATGCATTAGTCCAAAGATTGGTTTTCTTGTTGTGCTTTTTTCAAGACCTCATCAAATTCTTCCGGAGACAGGTGTCCATAGTAGAAATTAATAGGGTTTATTCGTCTGTCGTCTTTAAAGATCTCGTAATGCAGATGAGGGGCCTGTGATCTACCGGTGCTGCCCACATAACCAATTACATCGCCGCGCAATACACGCTGGCCTACTCTCACATTGTATTTGTGCAGGTGGGCATACAAACTGGTGTACCCATACCCGTGATCAATTCTTATGTGATTCCCATATCCTGTGGAGCGGTTGTCTGCGCGCTCAATTCTTCCGTTTCCTGTGGCATAAATAGGGGTGCCTCGGGGTGCCGTAAAATCCATCCCATAATGAAATTTCCTGACCTTGGTAAATGGGTCTGTTCTCCATCCATAACCCGAAGCGATCCTGCTAAGATCTTCATTTTTTACGGGCTGGATAGCCGGAACAGCAGAAAGAAGTTCCTCTTTTTCCCTGGCAAGTTCAGCTATCTCATCTAAAGATTTAGATTGAACCACGATTTGCTTAGTAAGGATATCCATCCGCTTATTAGTTTCAATAATCAATTTAGAATTATCGAAACCTTCAAGGTTGCGGTAACGGTTAATACCACCAAAACCTGCCCGTCGTTGTTCCTCGGGAATTGGATTGGCCTCAAAATACATTCTGTAAATATTGTTGTCGCGGTCTTCCACATTAGCCAGCACATCCTGTATCTGGTCCATCTTTTTGTTGAGTAGACCGTACTGCAACTGCATGTTTTGGAGCTCCCTTTTTAAAGCCTTTTCCTTTGGGGTTTCAATTTGAGGGATATTGAGATATAACACCAAAAGCAGAAAACCGGCCAGAAAGGAACCTAAAATACTTAGTAATATAATGCCTAACCGCCTGCCTTTTCGGCCTTCGATTTTTTTATAAGAAAGGGTCTCGCTATCGTAATAATATTTTACCTTCGACATGAGTCAAATTTATGCTATTTTTGCCTCCAATATGAGCAATTACCGTGCAAACTGTAAAGGCTTAACGAGCAAATATAAAAATTGTTTCCACGCCGTCACAATTTAATAAATTTTAGATTAGAACGTTTTGATGAAATCTCAGGAAATACGCCACCAATTCTTAGCATTTTTTAAGTCCAAATCTCACCAGATTGTGCCTTCGGCACCAATGGTTATAAAAGACGATCCCACGCTTATGTTTACCAATGCAGGGATGAACCAGTTTAAGGAATACTTTCTCGGCAACACAGTGCCAAAATATACCCGAGTTACCGATACCCAAAAATGCCTCCGGGTAAGCGGAAAACACAACGATCTTGAAGAGGTTGGGATGGATACTTATCACCATACTATGTTCGAGATGCTTGGCAACTGGAGTTTTGGCGATTATTTTAAGGGGGAAGCTATTAACTGGGCCTGGGAGCTGCTAACAGAAGTGTTCAAGATTAATAAGGATAACCTTTATATTTCGGTTTTTGAAGGCAGTGAGGAAGATGGCCTGGGGCTGGATACTGAAGCCCTGGAGATATGGAAGAAAATTATTCCTGAAGATCGCATTATTTACGGAGATAAAAAGGATAATTTCTGGGAAATGGGTGAGCAGGGGCCTTGTGGACCTTGTTCTGAAATTCATATCGATATTCGTTCTGAAGCTGATAAAGCAAAGCAACCCGGACGTGAACTTGTTAATGAGGATCACCCACAGGTGGTAGAAATATGGAACCTGGTTTTTATGCAGTACAACCGTAAAGCCGATGGTTCTCTGGAAGAACTTCCTGCCAAACACATAGATACCGGGATGGGCTTTGAACGACTTTCTATGGTCCTGCAGGGGAAACAATCCAATTACGATACCGATGTCTTTACTCCGCTAATCGAGGGGATAGAAAAAATTACGAATACCCCGTATGGGGCTTCTGAGAAATCTGATGTCGCCATCAGGGTTATCGCCGATCATGTTCGTGCGGTCGCTTTTTCGATTGCCGATGGTCAATTGCCTTCAAATACTGGAGCAGGTTATGTAATCCGTCGAATTTTAAGACGGGCAATTCGTTATGGCTTCACTTTCCTTAACTCCAAAGAGCCATTTATCTATAAATTGATCTCGACATTGAGCAAGCAGATGGGGCAGGCATTTCCCGAGCTTGTTTCTCAAAAAAATCTTATTGAGAATGTGATTAGGGAAGAAGAGCAGTCTTTTCTTCGTACCCTAGATCAGGGCTTGGTTCGCCTGGAAAATATAATTGCTGAAACTAAAGATAAAGTGGTTTCAGGAAAAAAAGCTTTTGAACTCTACGATACTTTTGGTTTTCCAATAGATCTTACCGCACTTATTTTGCGGGAGCGTGGTTACGACCTTGATGAAGGAGAGTTTGAAGCGGAACTTAAGCAACAGAAAGACCGTTCCCGTGCTGCAACGCAAATCACTGCCGGGGACTGGCATGAAATAAATCCTGTTTCCGGGGAGGCCTTTATAGGTTATGATGTGCTTGAAGCTGATGTTCAGCTAGCCAGGTACCGCAAAGTGGAAACAAAAAAACGAGGCGAGATCTATCAGCTTGTACTTACACAAACTCCATTTTACCCTGAAGGGGGTGGCCAGGTAGGAGATAAGGGGTACCTGGAAGAAGTCGATGGAAATAAGATATCTGTCTTCGATACGAAAAAGGAAAATAACCTTATCGTTCATTTCGCTAAAAACCTTCCAAAGAATCCCCAAGGAAAACTAATGGCGGTGGTAAGTAAAACTCAGCGTGAGGCTACTGCTGCAAACCATTCGGCAACTCATCTGTTGCACCAGGCACTCCGCTATGTTTTGGGTGCTCACGTAGAACAAAAGGGATCCTTGGTAAAAAGCGATTACCTGCGTTTTGACTTCTCTCATTTCAGCAAAGTGACTAAAGAGGAACTGGAGCAGGTGGAAGAATTCGTAAATAAAAGGATCGCCGAGAGGATTGCCTTGAATGAACAACGCAATATTGCCTTTCAGGAAGCCTTAGATCAGGGTGCTATAGCACTTTTTGGAGAAAAGTATGGTGAATCTGTTAGGGCTATCGGCTTTGGTGAATCTATGGAGCTCTGTGGCGGAACTCACGTGAAGAATACCGGAGATATCTGGTATTTCAAAATAACTTCTGAAGCTGCTGTGGCCAGTGGTATAAGAAGAATAGAAGCCATAACCGGCGATGCTGTTCGCGAGTATTTCGCTGAACAGACCCAGGTGTTAGAGCAAATCAAGAATGAGCTGAAAAACGCAAACGATCCTGTAAAAGCTGTAAGCGGTTTGCAGGAAGAGAATTCAGTTTTAAAGAAACAGGTGGAAGCCTTGTTGAAAGATAAAGCAAAAAACCTCAAAACCGAATTAAAGGCTGAAATTGAAGAAATTAACGGAGTAAATTTCCTCGCAAAAATGGTGGATCTTGATGCCGGTGGCCTTAAGGACCTGGCTTATCAGCTGGCAGACGAGAAAGACAATCTGTTCCTGTTATTTGGGGCAGAGCAAAATGGTAAAGCACTTCTTAGTTGTTATATTTCTAAAAACCTGGTAAAGGAAAAAGATCTGAACGCCGGGCAGATAGTTAGGGAACTCGGGAAATTCATCCAGGGAGGTGGAGGCGGCCAGCCGTTTTTTGCTACGGCAGGAGGTAAGAATCCAGCCGGACTTAATGAGGCCCTGCAAAAGGCAAAATCTTATATCGATTAAGCTTATTGCCGGATTATTTTAAGAGGTAGCCAGCAAGCTATAGAAAAAAGGACTATGGAATTCAGGACCCGCATTCCTATTAAGGAAAAACAGCCAAAGATCGGTTACGATTCGAAGCTGTTGCTGTTGGGATCTTGTTTTGTAGAAAATATAGGAGCAAAACTTGAGTACTATAAGATCAGAAAGCTTCAGAATCCCTTTGGCATCTTTTTTCACCCACAGGCTATAGAAGCTTTCCTCGAGCGCGTGGTTTCGGGTTATCATTATTCCGAAGAAGATATTTTTTTTTATAACGAACGCTGGCACTGTTTTGAGGCTCATTCAAGCCTGAGTGATCCCGATAAGGATAGAATTCTTGAAACTCTGGATAAAAAGCTTGAGCAAACCCGGGATTTTTTAGAGCAAATCAGTCACGTGGTAATCACTCTTGGTACGGCCTGGAATTATACTTATCTGAAAACCGGCCATACTGTGGCTAATTGTCATAAAATTCCGCAGCGAGAATTCAGAAAAGACTTGTCTTCAGTGGGAGAAATTATTGAAAGCTTAAAAAATATTTCAACTTTTCTCGAAAAGATAAATCCCCGGGCCAGGCTTATTTTTACCGTTTCACCGGTAAGACACCTTAGGGATGGTTTTGTAGAGAACCAGCTTAGTAAATCCAACCTCATTAGTGCTGTACATTCCGTTGGAAAAGGAGCTTATTTTCCATCCTATGAAATTATGATGGATGAGCTTCGGGATTATCGCTTTTATGCTGAAGATATGCTGCATCCCTCTTCCGTTGCAATTAACTACATCTGGAAAAGATTCACTGAAACCTGGTTTTCTGAAGATGCGATGATAACACTTGCTGAGGTGGAAAGGATACAAAAGGGCTTTTCCCACCGACCTTTTAACCCGGAATCTGAAGCTCACAGGAATTTTCTAAATAAACTAAAGACTCTCAAAGAAAATCTTCTCCAAAAACATCCTCACTTAAAATTTTAACGATTTCTTTACTTTATACAAAGTTTAAAATCATCTTAAAATCTTCGTTTTAAAGTTATATTTTGTATTTTTATATAGGATTTTAGACTTCAAAACGTTAAACCTTTTTCCGGTTTAAGTAATGAAATTAGAATTCGTTTTCTAAAATTTGTTGGGGTAGATTTTAGAAGTTTTAACTTATGGACGGGTGGGGCCGTCCATAAGTTTTTTATAAAACCACCTAAACTTTCAATTTTGTGCCATTCTGCGTAAATCCCTCAATTCTTATAATTAAGACTTTATGAGAAACTTTCTTATCGGTGCTGTATTAGTCCTACTCGTAGTATTTGGAATGAGATATTGTGAAAATCGTGAAGATGAGCGTGACCGGTTAGAAGCCGATACCAGCCTAATTCAGGAACAGATTAAAAATGTAGGTAAACTCGTGGTGACTGAAGGGACTTTCTCCCAGGTTTATTCTTATAAGGATTCCCGTAAATTCTATCTCGATATTTTTTCAGCACAGAAAAAAGCTTTGATTGTGGTGAATGCTAAAGCCACGGTTGCCTATGATCTGGGAAAACTGGAAACCGAAATTGATGAAGAAAATAAGATCGTGCGTATCCTGAGTATTCCTGAAGAAGAGATAACGATCAATCCCGAAATACAATATTACGATGTAACCCAGGATTACCTGAACCAGTTTAAGGCCGAAGACCATAATAAGATCAGAAAGCGAATAGAAGCCTCTATTAGGGAAAAGGTAGATAGCTCTACGCTTAAGACAAATGCCAAAAACCGACTGATTAGTGAGCTTCAAAAGATTTATATTCTTACCAGCACAATGGGGTGGACCCTGGAATATAAAGGCCAGGATTTTTCTAACTCTGAAGATCTTGAACTGATAAAACTTTAATTTATCCGCTAACAAGTTTTTCGTCGATAAGTTCCAGACCACCCTCAATTAGATGGCTTATATCCGGACGTCTTATTTTAACTTTTTCCAGGTTTTGAAAGGCTTTCCTGGCTAGTTCTTCGTCTTTTCCTGCGGTGATTTCATAAATTTCCACGCTCAGTAGCCAGTCGTTTGGATGGTGTTCAATTAGAAGGTCCAGTACGGCCTGTAATGAAAATTTTGCGTTTTTTCCTTCTCTGATGTTTCTAACCGATGCATATAGTTCTTCCAGTTCCTGACGTTCCTTAGACTTCTTGCTTTTTATTGTGGTGCTGGAAGGAGTATGGGTAATAAGATCAAAGGATGTCGCATCGGCCGGGCCGGCAAAAGCCGATATTATTTCTTTGCCAACCGCCATATCAAATTTCCCCCACTCGGGTCTAAAGAGTATTTCCTCTCCATAAGTGACGGTACAGTTTTTAAAGCTTATCAGGATTATTTTTCCCTGCAGGTTGCGGGAACCTGTAATGATTTCTCCAGAAACTTTTATCCCACCTTCAAAATCGAGTTCAATTTCTTCTCCTTCATAAATTCCGTAAGCCCGAAGATCTCTTGGACTCATATCTTCAATAGCCAGGTTAATGCCTTTGAGGGTGCCTATCGGGGAGCCAAAACCATTGGGATGATTGCTTATGCCGTGTCCAACCAATTCTTTTTCCCGGTGTGAAAGTGCGGTTTTTCCCGTGGTTTGTACATAAACCGGTTTCCCATCAATTTCAATAACCCGTGAAAAATCCCCCGAGACCTGAAGGCCTGTGCTAAACTCTACAGTACCAATGTTTTTTGATTCAATTAATTTCTGTATTCCGGATAGGCCACCACATCTAAGTGCCATTTTATTGGCAAACTCTTCCAACACCGAGCTTAAATGCGCAAAATCGGGAGTAACGTAAAGCTGTGGTTGAGGTTTTGTGATGTCAAAGTCCTGTTTACTGGCTTCAATAGTATATGGGATTTTTCGCACTTTATCGGTCATACACCAGGTACTCTCTCCTATTGAAGAGAGCAAGCCGGCACCGTATATTTTCGGATCCTCAGGGGTGCCTATCAAGCCGTACTCAACGGTCCACCAATGCAGGTTCCTGATTTGCGCCATTTCACTAGGCGTGCCCATATTATTTTGGAGTTCATCCACTTTTTTCTCAGCTGCTTCTATTTCTTCTTCTGGTGTGTCTTCGGCTTCCTTGATTATGGATAAATGTCTTATCGCTTCATACATCTCATAATCTTTTGCGCTGGAAATTGCCTTGCAACCAATCTCTCCAAAGCGTCTTAGATACTCAGCATATTCAGGGTTTGCAATGATAGGGGCGTGTCCAGCACCTTCGTGGATGATATCGGGGGCTGGGGTGTATTCTATATGTTCCAGCTGCCGGATGTCACTGGCAATAACCAGTACATTATAGGCCTGGAATTCCATAAATGCCGCGGGCGGAATAAATCCGTCTACGGCCACTGCTGCCCAACCTATTTCCTTTAAAATACGGTTCATTCCATACATATTTGGAATGCTGTCTATAGAAATCCCTGTTTGACGAAGGCCTTCCAGGTAAGATTCGTGGGCCACCTTACTCAGATAATCTACATTTTTGCGCATTACATAGCGCCATACCGCTTGGTTTATTGGGGTGTAATCCTCGTAATTCTGTGGTTTTATAAATTGCTGAAGGTGGGCAGGAAGTCTGTCCAGAATTTCATTGGATTCAATTTTATCTAACATAATCGCAAGCCTTGATTTTGATCTAAATATAAAAAATTATGCCTGAAATTAAGAATAAGTCAATAGAAAGCCTTTGATATTAAAAATGCCCCTTTAGAAGGGGCGTTTTTAAGATTTATAGTTCTATTGTTCGGAGCCGGGAGGGTATTTCTCCAGGATCTTTTGAACTATTTCGTTAATTCTTTCCTGTTTTTTATTCACCTCGCGGGCAAGAGCGGCGGTTCCCATTCCCTGCCATACGAGTTCTTTTTCTTCAGCATCTATAAGGTCTATATATAGGGTTCCTTCACTGGTGCGGTTCACGGTATTATAACCTGAACCCCAGTACCAGGGATGCCATCCCCAACCGTATCCCCAGCCCATCATATTGTTTTGGTAGATATTGATGTTTTCGTTGGTTTTGGTGAAAATACTTACCAGCATATCAGGATTATTGGATTTGGTAAAACCTTTTGCTTGCATTTCCGATTCAATAGCTCTTAAAATACGTTTTTTGTCAAGATCAGATATTTCTGCTTTGTCGATTCCTGGTTTAAAAAAGGCATAAGTCTGGTAAGAATTGAAATCGGCTTCACGATCGTAATCTGAAGCAACCCTTACGCTGCTACAGGAGGTAAGAAAAACTGCCAGTAGCAGTAAAACCGGAGTAATTTTTAAGAATCTCATAAGTGTAGTTTTTAAATTTAGTCTAATAATCGGGAGTCTACCATATTTGGAATGCTTAGTTGTAAACGGGGCTCCATTTCCATAGCGCGTTTTGCAGTAAAAACCGCACCTTCATTTCTGGCCCAGCTTCGTCTTGCAATTCCGTTATTGACATCCCAGAAAAGCATAGATTTTAGGCGCTCTTCCGACTCCTTATTTCCCTCAAGAATCATACCAAACCCTCCGTTAATAACCTCGCCCCAGCCAACACCACCTCCATTGTGGATGCTTACCCAGGTGGCTCCTCTAAAGCTATCTCCAATAACATTTTGTATAGCCATATCAGCTGTAAATTGGGAGCCATCATAGATATTGGAGGTTTCGCGGTACGGCGAATCGGTACCGGAAACATCGTGATGATCTCGTCCTAATATTACCGGCCCGATCTCTCCCCGGGCTATGGCATCGTTAAAGGCTTTGGCAATTTTTATTCTTCCTTCAGCATCGGCATAAAGAATCCTGGCCTGTGATCCAACAACCAGTTTATTTTCTCTTGCACCTTTAATCCATTTAATATTGTCGGCCATCTGCTGTTGGATCTCCTGGGGAGAATTTTCTTTGAGTTCTTCCAGCACCTTTGCGGCCAGGGCATCGGTTTTTTCCAGATCTTTGTCATTGCCGCTGGCGCATACCCAACGAAATGGACCAAATCCATAGTCAAAACACATAGGCCCCATGATATCCTGCACATAGCTGGGATATTTAAAATCTCTGCTGTTATCAACAAAGATATCGGCACCTGCGCGGCCTGCTTCCAATAAAAAGGCGTTTCCGTAGTCAAAAAAGTAAGTGCCTTTCGCAGTGTGGGCATTGATCGATTTCACCTGCCTGCGCAAACTCTCCTGAACTTTATTTTTGAATTCCTCTGGTTCTTCCGCCATCATTTTATTGGCTTCATCAAGGCTTAAGCCCGCCGGATAGTAACCTCCAGCCCATGGGTTGTGTAGGGATGTTTGATCGCTGCCTAAATCAATTTGAATGTTTTCCATGTCGAAATGTTCCCATACCTCCACGATATTTCCCTGGTAGGCGATAGAAACAACCTCTTTGTTTTCTTTGGCTTGCCTTACTCTTTTACTTAAATCCTGAAGATCACTAATCACTTCATCTACCCAGCCCTGACTATAACGGGTTTGGGTAGCTTTGGGATTTACTTCGGCACAAACTGTAATGCAACCGGCTATATTACCAGCCTTGGGTTGCGCGCCACTCATGCCTCCAAGTCCGGAGGTGACGAATAATTTTCCTTCCAGGCCTTCTCCTGATTTAGCAATCTTCCTGCCTGCATTCAATACCGTAATGGTGGTACCATGCACAATTCCCTGCGGCCCTATATACATATAGCTTCCAGCAGTCATTTGTCCATATTGGGTCACACCTAATGCATTATATTTCTCCCAGTCATCAGGTTTGGAATAATTAGGGATCATCATTCCATTAGTAACTACCACCCTTGGTGCTTTTTTATGCGAAGGAAATAATCCCATAGGATGCCCGCTGTACATTACCAAAGTTTGTTCATCATCCATTTGAGCCAGGTACTGCATAGTAAGGAGGTATTGAGCCCAATTCTGAAAAACAGCCCCGTTCCCGCCATAAGTGATAAGTTCGTCGGGATGCTGTGCTACCTTTGGGTCAAGATTGTTTTGGATCATAAGCATAATTCCCCGGGCCTGAGTAGTTTTCCCGGGATATTCTTCAATAGAACGGGCGTGAATTTCATATTCAGGTTTAAACCTGTACATGTAAATTCGACCGTATTTTTCTAATTCTTCCTTGAATTCGGCTAAAAGCTCCTCGTGATGCCTGGGTTTAAAATACCGAAGGGCATTTTTTAAGGCAAGTTTTTTTTCTTCTTCAGTAAGTATCTCCTTTCGCTTTGGTGCGTGGTTTACTGTATTATTATAGGCTTTTTTTGCCGGTAAGATTTCAGGTATTCCCTGTAGTATTTGTTCTTTGAAACTCAGCTTTGTCATTATTGTGTGTTGGTTTTTTTATTGTATCCATAAGGGCAGTGCCGACAACCGCTTTCACAACAATAACCACGTTTAAGGTGATATTGTTGGGTAAAGCAACGGTAACCTTCGGGGGTAAGATAGTAATCCCCTTCTTCCAAAGGAATTCTTTTCTTTAAAAAACTCATACCACAAAAATACAATTTCTTATCTTGATTGCGTGATTTTGATCGTCAACAAATATCTGCTCGGGAAGCAGTTCAAAGGAGTAAGCATCTGGCCTTTTGTAATTCTCAGAACCAGGGAGCTGAAGGATGATCAATACTTTATAAATCACGAAAAGATCCACCTAAGGCAACAAATCGAACTTTTTGTGCTTCCTTTTTATATCTGGTATTTAACAGAATATCTCTTTAGGCTTGTTCAATACAGGGATACTTTTCTGGCCTATAAAAATATAAGTTTTGAGCGGGAAGCCTATACCCAGGAGATGAAAGAGGACTATCTTTCTGAACGTAAGTTCTGGGCATTTTTACAGTTTTTATAGTTTACCTGATTCAGATTTTGAGATATTTGCAGAATGCCGGAAAGCCTAAATTTTGATGTCAATATTTACTCTGAAAATCAGTTTATTGCTGAATTTCCTGAAGGGGTGAGCCTGTTGCTGAAACGGGAAGACCTGCTTCACCCGGAAGTTTCCGGGAATAAATTCAGAAAGATAAAATATAACCTGAAAGAGGCGCTTAATCAGGATAAAGATACTATTCTCACTTTTGGGGGAGCATTTTCTAATCATATTACTGCCACAGCGGCGGCTGGAAAAATTGCCGGGATAAAAACTATTGGTGTTATTCGCGGTGAAGAACTGGGTGAAGACCTCTCAAAAACCCTGGAGGGAAATCCCAGCCTTGAATTCGCTCACTCCTGTGGGATGCAGCTGCATTTCGTGAGTAGGCAAGTATACCGTGAGAAAACCAATGATATTTTTCAGCAGGAATTAAAGAAGAAATTTGGTGACTTTTACCTGCTTCCGGAAGGGGGAACAAATGAACTTGCCGTGAAAGGTTGTAAGGAAATTCTTGGCCCCGGAGACGAAGAATTTAACTATATATGCTGCGCGGTAGGTACGGGAGGAACCATTGCCGGAATTATTAATGCTTCGGGAGATAACCAGCAAATTTTAGGATACCCGGCTTTAAAAGGCGATTTCCTGGCGGAGGAAATAAAGAAGTACAGCGATAAAAACAACTGGGAGTTAATACTAAACTATCATTTTGGTGGTTATGCTAAAGTGAATTCGCAATTGGTAAATTTTATTAATAAATTCAAAAAAAAATACCAAATTCAACTTGACCCCATATATACGGGAAAATTAGTTTTTGGTATTTTTGACCAAATAAAAAGAGGAAAATTCCCTGCCGGGTCTAAGATTCTTGCTATTCATACAGGCGGACTCCAGGGAATTGATGGTGTTAATAATATCTTAAGGAAAAAGAATCTGCCCTTAATCAACAAATGAGATGAGGATAAAATCTATATTTTTATTGCTTTTTGTTTCGGTTTTTGCTGTTTCCTGCGGAAGCAAGAAAAAAGTAATCACCCAAAAGAAAAACGATTCGGGACCGCGGGTGGAGCTGCCGGCCCCTCAGGACAACACTAACCGGCATGCTGATAATCAAAAGATTGAAACTTTGGAACCCTCACCCAGACGTTATAGCGTAGAAGATTATATCAAAGATTTTTCGGGCATCGCCCAGGAAGAAATGCGCTTGTATAATATTCCTGCCAGTATCACCCTGGCCCAGGGGATCCTGGAATCTGGTGCAGGGCAGGGAGATCTCTCCCGTCGTGCCAATAACCACTTCGGAATAAAATGTCACGACTGGGATGGCCCCAGGGTTTATCATGATGATGATGCCCGCGGGGAATGTTTTAGAAAATATAAAGATGCAAAGTACTCCTATCGGGATCACTCTTTGTTTCTTACCGAAAGAGCGCGGTATGCTTCTCTTTTTGATTTGAGTACAGATGATTATAAGGCCTGGGCCCGTGGTCTCAGAAAGGCCGGATATGCAACCGATAGAAAATATCCTGAAAAACTAATCGGCATTATTGAGCGTTACGAACTATACCGATACGACGCCGATGTTTTAAAAAGGCCTTCTCCCAGTTATACGCATAACCCGGAACCTTCTGAACTAACCTACCGTGTCGAAAAAGGAGATACCCTGTATGGGATCGCAAAACGCTACAATATTTCGGTAGAAGATTTGCAACGTTACAACGACCTTAAAGATGAGACCCTGGCCGTAGGCCAGATCTTGTATATTATTTCACCTTCAGAATTTTAAATATATGATTTATAAAAGAAGCAGCGAGCTCTTTGCCGCCGCCCAAAAAGTAATCCCCGGCGGGGTAAACTCCCCAGTACGTGCTTTTAAAGCCGTTGGGGGTGACCCGATTTTCGTTAAAAAAGCCGAGGGGGCTTATCTCTTTGATGAAGATGGGAATAAACTTATTGATTATATCAATTCCTGGGGACCGCTTATCCTTGGGCATGCCCATAAACCGGTGGTAGATGCCGTGGTTGAAAAAGCGCAAAGCGGTACCTCTTTTGGTACTCCTACAGAAATTGAGACCAAAATTGCAGAACTGGCTGTGAAAATGGTCCCTAATATAGATAAGATACGCTTTGTTAATTCGGGCACCGAGGCTACAATGAGCGCAGTGCGCCTGGCCCGTGGATTTACAGGAAAGGAAAAGATCATCAAATTTGCCGGGTGTTATCACGGCCACAGCGATTCCTTCCTGATTCAGGCGGGTAGTGGTGCTGTGACCTTCGGAACGCCAAATAGTCCCGGGGTGACTCAAGGCACAGCAAAAGATACCTTGTTAGCCAGGTATAACGATTTGGAAAATGTTAAGGAGGTGATCGAAGCTAATGATGGGGAGATCGCTTGTCTTATTATTGAGCCTGTTCCCGGGAATATGGGATGCATCCCACCAAAAGAAGGCTTCCTGGAAGGCTTAAGGCAATTATGTGATGCCAACGATATCCTGCTGATCTTCGATGAGGTGATGAGCGGTTTCAGACTTGCGCCCGGGGGAGTGCAGGAAAGACTTGGGGTTAAAGCCGATATCCTTTGCTTTGGAAAGGTGATAGGAGGCGGACTTCCGGTAGGGGCCTTTGCCGCCCGAAACGAAATTATGGATTACCTGGCCCCAATAGGCCCTGTTTACCAGGCCGGAACCTTAAGCGGAAATCCACTTGCTATGGCTGCAGGTTTAGCTATGCTGACTGAACTGGACAGCAAAAGAGAGATTTTTGAAAGTATAGATAAAAAGACTGCCTATCTCCACGAAGGTATCGAAAAAGTGCTGACTCAAAACAATATTGATTTTACCATAAATAGAGTGGGTTCTATGATCTCGGTTCATTTTGGGAAAGAACCTGTAATCGATTTTGATTCTGCAGCGAGATCCGCAAAGCTTGGTGTTTTCAATAAATTTTTCCACGGAATGCTGAAAAATGGGATTTACATTGCACCCAGTGCCTTCGAAACCTGGTTTATTAGCGAAGCTTTGTCTTATGAAGATCTTGATAGAACTATTGAGGCGGTAGCAAAAGTCACTAAGGAATTTTAGAAAAGCCAAGTAAATAAAAAAAAGCCCCGGAAATTTCCGGGGCTTTTTTATGGGCCAAAGAGAAGCCCGTTAAAGTTGAGCCAGGAATTACTTTTTATAAACACAAGTAATTGGGGCATAGTTCAGAAATAAACTTTCATTTTGACGATTAAAATTGTTTTTCGTCGAATTTAAGAGGTGTTGAATTATTTTAGAAATCATCCATCATCCCTTATAGCTATTCTGTTACAATACATTTTTGTGCAAAAAAGGGGTATTTTCCCCTATTGGAAAACAGTTAAGGAAACATTAAAAAAATATATATTTGCTCTCATTTTAAGATAAATACTAAAAACTGTTTAATCAAACTTTCTTAATGCCCCCTTTAAATTCCTATCAGGCATACCAGTCTGGAATTATCCAATTTTCAAATCACGGGATTACTCAAATGTATTGTCAGTCGCTGTTTAAGAGTGTAGCATATCGGGTATTCTAATTTTAACCAAACCTTTCTAAATGAAACAAAATTACTCCTTTAAATTTTTATTGTTAATCTTTATTAGTGTAGCTTTTGGTGAAGCGCTGGGACAGTCACCCATTTTTACTCCCGGCATGAATATTTCTACTACTGGTAGTGTAAATTCGCCTTACGGAGAAGACGTTAGTAAAATAATTGATGCTAATAACTATACAAAGTTTCTGGATTTTAACTATTCAGATGGCATGGGTTTTACTGTTTTTATGGGAGGAGCTGCTTACGTAGCAACCAGTATAGAGATTACAACCGCCAATGATTCGCCCAATCGAGATCCCCGTAATTTTCAAATTTTGGGATCTAATGATGGGAGTGCCTTTACAAGCGTTGCTTCAGGAAGTATTCCTTGTATCTCTTCAAGATTTGCAAAGAGGTCATTTTCTTTTTCCAATACAAATGGCTATAAATATTATAGAATAATATTTACTACTCAATGTGGCTCAGATAATAGCTTGCAAATTGCTGAAACTCAATTGTTGGGTGCAAAAGTTAATCAAGCGCCTGTTGCGGTATGTAAAGCATTTACTGCTCAGTTAGATGCTTCTGGCAGTGTAACAATTTCTCCAACTAATGTAGATGGCGGATCCAGTGATGCGGAAGGTAGTGTAAGCCTTAGTTTGGATAAAACTGCTTTTACCTGTGAAGATCTTGGAGCAAATACGGTAAACCTTACCGTGACCGATAGCGATGGTGCAACTGATACCTGTACCACAACGGTAACCGTAGAAGATAATATAGCTCCTATCGTTAATACCCGGGATGTAAGCCTGGTATTAGATGAGAATGGCAAGGCTTCAATTAGCGGTGATTATTCTGTGGGACCTGTTGCTGGTAAACTTGAGCCTCAAAATAGCGTTAGTACAACTACTACTGTAGATTGTGATTGCCCCGAAGGTTATGTGGCCGTTGGTTACGAAGGTTCTTCAGGTTGGATCTTAGATGATTTCAGATTGTTGTGTAAAGAAGTATTGGCAGATGGTAGCCTGGGAACGGAGGTAATTGAAACCTGTTTCAGTGGCTCTCAAACCAGTTTAGGAAACACTAAAATTTTAAATGGGAATGAAATTCTGGTTGGATTCCAGGTTATAGATGGAGATTATCAATACCAGCAATCGTCAAGAACTCATGTGAGTATTCAGGGATATGCTAAGTCTTTAAATGAAGTAGCAAGAAGAAGCCTTAATGATGTTGAAAATACTGTTTTAGGGGCAATAAGTGGTTCCGGAACAGCAACATCAAACTTAAATACTACTACTAAATTTGCTCCAGCTGGTCAGGCCATTGTTGGGATGTCTGTAAATCAAACTTCCGGATATTCATCATCGGTAAGTTTTAAGTACGCCCCAATAAATGCTTTGTTAAGCATAAATAATGCATCATCTGATAATTGTGAAATCGCCTCTATCTCTGCAGATGTTTACGATTTTACCTGCGAAGATATTGGTGCAAACACCGTAACGCTAACAGTGACCGATATTAATGGTAATGAATCTTCTTCTACTGCTATAGTAACCGTAGAAGATAATACTGCTCCCACGGCAATTGCTAAAGACATAACGCTTCAATTAGATGAAAATGGAATGGCTTCTATCACTCCGGGAATGATCGATTTTGGGAGTAGTGATAATTGTACCGATCCTAATGCGCTTAGCTTTAGTTTAGATGAAACTGAATTTAATTGTGAAAATATTGAATCGAACACTCCTTCGGCTATTGATTTTGCCACCGAGAATAACTCCTATTTCTCAACAGATACAACAGCTAATATTCCTATAGGTGCTGAGGAAAGAACCATCAGTTTATGGGTTAATCCTGACGTTTCTGAATTTTGTTGGGGATGTTTAATTCAGCAAGGTGATGGTGATTGTACCAGTAAAATGTTCGGACTGGGAATGAGTGAAAATAATAAACTGGTTTTCTGGGGTGGATGTGATGATTATATTTCTAATTTATCCATTCCAAATGATACCTGGACTTACATTGCAGTTACCTTTAAAAATGGATTAATTACCCTATACGCAAACGGAGAGTCTGAAACATTTTCTAAGCCCAATATAAATACCACAAGCAGCAAATTATTTGTAGGTAGGGAAACAATAAATAACGGTGCTGGTTTCAGAGATAATTTTGACGGGCAAATAGATGAGGTAAGAATTTATGATAGAGCACTAAATACGTTAGAGGTTGAAGAAGACAAAGCAAGTCAAGCCCCCTTAAATGGAGTGGTTAGTAACTATACTTTTGATAATATAAATGGTACAGAAATCAACGATGAAGAAGGAAATAACGATGGAAATCTTTTTGGCTCTAATGGAGAAATTTTTGTTGAAGGCATAACAAAGCAAACCCAGGTGACACTTACAGTGACCGATCAAAGCGGGAATTCTTCTTCAGCAACTGCGATAGTAACCGTAGAAGATAATATTGCTGCTGAAGTCCTGACGCAAAACATCACGGTTCAACTAGATGAAATGGGAATGGCTTCTATTACTCCGGAGATGATCGATAACGGATCGAATGATGCTTGCGGAATTGCAAGTCTTAGTTTGGATATTATGGATTTCACCTGTGAAGATATAGGTGAGAATGCAGTGAAATTAACCGCTATTGATGTTAACGGCAATGAATCTTCCACAACTGCTGTGGTGATAATACAAGATGTTACAGCCCCAATGCCGGTTATGGATGTATTAGATGTGGTAGATGCTGAATGTATAATTGAAGAGACAGATTTGGTTAAACCACTTGCTATAGATAATTGCGATACCGAAATTGTTGCGGTAGCAGATGTGGACTTTCCAATAACATCGCAGGGCACTACCATAGTAACCTGGAAATATGAAGATGCGGCTGGAAATATAGCATATCAGCAACAGGAAGTTATTATTGAAGATACTATGGCGCCGATTCCAGATGTGGCTCAACTAGAAACCATTAACGTAGACTGTAATGTTTCAAATATTACCGCTCCAACTGCTACAGATAACTGCCAGGGAAGTATAACCGCTACAACCGATGATCCAATAATCTATAGCGATCAGGGAACATACACAATAAACTGGGTGTTTGAAGATGAAAGCGGAAATACCGCTACCCAGGAGCAACAGGTCATTGTAAATGATCTTACTGCACCTCTTGTATATACCAATGATATCACGGTTGTTCTAGATCCTGAAGAAAATGTAAGTATTTCTGCGGAAGATATAAATGATGGTAGTTACGACGAATGCAGTGAAGTGAGTCTAAGTTTAGATCAGGATACCTTTACCGAGCCAGGTGTCTATGAAGTTATTTTGACAGTTACAGATGCTAATAGTAATTCCGCTCAAGCTATGGCTCAGGTAGAAGTGATTACTAATCATCCTGAAACTTTAGAAGCACACGTTGTGCCTACTATTTTAAAACAAAGTACTTCAGCAAAGGTCATTGTTCCTTTTAGAACTAAAATTGTTGAAATTCAAATTTTAGAAAGTGAAACCAGCAAGTATAAAATTATAAAAGGCAATCAAAGCAATGAACAAGAGATTGAAGTAGCTCCTTTCAAAGGAACTCTACTGGTAAGAATTATCGATCAGGAAGGTAATGTATACTTGAAAAAATTAATAGCGCTTTAAATTAAAACATAATGATAACAAAGAATATATTCATAAGTCTAATTTTAGTTTTTGTAGGTTTTACAGTAAGTAGCCAGGAATTAGTGCGACCGGTAATAACCGGTGCGCCTTTCCTGCAGGTTACACCAGATGCCAGGTCTGGAGCGATGGGAGAAACCGGAGTATCAACATTACCCGATGCTTTTTCTCAATTTCATAATCCTGCCAAATTTCTTTTTCAGGCAGAAGAAAGTGCAGGAGTAGGCTTATCTTATATTCCACGATTTGTGGGATATGCTAATGACATTTTTCACGCAAATGTAGCTTATTATCAAAGTCTCAATGAGAGATCGGCTATAAGTGGATCACTCACTTATTTTAGTTTTGGTAATGTTGAAGTTGAAGAGCAAATGGGGAATGAAATTATAAATCAGGGAAGCTTTGTTCCCAACGAACTGGCATTTGATCTTTCTTATGGATTAAAATTGAATGAAAACTTTGGATTGGCGGTTACTGGAAGGTATATTAGATCTGATATTACCGATAATCAAAATCAAACCGGAGTACAGTTGCGAACAGGAAATGCCATTAGCGCAGATGTTTCTGGTTATTATATTTCAGAACCCTTATATAAAAGAGTCAATAAGTGGACCTTAGGTTTCAACTTAAAAAACCTTGGTTCTAAACTGAAGTATGCAGACAATGAAGATTATGATTATCCGTTACCAACTTCTCTTGAGCTTGGGGGAGGTTATCATATAGCTAGTGGGCAGAATGATGTTATCTCTTTCTATCTTGAAGCCCTAAAATTTCTTGTTCCAGCAACTGATGATCAAAAAAATATTCCTGAGAAAAGTGTAGTAGGAGGCTGGTTTAATTCTTTTGGAGATGCTCCCGATGGATTTTCAGAAGAAATGAAGGAAGTGATTTTATCTCTGGGATCCGAATTTAATTTTAACGATAATTTTAAACTTCGGGCTGGTTATATTACACAACATAGAGATAAAGGTTATCTCAACCACATTACCCTTGGTGCCGGTGCAGTTTATGATAGGTTCATATTTGATTTTGCATATCAATCCCCAATTGCCAATAATGTAAGTTTTAGGCAGGATAAAGGGTGGAAACTTTCGCTAAGTATAGATTTAGGAAGTAGGGAGGAACGCAGTACTCCCGTTAATATAGAAGAATTGACTTCTTTATAGAAAATTATTTCTTTATTTAACCAATCAAACCGTCTAAAATGGCGGTTTTTTTAATTATTCATTTCAAGTAACTCTTCAAGATATGACCTGGAATTCGAAAGTCTGGGGATTTTATGCTGGCCGCCAAGTTTTCCATTTTTCTTCAGCCAGTCGTAAAAAAGTTTTTCACGGGCCTGGTGGATTCTGGGCATATTCAGGGTCATATTGTTGTAGCGTTTGGCCTCGTAATCGCTGTTTACGCTTTGCAGGGCCAAATCCAGTTCGGTCTTAAATTGCTCAAAATCCCGGGGTTTATTCTTGAATTCAATGATCCATTCGTGAGCACCTTTCTCCCTGCCTTCCATAAAGACAGGGGCTACGGTATAATCCACAATCTCGCAATTGGTAACCAGAGAAACTTTCTTCAGTGCTTCTTCAGCATTTTCAATGATGAGTTCTTCGCCAAAAACATTAATGTGGTGCTTGGTTCTGCCCGAAACTTTTATCCGGTAGGGGTTGGTGGAAGTAAATCGTACGGTGTCTCCAATCTTGTAACGCCAGAGTCCGGCATTTGTGGTGATTATCACGGCGTAGTTTTTCCCCGTTTCTACTTCTGAAAGAGGAATAATTTTTTCGTGTGGACTTCCATAGGTGTCCATAGTGATGAACTCATAGAAAATACCGTAATCCAACATTAAGAGTAGCTCTTTGGAATCATTCTGATCCTGGCAGGCGAAAAAGCCTTCCGAAGCATTATAGATCTCATAAAACCTGAAATCTTCCCTGGGCAGGATCTTGTTGTATTGCGGTCCGTAAGGTTCAAAACTAACACCACCGTGGAAATAAACCTCCAGGGTGGGCCAAACCTCAAAAAGATTTTCTTTTCCGGTAGCCTCCAGGACATTATTGAGTAAAACCAGCATCCAGCTGGGCACTCCTGCAAGGCTGGTAACCTTTTCCCCTTTGGTTTCGTTTACTATAGCGGGCATCTTTATCTCCCAGTCGTGCAATAGAGATACATCATTACTGGGAGTACTACTGTATTCTGCCCAAAACGGCATATTATCAATTAGTATAGCCGAAAGATCGCCATAAGAAGTGCCGTTGGTACGGTAAATTTGCTTGCTGCCTCCCAGCCGTAAACTCTTTCCTGTGAATAGCTGTGATTGCGGATTGTTGTTGAGGTAGATGCAAAGCAGGTCTTTTCCTGCATTGTAATGACAAAGTTCCAGGGAGTCTTCACTTACCGGAATGAATTTGCTTTTTGCATTGGTGGTGCCGCTGGACTTGGCAAACCATTTTATGGGTGTAGGCCAGAAGATATTGTTTTCTCCCTGCCGGTTACGTTCAATGCAATCCTGATAATCCTCATATTGCTGAATGGGTACCCGGCTGGCAAAATCAGAGTAAGTTTTAATACTGCTGAAATCATATTTTTTTCCAAATTCGGTATTTTTTGCCTTGTAAATCAGGTTTTTAAGGAGTTCTTCCTGAACCTCATTGGGATACTTTATAAATAACTCCATTTGATGGATACGCTTCTTTAAAAACCAGGAAGCAACAGAGTTTACTAAGGGGATTGGCATTATTCTTTATATCTTTATACGCTGAACAAAGCATCAGCGGGAGTTGGCCGGTTAAAATTAGTCTAAACTGAGAAGCCTGCAAATCAACTTCGGTTAAAAATACAGAAAATTATATGAGATACGAAGGTGTGCTTACAAAAATGAGAACCGAAATTACCGATAAGGTTCAGTATTATCTCATTTTTGAAGACGATTTCATCAATATGAATCAACTTTTGGGAAAGACCTTAAGTATTAATTTTATCAGGTTTCAGTGCCTGAATTGCGGCTTGCAGAAAAAGATCTTCCGCCAGGGGTATTGCTACGATTGTTTTACGTCTATTCCGCAAGCAGGGGATTGGGTGATAAGTCCGGAGCTGAGCAAGGCCCATCTCGATGAAGAAGATCGCGATCTGGAATTTGAAAAGCGGGCGCAATTGCAACCCCACGTGGTATACCTCGCTAACTCAAGCGACGTAAAAGTAGGAGTAACCCGCAGGTCTCAAATCCCCACAAGATGGATAGACCAGGGTGCCCACGAAGCAATTGAAATAGTAGAAGTTCCCAACCGCTACCTGGCCGGAATCACCGAAGTCGCTTTAAAAAGCCATGTTTCCGATAAGACTAACTGGCGCAAGATGCTCACTAATGATGTGCTTGACCTTAACCTGGCAGAGATTCGTGAAAATCTAAAACAATATATCCCGGAAGAAGCCCGGGAATACTACCTTGCTAACAATAAGGAGACAGAGATAGAATTTCCGGTGCTGGAATTTCCCAGGAAGGTAAAAACCCTTAACCTGGGGAAGACTCCATTTTATGAAGGCCTGCTTAAAGGCATCAAGGGACAGTACCTGCTTTTTGAGGATGGGACCGCTTTTAATGTACGAAGCCATGAAGGATTTGTGGTGGAGCTACAGGTGAAATAAGTATAAAAAAACCGAGAAGATAAGGCCGGCAAATCGCCGGCCTTATTAGTTCAATAATTACTCACTGCTATTGATTAGTGGTGTCTTTTTTGGTTTCTTTTTTCTTTAGGATTCCACCGAGAATATTTTTCGCAGCTTCTTTCATCTGCTGTTCCTGGGTGATCGTGGTATCTCTGGTTCTCGGGGTTTGAGTGGGAACGGCGGTGGTGTCCCCCGTAGCAGTGGTGTCGGTTTGCTTTTGCTGTCCGGTCCTTCCGCTTATGACATCCCTTATCGCCTGTTCTCCTCTTTTTCTTAGATTATCCTTTTGTTTTTCTACAATACGCTGGGTCAACTCACTAACGGCCTGCTCCATATTAATATTGATCTGTGGTTTCTGAAAGGTGCCCTTTAAACCTATCGGAAGTGCTACCACCATCTCCCTGATTTCCTCTCCGCTTAAACTGCTAAGGCTCTGGCTTATTTGATTGCCAAGCATCGCGGCAGGAATATCCAGGTTTAGATTGTAATTCATGCTCATATCGAAACCATGACTTCCATCAACCCGAACATTTATTCCTTTAACATCAAAATCGAAAGGCTGTATTTCTACCATTCCATCTTTAAAAGTGAGGTAGGTTTTTAACTTACTTAAGTCAATATTATCCAGGTCTATGAATTCCAATTGCTGGTCCAGTCTTGAAAGCAAGGGTAATTTCGCAGGATCCACATCGGCGGTGAGGATCTCTGCCAGCGCATTTCCGGCAATAGTTTGTAACTGCGGGGTGAGATCGTCGTATAGGTTTCCTTTTAGTTTTAAATTGGTCTGTAACTTGCCTTCCAGGGCCTGGGCCACAGGAGCCAGAGCCTGCAACATATCAAGGCTGGCAAAGGATTCAGCAATATTCAATGCATTTAAATCCAGGTCCATCTCGAAAGTAGGCGTAGCCTCCCTGGTCGAAACATTTCCGTTCAGACCAATGCTTCCGTCAAAGATTTCCGTGGAAATATTCTGTAGGGTGGCGGTCTCATTTCTTAAAATGATATTTCCCTTAGCGTTTTTCAATTCCAGGTCGTCATAAATGAGCGTGCGTATGTTAAAAGCGAGTTCCGTATCCAAAAAGGAAGGGATCTTTACCGCTTCCCGGCCTGTCTGGATCTTCTGCGTCTTTTTTGCTGAGGTTTCGGGATCTTCGGTTTGCACCTCTTCGGTCTCTGCAACCACAAAATCATTGATTGCAAAGGTGTTGGAATTCACCCTGAAATTACCTTTCAGGTTTTGCTCGGTAAAGAGAAAACCCATCAAATTTTGAATCTCGCCCGAAGCAGTTAGATCGGTGCGCCCGGTGGTGAGCTTCAATTCAGGAACATTTACATTTCCCTGATTAAAGTTCATATTGGCGTTGGCGATCTTTACCTCGTTGGGGATTTCAGGAGATTTATAACTAAAATTCCTGATACTGGCCGTACCCTGACTATTTACGTTTTGATACTGCTCTTTTTCAATGGAATTCATATCGAATTGAGTGGTCAGGTCGGCGGTGAGGACTCCGTTAAGGTCCTGTTCCAGTTCGAGCGGATAAGCCTGCTCCAGACTGGCAAGATTTATTGTTCCTTTCAGCGCCATGTCTACCAGCATATTTCCCATCAGGTTTTTTATGCTCACGTTAGTGCTGAACCTGTCCTGGTCTATTCTGAAGGTCACATCATCAAAGGTGAGGAAGGTATCATCAACAAGACCGGTTTCATTTAATACTTTCAGGTCAATATTGATATCTTCTACGCTTTTCGGAAGATCGGGATATTTAAACCTGGCGTTACTGGATTGGGCTCTGATGTCTATTTTTGGAATATAAGTCTCATCTACGATCCCGTATATCCTTCCGTTTACCACGAAATCTCCAGAAGTTTCTACGTCTTCAATATTCTTCGCATAGGTTTCCGGGATCACCGCGAGGAAATTTTTAAAGTCGGAAGAAGGAGTCCGGAAACTAATGTCCATCTCGTTACTGCCTTCGTTAACCTGTAGCCAACCTTCGAAACTTAGCGGAAGCTGATTCACGGTGGCTTCATTTTCCAGGAAGGTATAACGCAGATTTTCCAGGTCCATCTGTATCACTGCATCCAGGGCAATTTTATTTCGGTTTAAATAATTTACCCCGTCATAATCCAGGGAAACCAAAGCTTCAGATTTAGTGTCCAGCTCGCTTTCAGCAAGAGAAAAATCCCCGGTCCCCTCATGATTAAGATCTTCTATGTCCAGCAGCAGTTTCTGCCCTTCATCCCGGTATCTGATCCTGCTGTCATTGATTTCGTAATGCTGCAGATCAAAACTGAAACCCGCAGTGGAATCTGCGGTTTTGGTAGTATCTTTAATAGCGATATCGTAGTTGTTATTACCCAGGGAATCTACCAGGATATTGATATAACCTTTATTAAGTTTAAGCTGGTCGAGGCGTTTAGCCTCCTTACTGCCTTTGAATAATTCATTTATGGACATTTCCAGTAGCAATTCTTCCCCCAGGGCAAGCGTGTCGCCCTGAAAAGGTTCGTTATTGATCATGCTGATGTCTTTGATCACTACCGTGGCTTGTGGAAAACTCCGCAATAAGCTGAGGTTAATGTCGGAGAATTCAACTTGCGCATCTACATTCTGATTAATGGTCTTTTTCACATAATCCTTGATCTGTGCCTCGAATACAAAAGGCGCCGCGATAAGGATCACCAGGAGCACTAAAATGACTATCCCGATTATTTTGAATACTTTTTTCATATAAATAGCTATTTATCAAAACTAAAATTCTAATTCTTTAAATTCTTCTCCCCACTTCATCCCAAATCGCTTTCTCAGTAAAAACACCGAGGCGTAGAGCAAGGGGGTGTCCAGTAAGGCTACAATTACCTTAAAAAGGAAGCCGCTAAGCAGCAGGGCGCCAAAGAGTTTCCATTCGATTTTTCCAAAGCTGCAAAGCAAAAACAGGACCGAAAACGTATCTACAAACTGAGACAGGAAGGTCGAAAAGTTATTCCGAAGCCATAAATGCCTGCCTTTGGTTAACCGCTTCCAGAAATGGAAAATGCTAATGTCTATATACTGTGCCAGCAAATAGGCGATCATCGAAGCCAGCACCGCAATTGCTGTGGCACCAAAGACCTTGCTGAAAAGAGCATCGTCAATAGGCGACCATGCGGTTGCGGGTACGGCATCGGCAACAAAGATTATCAGTAATGAAAAGAACGAAGCAAAAATGCCTGTGGTTACTAGCCTATTTGCCCTTGCTTTCCCGTAAACCTCACTTATGATATCGGTGATGAGGAAGGTAAGGGGATAGGGCAGAATTCCTACAGAGATCTCAAAAGTGTACAACCCGAAAAAATCCCAGGAAAAAAATTTCTGAAAGATCAGGTTGGAAACTACCAGGGATGCGATAAACAATCCCCCTAAAATTAAATAAATACGCTGTGCTGCAAGCTTATCTTTCGGGTAAAGTTCTGCCAAATTTTTTTGTTAAGTCTTCTAACAAATTTACGGGTATGTGGTTTTGTTTTGCTTAATTTGCTGTGAAATTTATAGCTAAACCCTTATTAAATTTTTCTTAATTCAGTTTGGAACCCCCTAAGTTAGTATATATAGCGCTGGGAAGCAATCTTGGCGACCGTTTTGGTCTGCTTCAACAGGCGGTAAACAGCATTTATGAAGAGATTGGCGATATACACCAAATCTCCAAAGTTTACCGGACTCCCGCCTGGGGTTTTGAAGGAGATGACTTTCTTAATGCCTGTATCGCTGTCTCCACTCGTTTTTCAGCAAAAAAAGTGCTGAAAAAGTTGCTGGAAATCGAGACCGAATCGGGGCGTTTGCGAAGTGATTCCAAAAACTTCCAAAGTCGCAGCTTAGACCTCGATATTCTTTTAATGGAAGAGCTGATCATCAATTCTGAAGATCTTATCCTTCCGCATCCCCATATGCATAAGCGGCGTTTCGTTTTACAGCCTTTGTCTGATATCGCGGGAAAGGAAATACATCCTGTGCTCAATGTTTCCATCGAAAAGATGTTGAATCAGCTAAATGATACAGATGAAATCACTCCCATAGATGAGCAGCTTCAAATTCCGAACAGAAAATTTGGATTTACAGGCTGTAATTATATTGCTGTTGAAGGGAATATCGGAGCAGGGAAAACCAGTTTTTCCACGATGATCTCACAGGATTTCAACGCCAAGCTCATCCTGGAACGATTTAAAGACAATCCTTTTCTACCAAAATTCTATGAGAATAAGGAGCGTTATGCTTTTCCTCTGGAGATGTCCTTCCTGGCCGATCGCTACCAGCAATTAGCCGATGACCTGGCGCAATACGATCTTTTTAAGGATTTTGTGATCTCAGATTATGATGTTTTTAAATCCCTGATCTTTGCCAAGATCACGCTGCATGAAGATGAATATTCGCTTTATCATAAGCTGTTTCACCTCATGTATAAAGAGCTGGTGAAACCCGATCTTTACATCTATCTATATCAGAATACCGATCGCCTGCTGGAAAATATCAAGACACGAGGCAGGGATTATGAGCAAAATATCCAGCCCGACTACCTGATGGAGATCAATAAATCTTATCTCAGTTTCATAAAATCACAAACCAAACTAAGGGTGCAGATCATCGATATTTCTTCAAAAGATTTTGTGAATAAGCGCAAAGATTATCTCGATTTGCTAAGTGAAATTGAAGTGAAAAATTAGCAGAGGCTTTATTGTGCTGCTTTGAGTTTAGAAAACAGATCCCAAAGCACCACGCCGGTACTAACGGCTATATTTAAGGAATGCTTGCTGCCCAACTGAGGAATTTCGATGATCCCATCGCTTGCCGAAACCACTTTCTGCTGGACTCCTTTCACTTCATTTCCGAAGATCACTGCCAGTTTTTTTTCTTTTTCCGGTTTAAAATGATCCAGCATAATGGCGCCTTCTGCCTGTTCTATAGAAAAAACCTGTACCCCTTCCTGCTGAAGTCGGGTTACAACTTCGAGAATATCTTCAGCATATTCCCAGCTCACGGTATCGGTAGCGCCCAGGGCGGTTTTCTGAATATCTTTATGTGGAGGTTGGGCCGTAATTCCGCAGAGATAAATCTTTTCGATCAAAAAAGCGTCTGAGGTTCTGAAAACCGAGCCAATATTGTTTAAACTCCTGATGTTGTCCAGGATCACGATAATGGGAGTTTTGCTGGCTTCTTTGAATTCCGCTACCGTTTTACGGTCCAGTTCACTATTCTTTAATTTCCGGTTTTGCATAGCGGCAAAATTAATAAGAATGGGAGGGATTATACAACTTAAGTGTAAAAAGATAAGTGTAGGTTAGGGATAACCTTAAAACATTGACCAGCAGCTAGAAAAACCTTGATGTATCCCTGATCAAGGGACCTGGGATTTCAGAATTTTAGTTTTATATTAGAAGTATAAAATATATTCTTTCTATGAAGACTTACTCTTTTTCCCTTCTGTCCATTTTGTTCTTTCTGTCATTTAGTCTCACAGCCCAAAATATCAATAAGGAAGATACGCGGCTGCTCGCAAAGCCGGCTATGAGTGATACTCAAATCGCTTTTATCTATGCTGAAGATCTCTGGGTTGCAAATAAAGATGGTTCTTTTCCCAAACGTCTTACGGTAGATGACGGGGTCGAATCCAATCCTGTTTTTTCGCCAGATGGTAACTCAATAGCTTTTAATGCAGAGTATGATGGAAATACAGATGTCTATGTAGTTCCATCTGCAGGAGGTATTCCCGAACGTCTAACCTGGCACCCCGGTAAAGATTTGGTGCGTGACTTTTCCCCAGATGGTGATGCCGTTCTTTTCGCCTCACAGCGCAGCGTTTTCACCAATAGGTATACTAAACTATTTGAAGTCTCTGTGAGTGGCGGACAGGTTAATGAACTGGAGATTCCAAATGCTTTTTGGGCAGATTATTCCGAAGATGGTAGGTACATCGCTTACACACCACTTTATGAAGTTTTCAATCAGTGGAAATACTATCGTGGGGGTACGGCTTCCCGCATTTGGATTTACGACACTAATGATCATGCCGTAATTGAAATCCCAAAGCCTGAAAGCGGAAGCAACGACACTAGGCCTCAATGGCTGGGAGATAAAATCTACTTTAGAAGTGATAGAAATGGGGAATTTAATTTGTATAGTTACGATACGAATTCCAAAGAGCTTATCCAACATACAAATTATGAAGACTTCCCGGTGTTGGATCTTTCCGCAGGAGATAATGAGATTATCTTCGAACAGGCCGGCTATCTGCACATTTTCAATCCGGCAAATAACAGTACTACGAAACTTCAAATTGGGATCGCGACAGATCTTCTTGAATTGCGACCCCGCTTTGTAAAAGGTGATGAGTATATACGCAGTGCTTCAATCTCTCCCACCGGTGCCAGAGTGGCGATGGACTTTAGGGGAGAGGTGGTTACTGTACCTGGCGAGAAGGGAGATGTTGTGAATATAACATCCACTCCTGGAGCACATGAAAAATATCCTGTTTGGTCTCCAAATGGGAAATTCATCGCCTATTTTAGTGATGAAAGCGGAGAATATGCCCTTCACGTCCACGATCAAAGTGAACAAAAAGAGCCAAAGAAATTCAAACTTGAGGGTACCGGTTTTTATGCCTATCCGCGATGGTCACCAGACAGTAAAAAAATTAGTTTCGTAGACAATGGCCGTAACCTTTATGTGCTCAATACAGACTCCGGCCGGGTAACAAAAGTGTCTGAAGACGAACGCTACATGCCCGGGGTTTTTAGGAATCTATTTGGCAGCTGGTCTCACGATTCAAATTGGATAAGTTATACGGTAGTAACGGGCACAAGCTTTGAACAGGCGTATGTGTATTCTCTTTCTGAAAACAAATCCTATCCTATTTCAGATGGCTTTTCCAGTGTTTCCAGCCCGGTGTTTGATCCTAGCGGGAAATACCTGTACATGCTTGCTTCTACAGATGCTGGCCCTGTTGTGAACTGGTTTGATCAATCTAACCAGGATATGGAAATGACCAGTTCTATTTACCTGGTTACTTTACAGAAAGAAGTTGAATCTCCCTTTGCAAGAGAGAATGATGTTGAGAAGATAGAGCAGGCAGAGAAGGAAGAGGAGAAAAAGAAGAAAGCTGAAGAAGACAAAGAGATCAAAGCCCCTGACCTTAAAATTGATTTTGATGGGATAGAAAACCGGATTGTGGATGTTCCGGTGCCTGCAGGTAATTATGCTTATCTCAATTCACCAAAGGAAGGAAATCTATATTATTTATCCTATCCTCCTCACGAGCAAAACAAGGGCACTCTAAATATGTATAATCTTAAGGAAAGGGAAAATAAGGAGATTATGCCGGCAACTTCCTATGAGATTTCAGCAAATGCTAAGATGATACTTTATAAGGCAGAAGATAAATGGGGAATAGCTGAAATTGATAAAATCGAGGAAAAAAACCTTCTTAAAACCGGGGATATCCAGGTGAAAATAGATCCCGTAGCAGAATGGCCCAACATTTTTAATGAGGCCTGGAGGGTTAACAGAGATTATTTTTATGATCCGGGAATGCACGGGGTAGACTGGGATGCCATGAAGGAGAAATATAAACCCTTTATTGGCGATGTTACTTCCCGCAGCGATCTTTACCGGGTTATGGAGTGGATGTTCAGCGAACTTGGAGTAGGGCATCATCGATTTTCCAGCAGGGGCGATAAGCTTCATTCCAAAGAATCTATTAAGGGTGGCCTTCTTGGAGCAGATTACAGTATTGAAAATGACAGGTACAGGTTTGAAAAGATCTATGGCGGACTTAACTGGAATCCTAATCTGAGGTCTCCTCTTACCGAGCCGGGAGTTGATGTAGAAGAAGGCGATTATATTCTAGAGGTAAACGGAAAAGAATTAAAGGCTGGTGATAATATCTATAAATTCTTTGAAAACACCGCCGGAAAAATTGTAATGCTTACTGTGGGGCCCAATCCCAACATGCGAAACTCCAGGAAAGTGAAGGTAACTCCGGTGGAAAATGAAGGGGCTTTGAGGAATCGTGACTGGGTAGAAGGGAATATTAAAAAAGTACATGAAGCCACTAACGGCAGGGTAGCTTATGTATATGTGCCAAATACCGCTACTGCGGGACATGAATATTTTAAACGCTATTTCTTTCCACAGGCGAATAAGCAGGCTATCATTGTAGATGAGCGTTTTAATGGCGGTGGGCAGCTGGCAGATTATGTTATAGATATGCTCAAAAAACCGGAGCAGGCGCACTGGAGGTTCCGCTATGGAAAGGATCTTAAATCACCAAGTGCTTCTATTCAAGGTCCCAAGGTGATGATCACAGATGAAACTGCCGGTTCCGGCGGGGATTATCTGCCGTGGATGTTCAGGAAATTTAATCTGGGCACTATTGTGGGGAAAACTACCTGGGGCGGTCTTGTGGGAGTGCTGGGATACCCGGAATTTATAGACGGCGGTTCTGTTACCGCACCCAACGTTGCATTTTATACTGAAGAAGGTTTTCGTGTGGAGAACGAAGGGGTGACTCCGGATGTTGAGGTAGAACAGTGGCCGGAAGAAGTGATCGAGGGGAAGGATCCACAACTGGAAAAAGCCATAGAGATCGTTCTGAAACAACTGGATGAAAATCCGCCGGCAGAAGTGCCATCTCCGGAATACCCTCAAAAAGGGAATAATTAGTAAACTTGACTTAACCCTGTTTGTTTCTTAGAATCGGTACACCGTCATATGAATGGGTGAGACGGAAGGAAACTGCCTTCTTGTGCAGGAAGTGGACGAGATAGGTACAGAAGACAGGAGTTTGTTTTATTATGAAGATAGTATTTCAGGTTTTGATTATGAACCGGGATGAGATAAAAAAAGCTTATGAAGCCGGGAAAGATGCATACTGTGAAAAGCCTGGTGATTAAACGCATCTGTCAAAATTACTATCCTAATATCTGCTTTTTGAGACTGATGTGAGCAACGTACTACCTGTGGATAAAATTTCTACAAGAATTTTCTATTCTTTTAAAGTCGCAGCGAGAATGTTTATTTTAGCAGCTACTTAAAACCCAAAGTTGTGTCAGCAAAAAAATCTCCGAAAGTAACCCCTTTAATGAAGCAGTACAACGCTATTAAAGCGAAGTACCCTGATGCTCTGCTGCTTTTTAGGGTGGGCGATTTTTATGAGACCTTTGGCGAAGACGCGGTCAAAACAGCACGCATTCTCAATATTGTATGCACCAATCGTAATAACGGCAGCGAGCGTACCGAGCTGGCAGGATTCCCGCATCACTCCCTGAACACTTACCTTCCGAAACTGGTGAAGGCCGGGGAGCGGGTAGCGATCTGTGACCAGCTGGAAGATCCTAAGATGACCAAGACCATTGTAAAACGGGGTGTAACCGAACTGGTAACACCCGGAGTAGCGATGAGCGATGAGGTGTTGCAAAGCAAATCCAATAATTTTCTCTGTGCGGTTCACTTCGGAAAAAAGATTCTCGGGGTTTCCTTCCTCGATGTTTCCACCGGGGAATTCCTCACCGCCCGGGGAAATACCGAATATATTGACAAATTGCTTCAGAATTTCAGCCCCAGTGAGGTCCTGATTCAGAAGAAATATAAGAAGGATTTTGCTGCTTCCTTCGGGGAAGATTTTCATTGTTTCTATCTCGATGACTGGGTTTTTAAATCAGATTTCGCCTATGAAACCCTGAATGAACACTTCCAAACCAAATCCCTGAAAGGTTTCGGGGTGGATCATCTGGAAGAAGGGGTGATCGCTTCAGGGGCAGTTTTACATTATCTGGCTGAAACCCGCCACGATAAACTTCAGCATATAAATGCGGTTAACCGTATTGCGGAAGAGGAATATGTCTGGATGGACCGTTTTACTATAAGAAATCTTGAGCTTTATCATTCAACCGCCGCCAATGCGGTGACCTTGCTGGATGTGATCGATAAGACCATTTCGCCAATGGGAGGCAGGCTTCTGAAACGATGGCTGGCCCTTCCGCTGAAGAATTCAGAAAAGATAAGGCAAAGGCACCAGGTGGTGGAGTTTCTGCTGGAAAATCCGAAAATTCTGCAAGAAATTCAGCAGCATATAAAACAAATTAGTGACCTGGAAAGGCTTATCTCTAAAGTCGCTACCACAAAAGTGAGCCCGCGGGAAGTGAATCAACTCAAACATTCGCTGGATGCAGTGGTGCCAATAAAAGCCCTGGCCCTCGAATCGGAAAATGAAGCGATAAAGATCATAGGGGATCAACTGAACGATTGTAAATTGCTTAGAGAGAAGATAGGGCAGAGCCTCAATGAGGAGGCGCCCGTAAATATCCTGAAGGGGAACTGCATTAAAGAAGGCTTTTCCGAAGAACTTGATGAGCTGCGCAAAATCGCTTTTTCCGGCAAAGATTACCTGGATAATATGCTGCAGCGGGAGACCCGGGCCACGGGAATTTCCTCCCTGAAGATTGGGAATAACAATGTTTACGGCTACTATATCGAAGTGCGTAATACCCATAAAGATAAGGTTCCGGAGGAATGGATAAGAAAACAGACCCTGGTAAATGCCGAGCGTTATATCACCGAGGAACTCAAGGAATATGAAGCTAAAATATTAGGGGCCGAAGAAAAGATATTGCATCTGGAACAACAGCTTTTTGCCCAATTGGTACAATGGATGGGCGATTATATTCAGCCCGTGCAACAAAACGCACAGCTAATCGCCCGGTTGGACTGCCTGGCCTCTTTTGCGCTACAGGCCAGGACCGAAAATTACTGTATGCCTGAAATTATGGAAGGCTATGAGTTGGAGATTAGTGAGGGCAGGCATCCCGTTATCGAAAAGCAGCTCCCTATTGGCGAGAATTATGTGACCAACAACCTGCATTTGGATAGAGAAAACCAGCAGGTGATCATGATCACCGGGCCCAATATGAGTGGTAAGTCGGCGATTTTAAGACAAACCGCCCTGATTGTGCTTATGGCCCAAATGGGTAGTTTTGTCCCGGCAAAGTCGGCGGAGATCGGCCTGGTAGACAAGATCTTCACCCGGGTGGGTGCCAGCGATAATATTTCGATGGGGGAGTCGACCTTTATGGTAGAGATGAATGAAACCGCCAGTATTTTGAATAATATCTCAGACCGAAGCCTGGTGCTTCTCGACGAAATCGGGAGAGGGACCAGTACATATGACGGGATTTCCATAGCCTGGGCTATCAGTGAGTACCTGCACGAACATCCTGCCAGGCCAAAGACGCTTTTCGCGACGCATTACCACGAGCTGAACGAAATGTGTGACACTTTTGAGCGTATTAAAAACTTTAATGTTTCGGTGAAGGAACTAAAGGACAATGTGCTTTTTCTTCGGAAACTGGTGCCCGGAGGCAGTGAACACAGTTTTGGGATACACGTGGCCAGGATGGCCGGGATGCCTCAGCAGGTATTACACCGCGCCAACAAGATCCTGGAAAAGCTCGAGAAATCCCATTCTATGGAAGACTCGGGAGAGATCCTGAAGAAATCGGCTGAAGACGAGTTGCAACTGAGTTTCTTTAATCTTGACGATCCTTTACTGGAAGAACTTAAAGATGAATTGCTTGAGATAGATATTGATAGGCTTACTCCTGTGGAGGCTCTGATGAAGCTCAACGAGATCAAGCGCATGTTGGCGGGAAAGGTTAAAAAGGCTAAAAAGGCCAGAACTTAAGCCACGATGCATTGAAGTTTAAGCGCTTAGATTCTTTAAGTGACAAACTCCGTTCTTTTTTAATGAAAAGACTTTGACATTATAAGATTTATATTAAATTTGCAACCGCAATAATACTTGCGACCGCGAATAAAATCGTGGTAGTTCTTTCAAAAACGCGAAAATAGCTCAGTTGGTAGAGCGCCACCTTGCCAAGGTGGAGGTCGCGGGTTCGAATCCCGTTTTTCGCTCATTCAAATTTTCCACGCTCGGATGGTGGAATTGGTAGACACGTTGGACTTAAAATCCAATGGACAAATGCGTCCGTGCGGGTTCAAGTCCCGCTCCGAGTACATAAACCCTTGTTAATCGACTGATTTTCAAGGGTTTTTTGTTTTCATGGTGCCTATAGTGCTAAGAAGGATTCATTCAGCTCCCGGAGGATTCTAAACTTCCAAAAAATGCTATATGAAAAGAAAGGTTTTTGAGTTCTTTGCCTCTGGAATTTAGAAGAGAAGAATATCTGGAAATTGTATCTCGCTTAATGTTGATAAATTATACTGTCTGGTGTTATAGTTCCCAATTCGATAGATCCGGATTAATTTAGGTGAGGCATGCTTTGCGTCAAACCCTTAAAAACTACTATTCTCTAATAAGTGGAAATGTGGAAACCTGGAAAATGAAGCAATAAGAGTGCTATCCTATTAATTATTAGGTTTTTTCTTAATTTATTTAGTCTGTTTTTGTGGGAGAGCCAATGTTTGGACGCTTTGATGACTAATCCTACCTGTTATTGTTATAAAACTTAAAAAAATAGCCAGTTCAAAAACAGAAAAATCGACCCTACCCAATTTTGCATGTTTTATAGAACTGGCTTTTATATTTAAATCAATTTTAGATCTTTCATTATACTCACCAGGTGAATAGAATTATTTGCCTGGAACTCTTCTTTTAATTCTTTCAGGCGTTTTTCAATAGCACTTTTGCTGTTGGGCTTTATTCCCTCTGATTTTAGTTTTTCTTCTATTTGATCCTGGGTAAAACCTTCAGCAAGGTATTGTACAATCTTGATCTCAAAATTATTAAGGACTAGTATATTATCCTGCCTCAGGGAATTTTCTATCTCGGGAGAATTGTAATTATTCCCGGCCCAAAGCGTATTTATTGCTTCTTTTAATTCTTTTAAACCGTTGCGACCCTTGCAAACATAGGCTTCTATATTACCTGAATCCCATAATTTCCTTACCGTTTGAGGATGATCTTCAATAGAATTGACAATTACTTTAAGATGGGGATCTTCCAGTTTCAAGATATCAATAAGTTCACTTCCGGAGGTGATTTTCTCATTGCGGTGATCTTTTTTAAAAGATAGATCACAGATTAGCAAGTCATAAGGATCTTCCTCTTGTATAGCTTTTTTTGCCAATAACCAAGCCTGATCACAGTATTGGGCATGGGCAATATTTTCTATGCTCATTTCAGAAAGGCTGGCTGCAACAGCGTGGTTGATGCTATCCATGTCTTCTGCTATGAGTACTTTTTTAAACATACTTAAATTGGAATTTTAATACTGCTCTTAGCCCTTTTCCTTTTTCTGCTTCAAAGGTAATATCTCCTCCAATAGAAAAAATACGGTTTTCCATAATTTGGTTCATGTTCCCGTTTCTCAAATCATTGTTCGTACACCCATTTCCCTTGTCGGAACAGGTCAATTCCAGGTAATTACCGGTATTTTCTAAGCTAATGGCTACTAGCTTTGCTCCATTGTATTTTTTTATATTAATTATTAATTCCTGGAGAACCCTATAAAGAATAATCTTCTTTTCTGATGCTAATTTATTTCGGTGAATGGCTTCCTGGCCCCGAAGTATGATTCTTGTATTTAATGAAGTATTGGAAGTAAGCATGGCTGTATGGCTGGAGAGATAATTTTCTCCTGTATCTATAGACCTGTTTTCCCGGGAAATATTTCTGGTCCTGGATTAAATACTCTTGAGCCCCGCCTGTTCTTCACAAACGCCAAAGACTTGTTGAGGTTATAAAGTCTATCCTTAACCTGTTGTACCTCTTGAGCTTTTTGGAAATAGACAAGATTACTATCAGAAGGTTTGCGGTTATTTTCCTCCTGATTCTCAAATCGCTTGCATGAAAAAGTAGCAATAAGGATTAAACCTATCAGCAAAGAAGAAAAGCATGGAATTTTCATAAGGTGAGATTAAAAAAAGCCATAGAAGTATCTTTATCGGGATTTTCTTCACATTAAGTAGAATAAATACCTTGTTACTTTATACCATCCGGTGACTTTTCTAAAGTACAGGAGGTAACGAGGAAATTTTAAAGTAGTGACAAATTATTTAATAGATTCCAAGAGTATATTCAGGTGAATGATGTTTGAATTTTTTTTGAGATGAACAGAGTTTCGGGTAATAGCCGTTGTAAAGTGATAGAGCCCTCGTGACGAGTTCTTACTTAAATGATTATGCCCTATGAGCTCCTATGGAGACATCTAATAATTCTTAAATTGAAAGGATCTATCTGGTAATGGATCTTTTCAATTTTATACATTTGCTATTATTTTGTATTTAATCCAACTTTTTTACTATAAAAATCCCTTAAAAAATGAAGCGTAAAAAAATATCGATGAAAGATATTTCTAAGGAATTGGGGATTTCCATAACTACAATTTCCTTTATTGTTAATAATAAAGCAGAGAATAAAATTAGTAAAGAGGTAATAAAAAAGGTTGAGGATTATATTCAAAAGGTAGGTTATAAACCTAACTCTTCTGCCCAATCACTACGAACAGGTAAATCCAAATCCATCGTTTTTATGGCTGAGGATATTTCAGATCCGTTCTTTTCTGCTATTGCCAAACAGATGGAGGAGATTGCATTTAAAAATGGTTACAATATTATTTATTGTAGCACTGAAAATGACAGGGAGAGAACTCTGGAGCTCTTAACTCTTTTTAAAGGGCAGGTTGATGCTTTTATAATCACCCCACCAGAGAATTTTGAAAATGACCTGAGAAAATTGATTTATGAAGACCAGCAAACTGTAATGGTTTTTGACAGATACTTTAAAAATTTCAAGCATAATTATGTGGTCCTTGAAAATTTTGAGGGAGCTCAAAAGGCGGTGACCGGGTTTTATGAATCAGGGAGGAGAAATATAGCATTCGTTGGGATTGATTCTCAATTATCTCCATTAGTAGAGAGACATGAAGGGTATTTAAATATGATTAATAAACTTCAATTACCTGCCTATGAATTATTTCTGAAATTTGACCAGGTAAAAACTCCGACCGGTATGGCTGCAATTAGCAATTTCCTGGAGGAAAATCCGAATATAGATTCTATTCTGTTTGCTACAAATAATCTTGCCATTAACGGATTGCGTGTAATAAGAGAAAAACAAATCAAAATTCCTGAAGATTTGGCTATAATATCTTTTGATGAGCGTGATGTCTTTGAACTCTATTCTCCCCCAATTAGCGTAATAGCTCAACCAATTTCTGAATTAGCGAAAGAACTTATAAATGGGACTCTGGAAATTCTCGCTTCAAAAAAAGAAAAAATGCATTTTTTTACTAAAATCTTGCCGGGAGAACTAATTGTAAGGGATTCCTTGCATAAAGTAAAGAATTTAAGCTCCAGTTAAGATAAGGAGATTCTAACTTTTCATTCTTGTTAAATAATTTGGTAAATATAATATAGCTATTTATATTAGCTGCCTAGTAAAACGTTTTACTATACCGTTTTCGACCAGTTTTAAACATGCTTATGCGATTAGAATCACTATTATCAGTCTTTTGTTTGTTAATTTTTTCAGGAATTGGATATTCTCAGGAATTAGGTTTAGCAGTAAGGGGAAATGAAGAAAACGGCTATTTTGTTCAAATTTTAAATGAGTCAGAAGAATTAATTGATAGTCCGGGTGAATTTAGCCTTAATCTGTCTAACCTTGATCGTAGTGTAAGGTCAAGTTTAGAGAACTGGAAAGCTGCTTCCTATAAGGAAACCGAAAAGGGGGTTGTTTTGGAAAGAGCTCATTATTTGAAAGATTTCGATGCAAATCTTTATTTGGAAGTAGAGTACGAAAGAGTGAGTGCCACACTTATCAGGAAAACCTTTAGGATTAGCCAAAATTCCATTCCTAACTTCTACTATTCTGTAGATTTCACTAACGTGCCTTCGTTAAGCCCAAGGGAGTATGTAAGTTTTGAACATGAAAATTTCAAAGGCGGAATGGTACACGAATTATATCCATCAGCCGGATTTATAACTAAAGAGAATGATGTGGTGGGGTTTCTAACCGACCCGGGATACAAAAATAATTTTACCAGAACTACAAGGAGACGTTTTTCAGGCAGGGGTGGTGGAATGGTAGGAATGCGCATATTGCCAGATGCGAAATTGCTTTCAATAGCATCGCCAGAAGAACAGGATAACGGGAAACATTATATAAAATACACTTTTGGGGAGGCTCTGAATTTGGATCATGGTGAAAGTTGGGAGTTAAAAGTACCTGATTCATATTCTAAAACCGGAAATGTTGATTTAAAACAAGGTGATTCCCTTATTGAAATGAGCTTTCCTAAGGGTGATAAAGCCGGAATGGAATTTATGTCTGGGATGGAACCTCAAAAAATTTACAGTATTTCCTTCTCAGCGAAAGGGGAAATGCCTCTGGCCTTAAAATTATATGAATATAAAGATGGAATTGAAGGTTCTGAATTGGAACACGGTATAAAATATATAGACGGGTTCCCATTGGAAAAAAATTCCTGGCAGGAATTTAAGGCTAGTGTGATGCTTTCCTATACCGAGGCGGAAGACGTTAAGGTATTTATTGGAAGGACAAATGGGTTAAGGGGCTCTATTGATATTAAAAATTTAAAAATAGTCGAGCATAAGCCTTACCGTCTTGATTATAATAAATTGCCGATGGGGGAAACTGTGGAAAAAGTGACCTATGTTTTCATTAAGCCCTGGGACGGCCAGAAGGATTTCAAGATCTCCTCACAAGTTAAGCTTGCTGAAGGTATGGGGTTTGAAGGCACTGAAATAGAAAAAATGCTTTATGCTAATTTTCAAATGATGACCTGGGTAATTTCAGTTGATGACGAAAAACCATTTAATGTTCCTAATCTGAACTATTCTCCGGATATGTATAACAGAGATTCTTTTTGGTCTGTAATCTCTACTTATAATAAAGATCTAAATACTTCAATCTGGAATCAGTGGACAGCCACCCAAACTCCCGAGGGGGCAATAGGAACTATTATTACCCCATATATGGGATCGGTTGAAGCCAAAGATAATGAGGCAACTATAGAGTGGTTGATTTGGGGTTTGCTGAATAAGAGAAGATTTGGTGTGGAATTGCCAAAAGAAAAGATACAACTTGCTGCAGATTATATATTAAATGAATTTGATGAAAACAGAGATGGGAAATGTGCTTCGCATTTTTCTATGAGCCAGGTAGATGTTATGGAATACCATCCAAAAACAGAACGGATGGCCGCGAATCAAGGAATGTTTGCTGTTGCTTTAAAAACCATCCAGGCTCTGGGCTTAGAGATAGAAAAAGATTATGTCATGCTCGCAGAGCAGGAGTATCAGAATTTTTATGATGAGGAAAGAAAACATTTGCTTTTTGATACAGATTACCCAGATCTTATAAGTGTTACTGATCTTGTTCCTGAATTTCTTTCGCTTTGGATTTTTGAAAAACCTATGCTTACAGATGAAATGGTGCAAAATCATCTGGATCAGATTCCAGCACTTAATAAGGTTAAAAATTCTTCACATCCGGAAATTGGAACCACGGCTCCAATAATTCTGAGGTTAACTGATGATGAAAAAGCTTATACTTATATGGATGAAAATTATCAGCCCTTTGGAGATTTCGGAGCGAATAACTACCAAGATAACAGCAGAGATGGGTATTACTATAATGGTGGTAGTTGGTTAAGGGCTGAATATACCGCCTATGCAGTAGGATCTTGGCATGGTTGGAAGCCTGCGAAAAAACGGATGGAGAATCGATTATGGGCGGAGAAAAACCTGAATCCAAATTGGCCCTATAGTAAGGAATTTATTCCAACGAAATGGAATTCTTACGATGAATGGTGGCCTTCCACCCGGGGTCTTAGCTGGAATGTCTTCGTTTTAATGGCTAATGAATTTGTAGGGGATAGAAAACCTGAAATGGACCCGGATTTTAAAAAGGAAAATCAATAAATACTAACATACTGGAATACTAATTTTAAATAAAAAATGATGAAAAAAAATAGTTTAATTCTTAGCCTGTTGCTAATTCTGGCAAGCCTTAGCTGGAGTGCTACTTTTGCTCAAACTGTGACCGGAGTTGTAACGGCTGCAGATATTCCCATTCCCGGCGTTTCGGTTGTGGAGAAAGGTACCAATAATGGTGTTGTAACCGATTTTGATGGTAATTATAGTATTGAACTTAATGAGTCTGATGCCGTGTTAATTTTTTCCTATGTTGGGTTTAAGACACAGGAGATAAGCGTAGAGGGAAGGAGACAAATTGATGTATTCCTTGAAGATGAGGTTTCACAATTAGATGAGCTGGTTGTGGTTGGGTATAAATCTCAAAAAGGCAGGACAATTTCCGGGGCACTCACTTCGGTTAATGTGGGTAATCTCGAGTCCAGAAGGGTTCCTGAAGTTACCCAGGCACTTCAAGGGCAGGTTGCCGGTGTAAATATTACCCAGAGTACCGGTGCACCAGGAGATGAGGTTGAAGTGAGAATTCGTGGGAATGGAACTATAGGAAATAACAACCCGCTTTATGTAATTGATGGAATTCCATCAAGAGAAATATCTTTTCTTAATCCTTCTGACATTAAGTCTATGACTGTACTAAAAGATGCTTCAGCAGCTTCAATTTATGGTTCCAGGGCAGCAGGGGGTGTAATTGTTATTGAAACCAAAAATGGGGGAGATCGTAAAGGTATCCAGGCAAGTTATTTTACAGGATTTCAAAAAGTAACCAATCTCCCAAATATGCTTAATGCCCGGCAATATATGCAAACAGTAGAGCAGGCCTGGGATAATGCCGGTTATGAAGGAGAAAATCCTTATACAGGAGATCTTAACAGAAGTGATTTTGCTGATGTGGATTATCTTGATGAACTTTTTGAACTAGGTCGCACCCATAGTGCGCAAATAACTGCTTCAGGAGGGAATGAAAATACTGACTACTTCTTGTCGGGAGGATATTTTGGACAAGACGGGCCTGTAGTCTACGACAATGACCAATATGAAAGAATTAATTTCCGGTCAAATATTCAGTCTAACGTAACAGATAGATTTAGAGCTGGTGCTAACCTTCAGGCATCATATGAGTATAAAGATAGAATCTCCTCCAGTGGGGATGCTCCCGGAATTATAAGACATGCTTTTTTGCGTCCTCCGATAATTCCTGTGAAAAAAGATCCTTCTGATCCTACTTATTCTGAAGAGGATCCATTTACCGATTTACCTTTTTATCAGGGACCCGATAGTTTTGAAAGCAATAAATATGAATATTCCCAAAACCCTATAGCATTAGCGTTTTTCACAGATGATGCGGCAAGAACATTTAAAACTTTCGGAAATCTTTTTGCTGAATATAGTTTCCTTGAGGATAAATCTTTAACATTCAGAACCAATTTCGGAGCGGATATTAATTTTATTCATAATAAGGCTTTTGCTGTAAATTTTGGAGATGATGATGGAGGAGGAGCAGCCCGGGATAGAGGTTTAGGGAGACAGAACAGGCCTAATGGTTTAAGTGAAACCCGTGGCGAAGACATCACCTTAACCTGGAATAACAGCCTAAATTATTCGAAAGAATTTGAAGAGCATAGTATAGATGCATTGGTGGGTACAGAATATATAACCTCTAAATTGTCTAATTTAAATGCTTCCAGAGCACGATTTGATTTTACTCAACCTAATTTTCGATATATAGATTTTGGTGATACAGAACAAGATTTGTGGAATGGAGGCTTAGCAGAGGAGTGGTCATTATTTTCATTCTTTGGAACAGCAACTTATTCTTACCAGGATAAATATATGGTTACCGCGAATTTACGAGCAGATGCTTCTTCGAGGTTTGCCGAAGAGAATCAATGGGGTTATTTCCCGTCATTTTCTACCGGATGGATGGTTTCAGAAGAAGAGTTTACTGAGGACCTTACCTGGTTATCTGAACTGAAATTAAGAGCCAGTTGGGGACAATTAGGAAACCAGGAAATTCCAAATTTTGCTTACTTAACCTTATATAGAAGAGATGCCGATCGGTACCTAATAAGTCGATATGGAAATCCTGATTTGAAATGGGAAACGACCACCCAGACCAATGTTGGTTTGGATTTCGGAATAATCGATAATAGGATATATGGTAGTGTAGATTACTTTAAGAAAGAAACCACAGATATTTTGCTACCTATTTCCCTTCCAAATTTTGTGGGGGATGTATCACCAACCTTCCTTAATGCCGGAGAAGTTAGTAATAGCGGACTTGAATTTGCATTATCCTACAGAAATTATGATAATGAATTCAAATATTCCGTTAGTGGTAACATAGCAACCTTAAAAAATGAAGTAAATTCATTACACCCTAACCTGCCTTATATCAATGGAAGAGTTACCCGCACCCAACCAGGAGAAGCATTGAATTCTTATTATGGGTTTATCCAAGAAGGAATATACCAGAATGAGCAAGAGATAGCTGATCATTTGGACGGTACACCTAATCCACCACAAAAGCCAGGTGATATCAAATTCAAGGATTTGAATGGAGATGGCAGAATCAATGATAATGATAGGGATTTTATTGGGAACCCTAATCCAAAATTGAGTTTTGGGTTGAATGCAGGATTTGATTATAAAGGTTTCGATTTTAGTTTGCTTTTTCAGGGAGTCAGCGGCGTCGACCGATATAATGATTTGAAAAAGATAATTGATTATGATACCCGTCCGTTTAACTTCACAGACAGGGTGCTAGGAAGTTGGGATGGAGAAGGATCGACTAATTCCATTCCCCGAGTAAGCTTTACCGATAATGGGAGTAGCCGGATTTCAGATATTTTTGTTGAAGACGCTTCTTATCTTCGATTAAAAAATATTGAATTAGGTTATAGCTTAAGTTTACAGGAAGAGATAGGAGTTGAAAGTGTTAGAATTTATACTTCCGGCCAGAATCTCTTTACGATAACGGATTATTCAGGGCTTGACCCCGAATCAACAGATTTAATTGATTTTGGTACTTATCCTCAATCATTGACAGTTTTATTTGGTGTTAATATAACCTTATAATAAAAAGGTTTGAAATTAAAAAATTATAAAATGAAAAATATAACAAAAACAGTAATTATAGCCCTGAGTGTGATTCTTTGGGGGTGTGAATTAGATGAGGAGCCTATAGGTTTAATAACCAAGGACCAGATTAGTTCTGAGCCTACCGCAAGCACTATTACTTCGAGTGTAAACTCAACCTATCAACTTCTTTCCTCCACTTTAAATATAGTGGGTAATTGGGCCTGGGATGATGGCCAGGTAACTAAAAATGATTTCATCTTACAGGATATTGCCGCAGGCGATATGAATAAAAAATGGAATCCTGACGGGGACCAGGCGTGGATGGATGAAATTGCAGCCTTTAATTTCACTTCCATGAACGGTGCATTTAATGGAGCATGGAGTTATGACTATGAAGGAATTTCCAGAGCTAACCAAGCCATTGCGACTTTAGAAAATACCGAAGTAGTTTCGACGACAAGCTTAACAGAAGAGGAAAGGAGTCGTTTATTAGGAGAGGCATATTTCCTTAGAGCTTTTTATTACTTCGATTTAGTTAATCTTTTTGGGGATGTTCCATTGTTGACAGAACCATTAGAGGATTTTGAAGCCGCTTATGAAGTTTCTGAAAGGGCTCCAAAACAGGAGGTTCTAAATTTAATAAGTGATGATCTGGAATCTGCAGCAAATCTTCTGCCAATGGGAAAATACTCAAGTCCTTCAGAACCCTGGAGAGTTTCTTTAGGTGCGGCTAAAGCTATGCAGGCAAAACTAGCACTATACCAAGAGGAATGGAATACTGTGATTAGCCATATTGAGGAATTACAATCCTGGGGCTATTATTCTCTAAATGACCATTACTTTGACGCCTTCGACGTATCCAAGGAATTTCAGGAAGATGAGGTGATTTTTGCTTATGACCACCAGGAACAACAGAATCCCGGAAAGGGTAATGGACTTGCCGCTTTAATGGGATGGGGTTTTGTAGCCCCAACCGATGATTTCAAAGCTGCTTTTGAGGAAGGGGATCCTAGATTGCTTTATACAGTAGAAAGTGATGAACAATCTGTTCATAAATTGCTGGGAACTACAGATGGACGTTATAAAGGGAATGATGATTCCCCGGGCAACAGAGTATATATAAGATATGCCGATGTATTGCTTTGGAAGGCCGAAGCCTTAATTGAAACAGGAGAAGTAGAAGCCGGTCTTGAAATTATTGATCAAATAAGAGTAAGAGCAGAGAACACTCCGGCTTTAGACGGCACCTCAACCAGTCTGGCTAAAGTTTCAGGTGAGGGATATTCTCAAGAAAAGGCTTTAGAGATTTTAAGGCACGAACGTAGGCTTGAACTTGGGTTTGAATCACATAGATTTAATGATTTAAGGCGGTGGGGTATTGCCGAAGAGGTATTAACAGAAATGGGGAAAAACTTCCAGGACTACAATTACCTTTATCCAATTCCTCAAGGTGAAATAGATAAAAGTGGTGGGCAAATTGAACAGAACCCGGGTTACTAATTTTTAAAATGATATTATTATGAATAAATGTTATATAGCAATTTTTGTATCCCTGGTTAGTTTGCTGGGATACAGTCAGGAAAAATTGGAAAAAGAATGGATGATGGGGCCTTTTGAAAGGTTTGAGGATGCCAAACCCATTATACAGAAAGATAGTCTAACCACATTTAAAGATCCTATGACCGACAAAGAGATCAGGTGGGAATCTATGGCAACCTTTAACCCGGCAGCTATAGTTAAGGATGATAAAATTCACGTGTTATATAGAGCTGAGGAGAAATTAGGAGAAAAAGAAATTGGGGGCCATACTTCCAGGATTGGACTGGCTGTATCCAGGGATGGAGAAGAATATAAACGAAAGAGCGAACCCATTTTCTATCCAGATGATGATCACCAAAAAGAGTTTGAATGGACAGGTGGCACAGAGGATCCACGAATTGTAGAGACCGAAGATGGACTTTACGTTCTTACTTACACCCAATGGAACAGGGAATATCCAAGGTTAGCGGTAGCAACCTCAGAAGACCTGGAAAACTGGGAAAAACAAGGGCCTATTTTTGAGGAATGGAAGGATGGAAAGTATCACAATACCGAGACAAAATCTGGAGCTATAGTTACCGAGCTTAAGGATGGTAAACTTGTCGCTGCTAAGATCAATGGAAAATACTGGATGTATTACGGGGTGCCTCATATTTGGTTAGCAAGCTCTGATGATTTAATTAATTGGGAGCCAGTAGAAGACTATGAAGGTAATTTGGCACCTGTCCTGAGCCCACGCCCGGGCTATTTTGATTCCTGGTTAGTTGAAGCAGGACCACCACCAGTTTTAACTGAAGATGGTATTGTTGTTTTGTATAATGCGGGGAACTCTCAAAATATTGGAGTAGAAGAATTAGGAAATAGGATATACACAGGAGGGCAGGCTTTGTATGATGCAAATGAACCATGGAAACTCCTGGATCGATCTGAAAAACCGTTTATAAAACCCGAGTTACCTTTTGAAAAATCGGGTCAGTATATAGATGGAACAACATTTATTGAAGGTTTAGTTTTCTTCGAGGATGAGTGGTATCTATATTATGGAACAGCCGATAGTATGGTAGGAGTAGTAAAAACTAATAATGACTAGAAAAATTTTCTATGGCTTTAAGTAAAAAACTTCTAACCGGTGCAATTGTTTCTAGTTTAGGAGGTTTATTATTCGGTTTTGATACGGCGGTAATATCGGGTGCCGAACAAGGTCTTAAGGTTTTTTACGGCCTTGATCCTGTCGCTCATGGATTTACAAATTCTATAGCATTAATAGGGACGATTATAGGTGCTATCTTTGCTTTTTGGCCTGCCCAGGAATTAGGTAGAAAAAAATCTCTTTTATTTATTGGTTTCTTATTTGGGTTGTCTGCTATAGGCTGTGCCCTAACCAGTAATTGGGAGCTATTTTTACTATATCGATATTTAGGCGGACTGGGGGTTGGAGCCTCTTCTGTGATTGCTCCAATGTACATCTCTGAAATTTCTCCCGCTACGCACCGGGGCCGTTTGGTTGGATTGTTTCAATTTAGTATTGTTTTCGGGATTTTGTTAGCGTTTATATCCAACTACTTTTTAAAGACTGAAATTCAGAATGACGCTTGGAGATGGATGTTAGGTGTAGAAGCAGTTCCGGCCCTAATATTCTTTCTTCTTACCTTTTTTATTCCTAAAAGCCCACGATGGATGATAATAAAGGGCAATGATGAGGAGGGGCTTAATATTTTGAAACAATTGGGCGATCTAAAGGCAAAAGAAACCTTTGACAGCATCAAAAACTCCTTACAGCAGAATGTAAAAAAAGAAAAATTATTTCAGAGTAAATATTTCAGGCCTATACTTTTGGTCTTTTTAATGGCTACCTTTAATCAGTTTTCGGGGATTAATGCTATTATGTATTATGCTCCGAGGATCTTCGAAATGTCGGGAATCGGCCAAGATAGTGCTTTTCTCCAAGCTGCATCTGTAGGCTTTGTCAATATGGTATTTACTATCATAGCTATGAGCCTTATAGATAAGATAGGGAGGAAAAAACTTATGATCTGGGGGACTTTAGGAATGATCATAAGTTTGATTTTTAGTGCATTTTATTTAAATGAGTCTGAAATTGGATCAGGTTTATTGATCGTTCCTATTTTGATTTTTATCGCAAGTTTTGCATTTTCCCAGGGAGCGGTTATTTGGGTTTTTATATCAGAGATTTTTCCTAATCGGGTTAGAGCCTCAGGTCAATCCTTTGGCACCTTTATTCACTGGTTCTGGGCGGCTATCCTTACCTGGATGTTTCCAGTGGTAGCCGAATTGCCAAATGGAGGCACATATGCTTTTGGTTTTTTTGCCTTAGCGATGATTTTTCAATTACTTTTCGTTTTTAAATTATTTCCGGAAACTAAAGGAAAGACTTTGGAAGAGAATGTTTAGTTTGTATTTGTTTTTGATTAAAAAAAGCCTGATGATAACATCGGGCTTTTTTTTACCAATTTGGTAACGTAAAGCCTATCTGCTCCGGGAGTTAAGGCAAAATTTTATTTTCCTTAAAAATTGGTTCAAACCAGGATGGAAGGAGAGGGTTTAAGGCGGCAGGAATAGTATTAGACTTCCTAATACATCTCTGGGGTGACATCAATGTTCAGGATAAACTTGCCGTTTTTATCATAATAATTATAGCTCATCGTGATATTATTATCCCGGAAATCTTTTAGATCGGGGCTTGAGCTTACATTTTTAATGATGCCCGGTCTTATATATTTTTCTACAGTATCTGTATTTACTTCTTGCTTAGACATATTGACCAGGGTATAATGATATTTAAAAACCTGATCGCTCACGGTAGAAGCGCTGTCTAGCCTGGAATATTCATCGACCATCTTAGGGGAAATTTTATTTACTTCCAGGGCTGCATCGGCCAGCTGTTCTTCCAGGTTATTGCTAGAGAAGAAAAAATACTGAACAGCAAAGAAAGCTATTCCAAAAGTTACGGCGAAGGAGATGCTTTGTATAAGTATATCCTTTTTTGATTTTCCCATAGGTTTGATGTCAGCTTGAAGTTGTTTTTCTAGGTGAATCTAAAGTATAATTTTTTATTGAAATGTAGTTTTTCCCGGTAATAGTTAATAACCTGTTCATTACTTATTTATAGGGGATTTCAAATTAGCTTATATTTTTTTAATTTAGTTATGCCTATAAACCACAGATTTATAGTCTTGTAAAGCGATGGACTTTTGAGCAATGCAATGAAGATGCTTTAGCGTTTTGATTAGAAATTAAAAAAACCGGCTATACCTACTACGTTGGTTGTTGTTATAAGATTAATTTTCCGGATCCCGGATCACAAGGTGATAGCTGTTCGCCTATAATTTGCGTGAACAGAAAGGAATTGCCTTTGCGATTCTTTTTCCGGAACATACTATAGCCCCAATGAAAAGTAAATTCGATTGTTTGATAATTGCCTCGCAGTATAGTGGTGCCAGGGAAGTGTTTGATCTCTTAAAGGAGAATTTAATAACCGATACAGCTCCTACAATCCTGCAGAATAAAGCTATCCTGAAATGTAAGTCGGCTGAAGAAACTAAAAATCTAAAGGTAGGGATTTTCGAATTCGAAAGCCTGGAGGAGCTGGGCCAAACCGATATTTCTGAATGCTTACTGCCACAGGCCAGTGTTTATCTGATGCTTAGGAATCCCGTATGGCGCAGTTTTGCTGCCTACCGGAAAAATCGTGAAGAAGGGACAGAACGTTCCAGTTTTATAGAAGCTGTAAAATGGGATAGTAGTCCACCGGAAGTGGGGCTGGGGCCACAGAATACGAGTTATATCATCGCAGGAAAATATTCTGAAGGCATTAGGTCCTTATTGCAACAAACGCAAGAACACCGGCTCCAAATCCTTGAATTTGAAGAACTACGGCGGGCACCTTTTGATATCTTGCTGGAACTTAAAGAAAGCCTCGGCCTTCAATTCAAGCATTCCCCTGAAGAGATTAGCCTTAATCTAAGCAAACAAAAAGTGGCCGGAAGGAGATTGGGAATATTCAGGGCTCTTAGACAAAACCCTGCTGAACTCGATGAGGAAACGGCAAAATATGTCTACTACACCTATTTTAAAAGAGATATCGAAGAGGTGGAAGAACTGCTTTCAACCAGTTTTACCTCCTGGAAATTTGCAGGGAAAGCTCTCGATGGAAGCTATATCGCTAATCTTTGAAGGACAGGTTGTGTAGGAATAAAATGCCTAAGACAATACCTGGTAATTAAAAGCCCCGGATTTTTTAAGTTTAAGATTTGAAAGGATGCTCCCTGGGCCTTCTAGCCAAGCACCATTCTTGCTCCCTTGTTTCCCGCCGATTCATAGATCTTTTCCAGGATCGCGATATCCCGCAGGCCTTCCTCTCCAGGAACTAAAACCGGGGTGTCATTTATAATTGCCCGCGCGTCATCATCCATTTGCACCGCTTGTTGATTTTTCCCGAAAGGAGGTAAGATAGTGCCATCGCTGGCCTTCCCTTTAACTCCTCTATAACTCTGGAAAGGCCTTAAAAAATACCATCCTTTTTTGCAATTTATTTCCAGATTGTTCAGGTTTTCCCCAAAACTGGTCTTGCAGCTGGCGGTTATCCCATTGGGGAATTCAAGTTCAAAACTGGTGGTTTCATCTACCTCTGTAAAGATCTCCGGGCGCTTAGTACTATGAGTGGCGCTAAGAGCAATAGGCTCCATTCCGGTGCTATACCTGGCTGCATTTAGCGGATATACCCCCATATCATACAAGGCCCCGCCACCCATTTCTTTTTTTAGTTTCCAGGGGTTCATCGGGGAACCATAATACCCCGCCTGGGCTTCAAGGTTTTTGATGGTCCCAAAAGGCCTGGTTTCTGCCCATTTCATTATTTTTCGGGTATTGGTCTCGTGCTGCATGCGGTATCCTATAGAAAGTTTTACCTTATTTTTTTCGCAGGCATTAATGATGTTCCTGCATTCTTCTGCAGTACGCGCCATGGGTTTTTCACACCACACATGCTTGCCGGTTTCGGCGGCTTTAATTGCATATTCTGCGTGCAGGCCGGTTGGCAGTACGATGTAGATCACATCGATTTCCTCATTATTGGCCATATCCGCCATATTTTCATAATTGTAGACATTCCTGTCTTTTATGCCATATTTCTTTTGCCATACAGGAATTTTGCCCGGGCTTCCGGTAACTATGCCTCTTAATTCGCACAAGCCGGTTTCCTGAAGAGCCGGGGCCAACTGAGTGCTGCTGTAATAGCCCAAACCTACAAGGGCAACGCCGAGCTTTCCTTTTTTCTTCGGAATCATAAAATTTGGGAAAGGCAGGGCACTGGCAGCAAGGAAAAGCCCAGACTGTTTTATGAAATGTCTTCTATTAGGCATAGCGCTTGGTTTTTGAATCTATAATTTATAAAAAACGAGACTCTTTTTCTCTGTAATGGGCTGGTTTTTAACGATTATTTAATGCAGATACCTGTAGGATTTAGTAAATTAAGCTTGCTTAGCTTTAAATGATTTTATTATGAAAAAAATACTCTTCCTTACCGGCGATTTCGCTGAGGACTACGAAACTATGGTGCCATTTCAAATGTTGGAAATGCTTGGTTATACCGTTCATACGGTATGCCCCGATAAAAAGAAAGGCGATAAGATAAAAACCGCCATCCACGATTTTGAAGGAGACCAGACCTATACCGAAAAGCCGGGG
>NZ_DATCSO010000007.1:0-61735 GCF_036568425.1 Salegentibacter sp. | reverse complement strand
CGGTCTGGTAAACGCGCAATACCGGCTGGACATTGGAATGGAAGCTGAGCTCGAATTCGGATTGGGAGCGGTATATGATAATGCGGCAAAAGATGAGGTTTTCCCCGATGAAATGTATGTGCAGTATAAAAACCTCTGGCTCCGGGCTTCGCTGGGGATAAAACAGAAAGAGGTATTTTATCGCGGACTCAGTGCTACAAATGAGAATATCCTTTGGAGTACGAATGCGAGGCCGATGCCGGGGCTGGAGCTGGAAACCAATGGCCCTGTATTTATTAACAGGGCTCAGAGCTGGGGCTTTGAAGCCCGCTGGGCGGAATATCTGATGGAAAAAGACCGGTATGTAGAAGGGGCGAAGGTGCATCATAAGATGTTCAGACTGGTACACGATGCCGGGAACGGCTGGCGGTTTAAAGTAGGCATACAGCATTTCGCCCAGTGGGGAGGTACTTCTCCCGATAAAGGAGAACAACCGGAAGGTTTTGGGGATTACTTCAGGATCGTTACCGGCAGGGGCGGAGGAGAAGCTGCCCTGCAGGGAGATATAGAAAATGCTCTGGGCAATCACCTTGGTTCCTGGGAAATCTATGCCGATAAACAGTACCAGGATTTTAAGCTTAGTTTTATCTATAATAATATTTTTGAAGATGGCTCCGGAAGTCGGTTCGATAATTTTCCCGATGGACGTTATGGGATTTATTTTGAAAATGATAAAAAAGACCGACTGCTGAACGCTTTGATCTATGAGCTTTACTACACCCGGGACCAAAGCAATGATGTAAACCGCTGGGGGGCTGATAATTATCTGGGGCATATTGTAGCTTATTATTCCGGCTGGACCTATAAAACCCGAATCCTGGGGGCTCCTTTTTTTAAGTATGATGAGAAACAGCAGCTTATCGTCAACAATAAGTTTGTTACACATCATTTTGGCTTTGGCGGACAGGTTTCTGCTTTCTGGAATTCTTATCCCTATAAACTGCTGTTGAGCTACGCCCATAATGAGGGCACTTTTCGAAGAGATTTGCCCTTCGGAAATGAGGATGTGCTCCATATCTTTGGAGAAACCCTGCTCCTGAATGATCCTTTCCAGGTGAGTCTGATGCTTTCGGCAGATATCAACAGCAATTATAATCCGCTTTTTGGGCTGGGGCTGAGTTTGGAGCGGAGGTTCTAGATTTAGTTGTCGGTTCTGAGTTCTCTATTGTCGTTTTTTTTGGGTCTGACCTGGATTTGAGGTTTGGGAAGGTTTGGAGTTTTATACTTCAGGTCGGATTTAGTTAGAGAGTCTGTCCCTGACCACGGTTAAAACCGTGGTTTGATGGAGTTTTTGGCGTTTCGGAAATCTTTGTTTTGAAGAAGAAAGGTTTGGAACTACTCAGCGGTTCTCGATACAATCCCGATTTACATCGGGATCACTCGAACCCAACGGGCTTTGTTAGAGGAGAGGGGATTGTGTCTCGATAGCTATAGGGATCGGTTTTGAGTTGTCGGTTCTCTGTTCCCGGTACGTCATTGCGAGGAAACATTTGACTGGAAGGAGAATGTGGACGCGGCAATCTTTTTGTTAGGGAATTGAGAGGGAAAGTGGAGAAAAGATCCAAAATTCTCGTTTTGAAGAAGAAAGGTTTCGTCATCCCTCCCGATAGCGATCGGGATGATCTGGGATCTCATCCTGTTTGGCTGAGAGGCGATTGGGTGAGCTTGATTTTGAAGATCGGTCCTTCCTCGTTAGCTCTCAATAATTCCACTCCGATTATGAGACCCTGAATCAAGTTCAGGGTGACGTTTAATTAAATGCGTCACAAAATTATCAGACGTTGGCTTCGAGGGTTTTTTATGAAGCGCAGGCGGAATAAAAAAAGTATCGAGAAGTCTTAGAAGTTGTCGCTCCCAGGCGGTTCTCGATACAATCCCGATTTACATCGGGATCACTCGAACCCAACGGGCTTTGTTAAAAAAGAGGCGATTGTGCCCCGATGGCTGTCGGAATCGGTTTTGAGTTGTCGGTTCTCTGTTCCCGGTACGTCATTGCGAGGAGACATTTGACTGGAAGGAGAATGTGGACGCGGCAATCTTTTTGTTAAGGAATTGAGAGGGAAAGTGGAGAAAAGATCCAAAATTCTCCCTTTGAAGAAGAAAGGTTTGGAACTACTTAGCGGTTCCCGATACACTTTTGCTTTGTTCTCGCTCTGCAAAAGCACTCGAACTCAACGGATGAAAATGAGACATGGAGAAGGGGAAAAGAGGGCCGGCGGACAAGCGGAGAACTCAGAATATAAACACCGAACCAAAAACTCCAGGCAATAAACAATAAATATTTTTAAAGAACTTCCCTGGTATTCATAACTACTGTAAATCCCATTCCGGGTAGGACCAGGCGCATTTGTTTTTTGCCTACTTCCCGCACTATGGCTTCCCGGCCTTCCAGGGAGCCATTTCGGATCACGAGTTTGTCCCCTGGGGAAAATTCTGCTATTTCCATTTCATCTACTTCTTCGTTGTTGAGCCATTTCTCGATGGTTTCTATCTCGTAGCTTCGCACTACAGCGGGTTTTCCAAGCCAATGCATATAGCGTACCACTCCGGGGGCTTCAAAAACCCGGTTTCTTTCCTTTTCCGGTAGTTTCACAAAGACATAGGATTTGAACAGAGGAGTACTCACCTTTTTCTTGCGATCACTCCATTTACGAACCTCAGTGATTATCGGGCAATAGACCTGAATTCCTAATTTTTCAAGTCGTTGTGCGACCTTTTGTTCCGATCTCGGTTTAGTGTATAAGACGTACCACAACATATTATCTTTATTTTGCGCTATCTCAATGGAAAACGCCGTTTTGCCGGAGACTATAAGTCAACGGTGTGAACCCGATCTAATCAGAAAGGGGAAATAAAGACCTTCTTGTAGGGTGTCTCAGTAATGAGGAGAAAAAGGTCAGTTAGTTAGAGTTAGTAGGGCAAAATTACAAACATTTTATAATAAGTAAGCTTTTTTTCAGGGGATTTCTGGTCCTTAGCTCTTTGCCTTTGGGGCTGAGTTGATTGGCTGTAATCAGTTCTCAGTGCTTGGTTCCCGGTTCGGGTTTTCGTCCTGCTCTTGCCAGAATGAGGTTTTCTGTTTATAAGTGTAGAGTGGAGAAAAGCTTAACAGGAGAACAGGGATAAGGATGACTTCAACCAAAAAAATTAGATGCAGGCTGTGCCTTTAATAATTGAACAGGTATTGAGGTAAAGCTTAAAGAGAGATAACTGGGGGATGGGATCTCTAGCCTTGAACCAAAACCTTAAATTCATCCCTTCTCCTGAATGACGTCCAGAATTTTCCCTTAATTAGGATATTGGTTTGAATTTGTATTCAGTATTCAAATTACGGGCGTTGGCTTCGAGTGTTTTTTATGAAGCACAGGCGAAATAAAAGGTGTTGGGAATCTTTACGAGTTCGTACTTCCAGACAGTTCCCGATACACTCCCGGTTCGCAAAAGGACTGGAAATCAATCGATGGGACTGCGATATGAGGGAAGGGGAATATAGGAAAAGTAGAAAAGAGCAGAAGCGGTGCTGCCGAATTCATGTCTCCCGAAATAACGAATTATCGATTTTAGAATTATCCCATCACAACATCACAACCAAGCCCAAATTAACCAATTAACTTCTTATGTGCGTAACAAGATTGCAAACTCATACAATTACAGAACAAGGAACTGTCAAAAAAATTCCATAACCCATAAAAAACTCCTAATTTAGGCCTCTAAAATATATTTCATGCTTGCAAAATTAGAAGAGGCTTATCATTTTATTTTTGAAAAAGCCTTGATTAAAGAAATATCAGAAGTAGGAATTCTCAAACACGTAGAAGCAGGGGAAAAAATTATCGAAATAGGCGATTATGTAAAGATGATGCCGCTGCTTTTGGATGGAGCTATCAAGATCATGCGGGATGATAAGGATGGAGACGAACTCTTACTATATTTCCTGGAGCGGGGGGATACCTGCGCGATGACCCTGTCCTGTTGTATGGGCCAAACCCGTAGTGAGGTCCGTGCAGTGGCCGAACGCGATACCACCCTTATTATGATCCCTATTGAAAAGATGGAAGAGTGGACCTCAAAGTATAAGAGTTGGCGCAATTATGTTTTTGAAAGTTATCATTCCCGGCTTACCGAAATGTTGGATACCATAGATACCATAGCCTTTATGAATATGGACGAAAGGCTTATGAGATATCTAAAGGATAAAGCTAAGATCAATCAACATGAGATCGTGAATAATACTCACCAGCAAATAGCCTACGACCTTCATACCTCGAGGGTGGTGATTTCCCGTTTGCTGAAAAAACTGGAGCTTGAAGGTAAAATTAAACTTCAACGCAATAGCATTGAGGTACTTCAACTTTAATTTTTAAAGAAAAAAGTATTATCTTTTCATAGGTTTTCCTGAAGCACTTTGCTTATAAGTCCTTGTGTAACCCTTGTTACTGTAACCGGATAGTCAACACAGTACTTTTGCAGCTTTAAAAACTAAACTAAACTTATGGAAATACTAGAAATTCTTGGTTACGTTGGGGCGTTAATCATTGGAGTTGTTTTGGGACTTATTGGAGGTGGAGGATCAATTTTAACTGTACCGGTGCTTGTGTACCTTATGGCAGTTAATCCTGTTACCGCTACCGCTTATTCACTTTTTGTTGTTGGGTCGTCTGCCCTGGTGGGAGCGATAAAAAACATGAAAAAAGGGCTGGTAGACTTAAGGACCGCAACAGTATTTGCCATTCCTGCATTTATTGCGGTATACGCAACACGAATGTATTTAGTGCCGGCCATTCCCGAGCATTTATTCAATGTTGGAGGTTTCGAAATCACCAAGAATATTGGGATCATGCTTTTCTTCGCGATCATTATGATCCTGGCCTCTATCTCGATGATTCGGGAAAAGAAGTCTTTAAAACCTGAACCTACTGAAGTTACTTATAATTACCCGCTTATTATTGTAGAAGGAATTGTGGTAGGAGTGCTTACCGGGATCGTTGGAGCAGGAGGTGGGTTCCTTATCATTCCTGCATTAGTACTATTGGCCAAGTTGCCGATGAAAAAAGCGGTTGCAACTTCCCTGTTGATTATCGCGGTTAAATCCCTTATCGGTTTCATAGGTGATGTGCAAAACCTGGATATTGACTGGGTATTTCTGCTTGCCTTTACCGGGCTTTCAATCGCCGGTATTTTCCTTGGTGTTTATCTGAACAAATTTATTGACGGAAAAAAACTGAAAAAAGCTTTTGGTTGGTTTGTTCTACTTATGGGTATTTATATCGTTTGGGCTGAATTGGCCTAGTTTGAATAATTAAATTATACAGAAATCTTTTTTATATAGTGAGTGCCCTCCGAAGCCAAGACTTCGGAGGGCTTTTTGTTTCCGGTAACCTATTCTCAGTAATTAGTAGAGGGTTTGTTTTCTGGAATTCGGGGGTTTAGATTTTAACCGCGGATTAAAAAATGAGATTATTCACTTTAATTCATAATTCATAGAATCCTTAATGCCGGTTCTACGGAAATATTATCGGCTTCCCCGTGAAAATTTTGGCTGGTTGTGGGCTTCTGCTTTTCAGATGCAGGATTTGCAAGGCTATTCCTTATTTCAGATTTTTCCCGGAATCTCATTCCGGAATTTCAGTTTTTAAAGGATCTCTTGATTTAAATTAAGAACAGAAAATTGCTTCAACTCTTCCTCCTTCACGATGAAGATCGGGATTTATGTTAAAAATTCTGAAGAAAATTTGGGACAGAATTCTTAAGTTTCTCGTTGAATAAAGGCTCAATAATGGGTGAAGATTTCTGCATATAACCGCCACAGTTAGTGCCTTTTCAGAGCTAAAAAATCCCGGTTCGCTCAAATTATACCTGATCAAAATCAGTTACTCTCAAATTTCCTGTTAAGTGTAACCTGCGTTACAAGGCTTTTAGTTAACTTTATCTAAATTCGTTCAAAATTATAAATTATGAGTTCCAAACACCAGATACTTATTATAGGCGCCGGTACCGGTGGCCTAATGATGGCTTCACGCCTTAAAAGAGAACATAAAAATTTAGATGTCGCAATTATCGATCCTGCTAAAACCCATTATTATCAACCTGCCTGGACTTTGGTAGGAGCAGGGACTTACGATTTCGAGGATACGGCGCGGCCTATGGCTGACCTTATTCCTAAAGGAGTAAAATGGTACCAGGAAAAGGTTACTGCGATGGATCCTGATAGTAATTCGGTCACTACTGAAAAATCGGGTGAAATAAAGTATGATTACCTTGTAGTGTCTCCCGGACTTACTTACGATATGAGCCTTGTGCCCGGACTTTCCGAAGCAATAGATAAAGGCAATGTTTGTTCTAATTATACCGATCCTAAACATACCCTGGAGGTTCTTAAGAACTTTAAAGGAGGAACCGCACTGTTTACACAACCTACTACCCCAATTAAATGTGGGGGAGCACCACAGAAAATAATGTACCTGGCAGAGGCCTACTTTAAAAAACATGGTCTTAAAGATAAAACCAATGTGGTTTTTGCAACTAACGGAACGGTGATTTTTGGTGTGCCTGAGATCAAAGACACGCTAATGGAGATCGTTGATAGGAAGAATATCAACCTTAAATTCTATCATGCGCTTAAGAAAATTGATGCTAAAAAGCAGATTGCCTGGTATGAATTGGCTCCTGAGGCTTACGAGCACAATCCTGCCAAGCTAAAGATAGAGAAAGATGGAAATATGGTAGGTATTCACTACGATATGCTTCACCTGGCACCACCATCGGTAGCCCCTGAATTTGTAAGGAAATCTAAACTTGCCAATGCTGAAGGTTGGCTGGATGTAGATCATCATTCGCTGCAACACAATAAGTACCCGAATGTTTTCGGACTAGGAGATGTTGCTGCCCTGCCAACCGCAAAAACTGGTGCGGCTATCAGGAAGCAGGTGCCTGTAGTGCTTGATAATATGCTGAAATTGATGAATAATAAAGCAGCCGATAATAAGAAATACAATGGGTATTCTTCTTGTCCCCTGGTTACTGAATTCGGGAAAATGGTGCTGGCAGAATTTGATTATGAAAACAATTTCACCCCCGATCCTGAATTAAAGAAAATGCTGATCTTCGATTCTTCGAAGGAACACTGGCGTTTATGGATGCTTAAAAAATACGGACTACCATACCTTTATTGGAATAAAATGCTAAAAGGCAAGGATGTATAAAGAACTCCGGTAATTTGTTTCTTAAAGCGAGGGATATTGCTTATGTGGGTTTGCAGTTGACGCTGTTTTTAAGTTTTTTATTAGATATTTCGTCCTTAAGTTTCAGATTACCGGACTGGATTGATTTTTTATTACTACCCCTCATCTTAATTGGTGGAGGGGTGGTTTTTTTAGCGTTGTTACAGCTTAAAACCAATCTTTCGATTTTCCCAAGTCCTGTACGAGGTTCAAATCTAATCACGCATGGCCTCTTCAAATATATTCGGCATCCCATCTATTCGGGGATCCTGCTTTCAGCATTCTCCCTTGCGCTTTACCTGGGTTCCGGTTATAAACTGCTTATAGCTTTCTTGTTGCTTATCCTGTTCTATTTTAAAAGCCGTTATGAGGAAAAGCTGCTGCTTCAGAAATTTCCGGAGTATGGGAATTATATGAAACACAGTGGGAGATTTTTGCCCAGGCTTTAGGAAACATACTTAAATGTAAGTTCAAGTTCCTTCCTGTTTGGGGTATTTGGTTAATTGCACCCGGGAACACCCAGATAAACTCTGATTACCTGCCCTAATTGAAAAGGAAGCAAATTTTCATATATCTGTAGGGTTTAAAACTCCCCGATACCAAAAACCTAACTCTCTGGAAAAATTTGAAAATTCTTCAAGACTTGTTGTCCTGTCTCTTTAGTTCATTAAAATCACTCCCGTTTCAGATATATTCTTCACTTTCTGCCTAAAACCAGCCTCTCCATTAAGCATTCCCCAATCAGCTAATTTCACCAACCAATCCCGGATTAACGAAATCTCCAATTACCGGCAATAATTACTTCTAATATTATAATAGCAGCGGCAGAATTTTTCCTAAATTTAAATTTATAAAATCACGCCTGATTACGGCCGTGACCTGAAAAAATATACTTGATGGAGAATCTGGATTATGCGAGGCTTCAAATGGCCTTTACCCTTGGCTTTCATATAATTTTCGCTTGTATAGGGATGGTGATGCCCTTTTTTATGGTGGTTTCACATCATAAATGGTTAAAGACCCGCAATCCGATATACCTAAAACTCACCAAGGCCTGGTTAAAAGGTGTGGCTATCTTCTTCGCTACCGGTGCTGTTTCCGGTACCGCACTTTCCTTTGAACTGGGAATGTTGTGGCCGGAATTTATGAAACACGCAGGACCGATTTTCGGGATGCCGTTTTCTCTTGAGGGAGCGGCTTTCTTTGTTGAAGCAATAGCGCTTGGATTTTATCTATATGGTTGGAAGAAACTGCCTGAAAAGTTTCACTGGTTTACCGGTATCATCGTAGGGGTAGCCGGAGTGGCTTCAGGAATACTTGTTGTTTCGGCTAACGGTTGGATGAATGCCCCTTCCGGTTTTGATTATGTCAATGGAGAATTCCTTAATATCGATCCCGTGGAAGCCTTGCTCAATCCTGCCTGGTTCACCCAGGCTCTGCACATGACCCTGGCGGCCTTTGTGGCTACCGGTTTTGCGGTAGCGGGAGTTCACGCGCTGCAGATTTTTCGGGGGAAGAATGTTGAACTGCATACCAAAGCCTTTAAAATAGCGATTGTCTTTGGGGCAGTGGCTGCATTTTTACAGCCCCTCAGTGGTGATCTTTCGGCTAAAGATGTGGCTGAACGCCAGCCGGTAAAACTCGCCGCTATGGAAGCCCATTATGAGACCCAGAAAGGCGCTCCGCTTTATATAGGCGGAATTGTAGACGAAGAAAACCGGGAAGTCAGTCATAAGATCGAAATCCCGGGAGCTTTATCCTTCCTTGCTTTTGGGGATTTTGATGCTGAAGTGAAGGGCCTGAACGATTTTCCTGATGATGAGCTGCCGCCAGTGCCAATTGTGCATTATGCCTTTCAGTTAATGGTTGGTTTGGGCACCTTATTGATGCTTGCCGGCCTGATTTATTTTATCAGTCTAAAAAAGAAAAACTGGCTGAAAAACCGGAAGTTTTGGTTGCTGTTTATTATCGCCGCCCCGCTTGGATTTATCGCCCTGGAAGCAGGCTGGGTAGTGACCGAAGTGGGCCGGCAGCCCTGGATTATTCATCAGGTGATGCGCACTGAGGATGCTGTAACCCCAATGCCGGGTATGAAATACAGTTTCTTCTTCTACTTGTTTTTATATACCATACTGGGTATTACTGTAACCTGGCTAATGAACCGGCAGATGAAAGCCCTTAATAAAGAAGAATAATTATGTTGTATGTAGTGCTTTTTTTCCTGTTGTTTTCTCTTTTATTGTATGTACTGCTTGGTGGTGCCGATTTCGGAGCTGGGATCGTGGAACTGTTTTCCTCCAGGGAGAATAGAAAAGTTACCAGGGATACGATATATCGGGTGATGGGACCTGTATGGGAAGCTAATCATATCTGGCTTATCATTTTGCTGGTGATTCTGTGGGTAGGCTTTCCGGGGTATTTTAATGTGATGATGATTTATCTCCATATCCCGCTGGTGTTGGTACTGCTGGGAATTACTATTCGGGGAGTAGCTTTTGTCTTTCGGCATTATGATGCGGTGTTAGACAGTTCGCAGATCTGGTATAACCGACTTTTTCGTGTTGGGAGTTTAGTTACCCCGGTTTTCCTGGGAATGTCTTTTGCTTCGTTGATAAGCGGTAAAATAATAATAACTAATGATTATTCTAATTATGGTTTTTACGACCTGTTTATGGAACCCTGGTTGCATCTTTTCGGCCTCCTGATAGGATTATTTTATGCAGCTCTTTGCGCTTTTCTCGCAGCTAACTACCTGATAGCAGAAACCGAAGGCGATGCCAGAAAACTCTACAGGAAGAAATCAATTATGTACACGGTGGTGCTGGTAGTGCTGGGATTTGCCTTGATTGTTTACGGATATTTTGCAGACTTCATTTTCATCGAGGATTTCATCCATAATCCAGTTTCTTTAATCAGTGTGGGTATTTCAGGTTTGTTGTTGATTCCTTTATGGCGAAGTATAAAAAGAGGAAGCAGGATATGGAGCCGTTACCTGGCAGGTTTGCAGGGGGTGTTGATTATGTTTGCCGCTATTATCGCTCATTTTCCTTATATTATAATTACTTCGGAAGAGGAGTTGAGTTTGCTGGAGAATCTCGCGCCCGAAGCTACTATAGATAATCTTGCACTGATGTTGCTGATAGGCGGATTTGTAATCCTTCCCGGATTATTTCACCTGATGAAAAGTTTTAATTTAATAAAAGTTCTTGATAAGTCGAAGCCTTAGAAGATGTATAAAGAGTAAAGAATAAAAAAATATGAGTACAGCCTCAAAAACACACTGGGAGAAGGTATATAAAAGCAAGAAATATGAAGAGGCCACCTGGTACCAGGAAAAGCCGCTGACCTCCCTGGAAATGATCGCAGCCCTGGACTTGCCCGAAACGGCGGCCATAATTGATGTTGGTGGCGGCGATTCTAATTTGGTGGATTATCTCATGGAGGAAGGGTACCGGGATATTTCGGTACTGGATATTTCCGAAAAGGCATTAGATCACGCCCAGGAACGTTTGGGAGAAAGGGCAGAGCAGGTTAGCTGGATAGCTGCTGATGCTTCCTCTTTCGAACCAGAAAAGATGTACCACCTATGGCATGATCGCGCTGCTTTTCATTTTTTAACTGAAAAGGAACAGGTGGAGGACTACCTTATTAACCTGGAGCGATCGGTGAAGCGTGGAGGTTTTGTGGTGCTTGCCACTTTTTCTGAATACGGCCCCACCAAATGTAGTGGAAGGGAAATAAAGCAATATTCCAAAGAGGAACTAAGCGCACTACTTGAAGAAAAATTTGAAACTCTGGAATGCAGAAATGTAGATCATATCACTCCTTCGGGGGGCAAACAGAACTTCACTTTTTGCAGTTTCAGAAAAAAATAGAAGATTATGAAAGATTTTTGGAACGAACGTTATTCGGAAAAAGAGTATGTCTACGGAAAAAAACCGAATAGGTATTTTCAGGAGAAGTTGGAGGAGTTAAGACCGGGCCGTATCCTACTACCGGCCGAAGGCGAAGGACGAAATGCTGTTTATGCCGCCAGGATGGACTGGGAGGTTTCGGCTTTTGATATTAGTGAAGAAGGAAAAAATAAGGCTCGAAAACTTGCCCGCGAATACAAGGTAGAACTTGATTACCAGGTAGGAAAGCTGGAGGTGTTAGATTATAAAAAAGAGGAATTTGACGCTATCGGCCTCATCTTCGCGCATTTTCCGAAGCAGATAAGGGAAAATTATTTTCAGCAATTCGACAAGTATCTACGGCCGGGAGGAGTGATAATCTTTGAAGGTTTTAGTAAGGAACAGGTAGAATATCAAAAACACAACCCGAAAGCTGGTGGGCCAAAAGATGCTGAAATGCTCTATACTAAAGAGGAACTGGAGGCTGATTTAAGAGGTTATAAATTTGAAGAATTTGAAGAAAAGGAAATCGAATTGGAAGAAGGGGAGTATCACAAAGGAAAGGCTGCGGTGATCAGATTTCTGGCCAGGAAATCCTAAAAAGTGCATTTGAATGCGTAATTTAGATAGGGATTAACAACTAAAATCACTTAAATATGAAAAATGTAATTTTAAAAAGTATGTTTGTTGGCTTGGTATTTATGTTTTTTGCCTGCGGGGAAACCAGTACCGTAGAATCTGGAACTTACCAGGGAACCGTAGATGAAGTGGAACCCGATAAAACAGAGATTTATGTTAAAACCGACGACAATAAAACTCTGGAGCTTTATTTCACTGATGAGACCGTACTAAGCAGAGACGGGAATGAAGTGGAATTCTCTGAACTTCAAAAAGGTCAGAAAGTAGAAGTGGAAGTGGAAAAGGTTGGAAAAAGATTAGATCCACTTAGCGTAAAAATCCTGGAATAACTTATGAATGAGATTCCGGATTTCTGGCGGACGGAGGTAATTCATCCTCTGTCCGCACATTTTCCAGTAGCCTTACTGTTGGTTGCTACATTATTTAAAATTGTTTCGCTGTGGAGTAGGAACAAAGTCTGGCCTCAGGCGGGAAGTATACTTCTTGGCTTAGGTATTCTGGGCGCCTGGATCGCCATTTTTACCGGAAATCAGGCTGATGGTATTGTTTCCCGAAAGCTTTGTGATCCTACCGTATTAAAGGAACACGAAAATATGGCCTATATTACGGCCTGGATTTTCACAGCCGGCTTCGCTTTGGATTTGGCCCTCACTTATAGATTTCTCAATTTCAAGAAGAATTTCTTTAAATTCCTTTTGGTGTTGATGATGCTTACCGGATCGGTTTATCTGGCTTTCGTGGGACACTTAGGAGCCAGGTTGGTCTATCAACAGGCCGCCGGAGTATATACGCCTTCTCAGGATTGTCTGGAATTTAATTAGTATCCCGGCCTGGCCTGGCCTGAACGTAACCAAAGAGCTCAATGACCCTCCCATTTACCACTGAGGTATTTTAAAATTTAATTTTAATCAGGTTTTTTCTGTTTTATAAGTCAATAAAAAATTAGTTTAAAAAATATAATTTTTATTTTTTGCTCGCATAAAAACGAAACAAAAAAGGCGCCCTATGTGGATGTGTATTTTGGTAACAAGGCCTAAAAATCGCAAATCAGCAGCTAAATTTTTTCCAAGGCTTCAAAAATTATTTACGCTGCTGATTTGCTACACTCACAACCGGGGATTAACTCGCAAGGCTCTCGGAACATGTCATCATCAGGCCTTATTATTATCACAGGTTTCAGCCTGGGATGAGTGGTAACCGAAGGGGGCCGATGGGAAATCAGAAAACAGGATAATAAAAAAGGGCTGTCGCAAGACAGCCCTTTAAGTTTTTATAATTCAATAATTCCTAGTGGAACTCATAGTCTGTTCCGGGAACGGTTGAGAAGGAGTTAGGACCTAAATGCTCACAATAAGCTCTTTTCTCCAGTTTGGGAGCTACCGGGGAATTTTTCTTAAGGTATTCCTCAACCACATCGTGTATGTAGTAATCCTTAACTTCTACATCCTTTACGTTTGGCATACGGCAAAGATTGTCGAGTGGATCGCCGGGACGTACACAGGCAGAGATGGTGTAATATTCATCATCTTTCATCTCTTCTCCATTTACCTTAACCGAATTTATGCGTTCACCTTTTTCTCCCTGGCTGTTGAAATCAACTTCCATTCCTGAGAAACGTACTAGCCAACCGCCAAAACGTTCGGTGGCAACCTGTGCAAAGGCATTATGCATTTCCTTTTCCAGCCAGTCTTTTATCTGTTTTCCTGTTGCTTTTCCGGTTTTCACCTTTTCGTTTACGGGCAAGAGGTTCCAAAGATTAGCACGGGTAATTGGTGCCGGTTTTCCATCTTCAGGTACAATAGGATTTCCGAAGCGGAAACCATTGGAAATAGAGATGTCGGCGCCGGTTTTCCAGCGGGCGGCATCGGTGATCATATTGTCCATTGGATTCTCTACGGTTAGATATCTGTAGATAGGCGTTTTAGTATAGCCAATTACGGTTTCCAGGTGATCTTCGTAGGGTTCTTTAGCTTTTTCAATCAATTCGGCTATTTGGGGATCTGCCGGGTATTTTTCAGGGTCTACATCCATAAGTTCATAATCTTCTTTTACGATCTCTCCGTCTACAAAATACAGCTCCATTTTCCCAACGAAAGAACCAAAGGCACCGGGTTCGGTTACCCTGGCATATTTTCCCTGAATGGGCTCACGTACCCGTTCGTGAGTGTCGTTACCAAGAATATAATCCACATCTTTAACAATTGGATTGTTGGCTAACTCCACCTGCTTGAAGATCCCAAAATGAGTTACCAGAAATAGAGCATCAACGCCTTCTTCTTTTTTTACTTTTTGGATAAGATCTTTCACGCTGTCATCAATTCCGCTGAAACCAATCCCTTCGCTGAATATTGGATTCTGGCGTACTGGTACATCGGGGTCATTGATACCGATAAACCCAAGTTTTACGCCATCTATCTCCTTTATCCAGTATGGAGGGAATAGCTCCTTTTTGTCCTTGTCATCATGAAACATATTCTGAGCGATGACTGGTTTTTCAAAGCCCTTCAGGACGTCCATCATCACTTCCTTTCCGTAGACTACTTCCCAGTTTCCGGGAACTATTAGGTCAAAGTCCATATTCTTGATGATATCCGGAAAAATAGCTCCTTCTGAAAGGGCCGCGTATCCGCTTCCCTGGATAAGATCTCCCCCGTCAACAATAACAGTATTGCCTGGATTTTTGGCTTTTTCTTCCTTAAAAAGGGTCTGGATATGAGCCAGGCCACCACGATCTCTAAAGATGATACTGTCATTTTCCCAGAATAATTCGGGATGCGGATCCAGCTGACCGTGAATATCTGCGGTTTGCAAAATGGTGATCCTGGTCGTATCGATTGGCGTTGCACCTTCTTTCTCGCTATTAGAACCGGAAATACTATTGCAGGAAGTGAATATTCCCATGCTAATTACTGCCAGTCCTAAAAGCATTGATTTTAAAAGATATTTCATTATGTAGTTTTTAGTGATTGTTATTTATTGATTAGAGTCCAAGGCTATAGAAACCTTTCTTCTGAAGTTGTAAATTGTGAAGGATTCCGTTTTCTACTACGGTCATTTCCTTAGGGATTTCATTACGGTCTACTTCAAATTTATTCAAAGAGAAGCCACAGGCAACTAATGTTACTCCTAATTTATTGGCTTGTTCCACGAAAGGAGTCATTTTAGATTTATTGGTTAGTTGAGAAATATCCTTTCCACAAACGATTATCTGGAACTCTCCAAAATGTTCCCCATCTTCTTCAGCAAGAGCCTCGGCGGTTAGAAGAATAGGTTTCAACTGATCTACTTTCTTGGTGAGTACCACATAGTCTTTATTATGATCGTGGGTTGGTTGTTCCTGCGCAGATACCTGTGTACTGAATAAAACGAGAAACATTGCGAAACTGCTTAATAATATTGTCTTCATTTTGTTGTTAATTTTAATACGCTTTTTGCGTGTTGTTATTATAGTTTTTCGGTTTTACTGAAATCATTAAATATGAAAAATACGAGTCCGCCCATAATTGCAATATTCTTAAATAGCGGCCCCAGGGTATTGATTTGTCCTACCTGAACGGTAAGCGTGATCGGTAATAAAACAAGAGCCAGGATAATTGCCGCATAGCGGGTTTTAAAGCCGATTAATAAAGCAAATCCTGCAAGTAGCATCACTGCGCCAGAGAGGATAACCAGTAGTTCCGGATTTCCAAAAAAATAGGCTATTCCTTTAAAACTGGCCTGGTCTATCCGGTTTACGGTTTTTTCTACGTTTAGCAGGTGATTAAAACTTGCTACCAGAAAGATTCCGCTAAGCATTACCCTGAATACCTGAACCGAACGCCGGTCTACTAATATTTTAGTTGTCATTCTGTATTAAAGTTATGAAAGTAATTTGTTATAGAGCCTTGAGATTAAATAATCTGCAGGTCTTTATAGCTATTAGGCAATCAAAACTTTTGGAGGGGGATAGAATTTATCGTGATATGCTGAAATTACCGCGGGGTTTCGGTAATCATAATACTGAAAATTTGGCTCGGCTTGAGGGGCGGGCCAATTCAGTTTGGAAAAATTAAAAGGAGAATTACAAATAGCATCCGCATTGATTACCAGTAGATTTTCTGCTTTTTCGAAGTCTGCCGGTTTATTCTCTTCCGAAGAATTCAATGGATTATTTTTACAAAAGGAATTTACCCAGCTTATATTTTCGGTTTCTAATATACTTCCCAGAAATTTAGAGTCAAGCATAAAGAATTTCCCTAGAAAAACCAGGGCAAAGAAAACGGCTATGTAAGATTTGATTTTCATCGATCAACTGACAAATATATACTATGAGCTTAAAATATAATGTAACTAAGGTTACATAGCCCTGTAACCCTTGTTACTGATTTCGGTTTTTATTTTTCCTTCTTTCGCGAACCATTCCAGAAAAACATACAGCATATTATGAAGTATCTACTAAAGTGGCCATTGGCCTTGGTTTTACTATTACCGGCTTTATCAATTTACTCCCAGGAGGAGCATAATGAACCAGAGGGACATCATGAGGAAACACAGGAACCCGGGCATTTAAGAGATGTTTTCAGGAATTCACATCTGCATGGACATATCAGAAATTATTTTATGAATACTGTAAACCGGGGCGATCTAAAGGATTATTATACCAATGCTACCGGCGGAGCGGTGGGCTTTACTACCGGGAATTATAAGGGTTTCGAGGCCGGGGTGAAAGGTATCTTTACCTATAAGACATTCGGAAATGACCTTGGAATGGAAGATCCTATCACAGGTAAAAATGCCAGGTATGAATATGAACTCTATGATGTGCTTAATAAAGGTAATTTTAAGGATCTGGACAGGCTGGAAGAATTGTTCATCCGATACAGATTTGGAAATTCTTACCTTACCTATGGAAAGATAGAAACGGAGTACACCCCTTTGCTGAATCACAGTGATGGCAGGATGAAACCTTTTGCTCATCGTGGGGCCTGGGCGCATCTTAATTTGGGTAGGCCGCATCAATTTAACCTGGGCTGGTTAAACGGGATGTCTCCCCGAGCCACAACCGAGTGGTTTAACTTTGAGGAAGGGCTTGGACTTTTTTATAACGGTTTTCAACCCGACGGACATGAGGCTCACTATCACGAATTTTACCCTTCTTCCGGAATGGGGATATTTAATTACAGATACCGTAGAGACAACTTCACCTTCAAAGTTTACGATTATTATATGGATAAGGTAATGAATACCTTATGGACGCAGGTAGACTATGAGTTTAAGGATTTTAACCTGGGGGTACAATATGTATACCAGTCACCATTTTCTTATAATGAGGATCTAAACTACCAGCATAGGTATGTGCAGCCCGATGAGAACGGACAGGTACTAAGCTCGCAGCTTAGCTGGCAGCAATCCCGTTTAAGGTTTGCCTTTGCCTATACTCATGCTTTTGATTCCGGACGCTTCTTATTTCCAAAGGAATTGGGGAGGGATAATTTTTTTACATCAATTTCGCGCTCCCGCCTGGAAGGAATGGGTGATGTAGATGTACTGGCTTTAAAAGGTGAATATGCTTTTTTAAAACCCAAGCTTCATTTTGGGGTAGAGATGCAACAGATCCTGGGGGCCCAACCGGGGGATTTTAAATACAATAAATATAATGTAGATGAATCTTTTCAGGTGAATACCCATTTCCGATATAATGTAGAGGGATTTCTTGATGGGTTAAGCTTCGATCTTTTGTGGGTATACAGGGAAAACCAGAATCAGAAGGATGCAGAAAGTATCTTTAATAAAAGTAACTTCAATCAGATAAATTTCGTTACGAATTTCTATTTTTAGGCAAAATTGTCTGAATGGATAGCGTAAAACTCGGGCTTAAAGAAAACTGGAAGCAGTTTGGTTTACTGGTGCTGGTCAATGCTTTTGTAGGAGGAATGGTTGGGCTGGAACGCAGTATCCTGCCTGAGATTGCCGAGAAGGAATTTGAAATAGCCGCCACCACGGCTATTTTATCCTTTATAGTGGTATTTGGGGTAGTGAAAGCGATTTCCAATTATTACGCCGGGGCCTTAGCTAATAAATTTGGTAGAAAGAATCTATTGGTATTAGGGTGGGTTTTTGCTATCCCGATTCCTTTTATCTTGATTTTTGCAGAAAACTGGAACTGGATCATCGCTGCCAATGTTTTGCTGGGGATTAACCAGGGTCTTGCCTGGTCCAGTACGGTAGTGATGAAAATAGACCTGGTGGGAGAGCGGCAGAGAGGTTTCGCGATGGGGTTGAATGAGTTTGCCGGTTATTTCGCGGTTGCTGTAGTAGCCTTTTTAACCGGATGGATAGCGGCAGAATATGGGTTGAGACCCTATCCGTTCTACCTGGGCATCGTTCTGATGTTATTGGGGCTTTTCTTCAGTATATTTTTTATAAAAGACACCCGGCACCATGTAGCAAAAGAAGAAGATATTACCGGGGTATCCCGGTTAAAGAATATTTTTAAAGAAACTACCTGGACCCATAAAAACCTTGGTTCTGTTAGTCAGGCGGGACTTATAAATAACCTTAACGACGGGATGGCCTGGGGACTTTTTCCTATCTTATTATCCCATAAAGGCTTTAACCTGGAGCAAATAGGGATCGTAACTGCATTATATCCGGCCGTTTGGGGAATAGGCCAGCTATTTACGGGAAGATTAGCCGATATATACAGCAAGAAAGATATGCTTTTTCTCGGGATGTTGCTTCAAGCGATAGTGCTGGTGATTTTGGTATGGGCAGAAACGATGACTCATTACGTAGTGCTTTCGGCACTTCTGGGCTGGGGTACGGCGATGGTTTATCCAACTTTTTTGGCTACTATTGCCGAGAACACCCATCCACAGGACAGGGCCAAAAGCATTGGGGTTTTTCGATTATGGAGAGATTTGGGCTATGCTATTGGAGCCATACTTACTGGTGTAATTGCCGATTTAGTGAGTATTGAAGCAGCCATTATGCTAATAGGAATTCTCACTTTAACCTCTGCCTTAATAATTTTATTCAGAATGGACTACAGAGATAATAAGTCGGTTAAGATCCTTGGGTGGTTCAATGGTTAAAATGAGGTTAATTTTTAGCAGTGGATTATCCCGAAGCAATGGAATGTCAAATTATTTTGTAACTTACAGTAGGTCAGAGATTGTAACAAAAGTTACTGCTTAAGCCTTATGCTTTGTCTAATTTTGCAGCTGTAATTTTAAAAATCTTGTTGGAGAAGTACCTAAACATTATACAGAATTCCTTTACAGGATATTTTAATTATTTGGTAGAGGAAATAAGCAATCCGGGTTGGACCAATTATTTTTACTGGCTTTTGCTTTTGTCTCTTATAGTTTGGGTGCTGGAAATTTTTATTCCCTGGAGGAAAAACCAAAAGGTTTTTCGGAAAGGCTTCTGGCTGGATACGTTCTATGTTATATTTAATTTTTTCCTGTTTTCCCTGATAGGATATAATGCGATCTCGAATGTAGCGGTAGAATTGTTCAATGATTTCCTCGCTCTCTTCGGGATAACCAATATTGTGGCCATCGAGGTGCAGGATTTTCCCGTTTGGGTGCAATTGCTTATAATGTTCGTTGTCGCCGATTTTATTCAGTGGAATGTACACAGGCAATTGCATAAGCGTTCCTGGCTTTGGGAATTTCATAAGATTCATCACAGTGTAAAAGAGATGGGTTTTGCGGCTCAGTTCAGGTTTCATTTTGTAGAAACCATTGTATATAAAACTGTGCAATACATTCCGCTGGCGATGATAGGTTTTGGAATACAGGAATTCTTTGTGGTGCATATGTTCGCTGTTTTAGTAGGACATTTAAACCACGCGAATGTGGGCTGGAGCTATGGATTTTTGGGCTATATTTTTAATAATCCTAAAATGCACATCTGGCATCATTCAAAGGAACTCCCCGAGGCGCATCCTTACGGAATGAATTTCGGACTTAGCCTGAGCATTTGGGATTATTTGTTCGGGACGGCTTATATTCCTCTGGAAGGAAGGGATATAGAACTTGGTTTTGAAGGAGACGATGATTTCCCTGAGGGATTTAAAAATCAGATGCTCTTTCCATTTAAGAAAAATAAACAATCACTAAATAATAATTAAACAGAAATTAAGATGAAGATAAAACAGTTTAAAGACGAGCCTTTAGCGCATTATTCTTATGCTATAATAAGTAATGGGGAAATGGCCCTGGTAGATCCAAGCCGTAACCCAATGCCTTATTATAAGTATGCTGAAGAAAATAATGCAAAGATCGTAGCGGTTTTTGAAACTCACCCTCACGCCGATTTTGTGAGCAGTCACCTGCAAATTCATAAAGAAACCGGGGCGACTATTTACATAAGCGAAATGGTAGGAGTAAGTTATCCGCATACTGGTTTTGACGAGGGGCAAAGCGTGAAAATTGGGGGAGCGACTGTAAAACCACTGCATACTCCTGGTCACTCTCCAGACAGTTTGACCTTTATCGCAGAAGAAAACGGAGAGACCGCAATGTTCAGCGGGGATACCCTTTTCATTGGAAACGTTGGTCGTCCTGACCTTCGTGAGAAAGCGGGTAATATGAAAGCCAAGCGAGTAGAACTGGCAAAGGCTATGTATAAAACCATGCAAACTAAATTCAATGATCTTCCGGATGATACCGTAGTATATCCTGCTCACGGTGCTGGTTCACTTTGTGGAAAAAACATGAGTGATGCTTCTTCAAGTACTTTAGGAAACGAACGCCAGGGGAACTGGGCTTTCCGCGACCAGACAGAAGAAGAATTCGTTGAAGAGATCCTTAAGGATCAACCCTTCATTCCAGCTTACTTCGGGTTTAACGTAGATGTTAACCGAAAAGGAGCTATGAATGTTCAAAAAGCTAAATACAGTGTACCGGTAAAACTATTGGTAGAAAGTTTTGAGGATGATGCCGTAGTGGTAGACAGCCGTGGCCGTGAAACTTACAGAGAAGGTCACCTTCCGCATAGTATCAATATAATGGGGGTAACAGAAGAGGATAAGCTGGAGACCTGGTTAGGTGCCATTATCGCTCCTGAAGAACCATTCTATATGGTCGTTAAGAGTGTGGATGATATGGAAGATACCCTTGAAAGGATCGCTAAGATTGGTTATGAACAACAAATGAAAGGTATTGTAACCCTTTCAGAAAAAGTTTCTCTTACAACTGATGCCTTCGATCACGATGACTTCAAAAAGAACAGGGATAAGTATACTGTAATTGATGTTCGAAACGAAGCTGAAGTTGAAACCGACGGCAAATTCATAGAAGGTTCATTGAACATTCCTTTGAATGAGCTAAGAAACAGAGCTGATGAAGTGCCAACTGAAAAGCCCGTGGTTGTACACTGTGCCGGTGGTTTTAGATCTGCAGCAGGTAGCAGTATCCTGGAAAATAAACTTAAAGGAGCTAAAGTATATGATTTTAGTGAAGATATTGAAGAATACAAAGCAGAAACTGCCGAGTAAGTTAGGTTAAATATTCTTTAAAAAAAGTGGCTGTCTTGAAAAGACAGCCACTTTTGCTTTTTAATACATTATTTAATTATCCCGTAGCTGGCCATTAATATCGAATTCCAGTTCAGTGCCATTGGCTAACTTAACTTCATAGCCATTATCTTCCTTTTTATATTTCACCACTTTCACATCTTTGTGATTAGTGTTGAGGTAATTGGCAATTTCTTCAGGTAGTGCCTCCGGCCAGAAACCTTTCCTGCTTTTAATACTGGTTGGATGTCCTTCAACATCGAATTCGATCTCACTTCCATCAGACATTTTAACCTCGTAGGCATCATTCTGGTCGTTAAAATCTACATGCATGTCCATAATGCTTTCGTTGGAAAAATATTCTGCAAGCCATGCCGAAATCTCGGCAGAAACCTGTTCCTCTGTCTGGCTTACTCCTGTGCTCATAGCAAATATGGCGAGAAGTCCTGTTAAAATTAACTTTTTCATAATTTACCGGTTTTATGGTTTATTCCAAGTTAAGCCGATTTGAGAAGTCTTAACTTAAATAATTTGTGAATTCACGCTTTCTTAACACTTGAAGATGGACAAATCTTCCTGTACAGCTATTCTTTAAAAGCTGTATAGTTTTTCTATATTTACATCTGTAGCTTCAAATTTTATTTGAAAACCAATAAATATGGAAAAAAAATTCAGCGTTAAGGTAAACGATAGCTTTGAATTCGAATTTAGCCAGGACGAGATCAATGCTTTAGATACCCAAAAAGTTTCTGTGAATAACTATCATGTGCTTCGGGAAAACCGAAGCTTTAAAGCCAATATCGCCAATTCCGATTTTCTAAAACGGCAATACCAGGTGAAAATAAATTCAAATAATTACCAGGTAAATATTTCTAACGAGTTGGACCAGCTTATAGATAAGATGGGATTAACCCTGACTTCTGCGTTGATGGTTAATGATATAAAAGCGCCAATGCCTGGTCTTATTCTCGACCTCATGGTGAGGGAGGGCGATGAGGTGAAGGAAGGCGACTACCTGCTTGTTTTGGAGGCTATGAAGATGGAGAATACCCTAAGTGCACCTCGTGATGGAGTGGTGAAAGCTATTTCGGTAGAAAAGGGAGAGAGCGTCGATAAAAATCAATTGCTTATTGAAATGGAATAATCCCTGGTGATGAAAAGCTATAATTAGTACAAAATTAAAAGTCTGAGATGAAAAAAATATTAGTTGCCAATCGTGGAGAGATCGCTTTACGGATAATGAGAACTATACAGAAAATGGGAATAAAGAGCGTTGCCGTTTATTCTGAAGCAGATAGAAACGCACCTCATGTAAAGTTTGCTGATGAAGCTGTTTGTATAGGAAAAGCGGCTTCCAGTGAATCCTATCTTAAAGGTGATAAAATAATTGAAGTAGCAAAGTCGCTCGAGGTAGACGGAATCCACCCCGGTTACGGCTTTCTTAGTGAGAACGCCATGTTTGCAGAAGCCGTGGAAAAGGCCGGAATTACCTGGATAGGCCCGGGCTCTAAAGCCATTCGGATTATGGGAAGCAAGCTCGCTGCCAAGGATGCTGTAAAAGATTATGATATTCCAATGGTGCCCGGGATAGATGAAGCCATTACCGATGTAGATAAAGCCAAAGGAATTGCAGGGAAAATAGGCTATCCAATTCTTATAAAAGCCTCTGCCGGGGGTGGAGGAAAAGGAATGCGCATTGTGGAAAAGGAAAAAGACCTGGAAGACCAGATGAAAAGGGCCATCAGCGAAGCTGAATCGGCATTTGGGGATGGATCGGTTTTTATCGAAAAGTATGTCACTTCCCCAAGACATATTGAAATTCAGGTGTTGGCCGATACCCACGGGAATATCATCCATTTATTTGAAAGAGAGTGCAGCGTGCAGCGCAGACACCAAAAGGTGGTGGAGGAGGCTCCATCGGTTGTGTTGGATTCCAAAATAAGAAAGCAGATGGGAAAAGCTGCGGTAAAAGTCGCCAGGGCCTGTGATTATGTAGGAGCCGGGACAGTGGAATTTCTTTTTGATGAAAAAAAGAATTTTTATTTTCTGGAGATGAATACCCGCTTGCAGGTAGAGCATCCCGTCACCGAACTTATTTCCGGTATAGACCTGGTGGAAGAACAAATTAAGGTCGCGCGTGGTAAAAAGTTAAAATATCACCAGGAGGATCTAAGCATAAAAGGCCACGCATTGGAATTAAGAGTGTATGCCGAAGATCCAATGGAAGATTTTATGCCAAGTGTGGGAACCCTTGAAAGATACAGAATGCCTTCAGGTTCAGGAATAAGAGTGGACAACGGATTCGAAGAGGGAATGGAAGTACCTATCTACTACGACCCCATGCTTAGTAAACTCATTACTTACGGCAAAACACGGGAAGAGGCCATCCAACTAATGCTGAAAGCTATTAGTGAATATGAAGTGAAAGGGGTGAGTACAACGCTTCCTTTCGGAAAATTTGTTTTCGAACACGAAGCCTTCAGAAGTGGAAATTTCGACACCCACTTTGTGAAAAAATATTATTCTGCAGAAAAATTGCAGGACGGGATAAAAGAGGAGGCCAGGCTGGCTGCCTTGCTTGCATTGAAAAAATATGTTTCTGATAAAAAACAATTGAGATTACCGCTCACCTAAAGCTTTAGCTTTGAGCGGTAACCTCCTGTTCTTTAATTTTTTCTGAAGAATTTTGCTTTATAGGTCGTGCTGTTCCCAACATTATCGGTTACGATAAGCTTGAAGTTATTTTCGGTTTCCGTAACCACCCCATCGGCGAAATTATGGGTTAGGCTGTTGTTTTTGTATTCATATTCCATCAGGATGAACTTACCGTTTACCGTCGCCCTATAGCTTTTTATTCCGGAGAGATCATCAGATATCTTTAACCTTAGATTTTTGTTGGAAGAGATCCACTGCCCGTTATTGAAATTTAAGGGAGTGATCTTTGGGGGGCTAACATCTGCTGCAAGGGTATATTCTCCAAATGTTCTGATGCCCGTGGTGAAGCGATCTCCTTTTTTGTAGGTTGAGGTATAAAGTGGGCGACCTCCATATCCCAAACGGGCGATAAATAGTTTTTCCCGGTCTTCAGGGCTATATTTGCTAACATCGAATCCCAGAGTTATATTTTTATGGATGGGAGTCTCGTCGGTATGGAAATCTATAGTATCTCCTTTGAATTTTATATCCAGATAGGTGTTTCCATATAAACTACCTGCAGGGATATAAAAATCAATTCCGTTTTCCTCGGCTGCAAAAGCTTGATTGGCATTAACGAAATAATCGGTTTTGTTTATTTTTTTAGGTTGAATTTCCCCGCTGTTACGACCGCGGATAGGAATTCTTATCAATCGTTCATTTCCGGAGAAATCGGTAACCCTGATATTATAATTATAATCCAGGCTATCCTTAATATTTAATTTTCCTTCTGAAACAACCTTGTCATAAACACTAAGGGGGTTTCCGGGTTCCACATAGAGTTTTTTGACCCTGCTTTTGTGGTTGCTGTAGTATTCGTAATCAATAAGTTGGTTGAGATAACGGGTTTCAGCAAAAGAAAAGCGATTAAACTTTATGGAGAAGATATCATCCCCATTTACCGAAGTTTCAACCTTATAGACCCCGTTTTTGTTTGGGGCCATATCCTGTTGGTCTACAGTAGATACCCCGAAACCAATATTGCCGCAGGCATCGATCTTTTCGGTAGTGTAGCTGCCATCCTTCAAGGGGATAAGTCGTATTTTTTGCCGTTCTGCCGAATTGTTCACGTGAGATTCGGAATCAAGTGGATAGGCAAAAAGCGAATTGATGATTGGGGGGCGGGAATCCTTGATCTGAACTCCAAAAAGTTTGGGATTCATAGGGCGTTGGCTGCCATCTCTTATTTCGTAGTGGAGGTGAGGACCACCGCTGCCGCCAGTGTTTCCGCTAAGAGCAATAAGCTCATTTTGAGAGACCTTAAGGTCCCCTGCTTCAGGAAAAAGTTCAATCTCATAGGTTTCGTTGGCGTACTGTCGCTTTTTTACATAGGCTTCAATTTCAGGAGAAAATTTCTGCAAATGTGCATATACCGTAGTGTAGCCGTTAGGATGCTGCACATATATAGCTTTTCCGTAGCCATAATGTTGAATATTTATGCGACTCACGTAACCATCGGCGGTAGCCAGCACATTCAATCCCTGGCGCTGCTGGGTTTTTATGTCCAGGCCACTATGAAAATGATTGGAACGCAGTTCCCCAAAAGTACCGGAAAGCACCAGGTGAACCTCCAATGGGGAAGAGAAATAGTCTTCCGGAACACTGGGTTGGGCATAAAGGTTAAGGCCTGTTAAAAATAAGCTTAGAATGGTGATAATTTTCATAAGTATGATTTAAGAATAGCAATTTCCTGGAGGTAAATTTAATCAAACTTTATGCAAAAAATAAAGTCTTAAGGCTTAAGATGTTAGCTCTGGCTTTAGGTAAAATCTAAAATAGAAATAAAAAGTATTGGGATATTTCAAAGCGTATGTTAACTTTGTGGAAATAAGCATTAGATTGCGCTTGAATGAGTGAATTGACAGAAATAGTTGATAATCTTGAAAATAGAATCAGCAAGTTGCTTCATAAGTATGAAGCTTTAAAGCAAAACTTGGGTTCCCTTCAGGAGGAAATGGCAACTCTTGCTTCTGAGAATACCCGTCTCAAAGAAGAACTTGAGAATTCTGAGGGACGAATTCAAACTCTTAAAGCAGCCAACGCGATGCTGGGCAGTAAAGATTATAAGACAGAAACAAAGCTCAAAATAAACAGCTTGATAAGAGAAATTGATCAATGTATTGTTCAATTATCAGAATAAATAAGCATCATGGATAAATTAAGGATTAAGATCTCCATTGCAGACAGGGTTTATCCCTTGACCATTGAGCCTAAACAGGAGGAAGGCTTGAGAAAGGCTGCAAAAAAGATCGAGGCCATGATAAAACAATTTGAGCAGAGTTATGCCGTTAGGGATAAGCAGGATGTATTGGCTATGTGTGCCTTGCAGTTTGCGGCCCAAACCGAGCAAAAAGATATAGAAGCCGCAGGAGATATGCAGGAAGCTGAAGAAAAGTTAAGGTCACTTAATGAGCTTTTGCAACAACACCTGGCGTCTTAATAAAGTTCTTTAAATAAAATAAGGTTACTGCCTGTATTAGTGATTTTGAGAAACTCAACACGAATTCTTTAAGAAGGGTGAGTTTAAGTTGTAAAAGCGTGCCGTATCCCTCGGGAAAGCGGATTCTTGAGCAGCTTGTTAGCCCTAAACCTGATTTTAAAGAGTTTACTTCAAACCAATACTAATACAGGCTTTTTTTTTATATAAACACTCAATAATGGAAATCACTACTATAATTATAGGTTTGGTCGTTGGTATAGCTATAGGCTTTGCCACCGCAAAATTGCTGGAACGCAAGCAAGCCTCCCGTACAATTAAAAATGCCAGAAAATCGGCTTCAAATATCCTGAAGGAGGCAAAATCGGAAGGAGAAAGCATTAAGAAGGATAAGATCCTTCAGGCCAAAGAAAAGTTTATCGAGCTTAAGACAGAGCACGAGAAGGTGATCATGGGGCGTGATAAAAAGATCAATGAAGCCGAAAAGAGGGTAAGAGATAAGGAATCCCAGGTTTCCAGTGAGCTTGCTAAAAACAAAAAGCTTAACAAAGAGCTGGAGGAGAAGTTAAAAGACTATTCTTATCGTACCGAATATCTTGAGAAGAAGCAGGAAGAGATAGATAAGCTTCATAACAGCCAGATACAGCAATTAGAGGTCATTTCAGGTCTTTCGGCTGAAGATGCCAAAGCACAACTTTCCACAGCCTTAAAAGATAGCGCAAAGGCTGATGCTATGGCGTTGATTCAGGATACCGTAGAAGAGGCCAAACTTACCGCCCAGCAGGAAGCAAAAAAGATTATAATTAATACTATTCAACGAATAGGAACTGAAGAAGCAGTAGAGAACTGCGTTTCTGTATTTAATCTTGAAAGCGATGATGTTAAAGGTAGAATTATAGGAAGGGAAGGACGTAACATTCGTGCCCTGGAAGCCGCTACCGGAGTAGAAATTATAGTTGATGATACCCCGGAAGCCATTATACTTTCATGTTTTGACTCGGTAAGAAGAGAAGTTGCCAGGTTATCACTCCATAAACTGGTAACCGATGGACGTATTCATCCCGCCCGAATTGAGGAGATAGTAAAGAAGACCAGGAAACAAATTGAAGAAGAAATAATAGATATTGGAAAACGTACCGTTATTGATCTTGGAATTCACGGCCTTCATCCCGAACTTATAAAGACAGTTGGAAGAATGAAATACCGTTCATCTTACGGGCAAAACCTCTTGCAGCACTCCAGGGAAGTTGCTAAGCTCTGTGGAGTTATGGCTGCTGAACTCGGACTTAACCCTAAACTAGCCAAACGTGCCGGATTACTGCACGATATCGGGAAGGTGCCAGATTCAGAGACAGAAGTTCCTCACGCGATCCTTGGGATGCAGTGGGCTGAAAAATTTGGGGAGAAACCCGAGGTATGCAATGCCATTGGTGCTCACCACGACGAAATAGAAATGAATTCCCTGCTTTCGCCTATCGTACAGGTTTGTGATGCGATTAGCGGTGCCAGGCCAGGTGCCAGACGACAGGTCCTTGATTCTTATATTCAGCGTTTAAAAGATCTTGAGGAAATCGCCTTTGGTTTTCCAGGGGTTAAGAAGGCCTATGCCATTCAGGCCGGTAGAGAATTGAGAGTGATTGTGGAAAGTGAAAAGGTGAATGATGAGAAAGCCTCCAACCTTTCCTTTGAAATCTCTCAGAAGATTCAGACCGATATGACCTATCCGGGGCAGGTGAAAATTACCGTAATACGGGAAACCCGAGCAGTCAATATCGCCAAGTAGCTCATTATAATTGTAGTTAGAAATTAAAAAGCCCTGTATTAGCAGGGCTTTTTTTATTGATAAGACCGAAGAATCAGGCCTTATAATCGTCATCATCAAAGATGTTTTCGTAGGAGTTTCCTTTTGTTACAAAGAATTCGCCGGTCACGTACCTAAAATGCCTGTCCAGTTCTGCGATTTCCTTTAGGTCCTCCTCATTGAGGTTGACTCCCATGCTCTGAATGTTTTCAATAATCCGTTCTTCATTGGTTGATTTCGGGATCACTGCTGTACCTCTTAAAACGCTCCATTTTATAAGTACCTGCCCGGGGCTGGCTCCATGTCTTTTAGCAATCTTTTGAATTACGTTATTTTCCAGAAGCGAGGGTTCGTTAGGAGCTTTCATAGCCTCAACACGATCCCCACTGCCCAGAGGAGAATAAGCGGTAAGATGAATGTCGTGTTTACTGCAAAACTCAAGCAATTCGGGTTGTTGCAGATAAGGGTGAAGTTCCACCTGATTCATTTCCGGAATATCCTCTGTCTGCTCCATAAGTTCTTCTAATTTCATCGCACTGAAATTTGAAACACCAATGTGTTTTACAAGCCCTTGCCTTTTAGCCTCGATCATCATTTTCCAGGTTTCGATTATTGGTGCTTCTTCCAGGCTGAGATAATCTTCATCTTTTTCAGGAAAGCTAACTCCTCTTTTAAATGCTACAGGCCAGTGGATGAGATAAAGGTCCAGGTAATCCAACTGAAGATCTTTAAGGGTCTCCTTAAGTGCAGGGATGACGTCTTCTTTCTTGTGAGCATCATTCCAAAGTTTGGAGGTAATCCAGACCTCCTCTCTTTTTATTTTTCCCTCTGAAAATACTTTAGCAAAGGCCTCACCAATTTCAGCCTCATTTCCATAGGTTGCGGCACAGTCTATATGTCTGTATCCGTTATTTAGGGCAATCTTTATAGCATTGCCTACTTCGCCTTTTCCCGATTTCCAGGTTCCCAAACCTATTGCGGGCATTTCATCGTTATTCTTGAACTTAAGTGTCCTCATAATGGTAAATTTTATATTTCTTATAAGAGCCTATAATTTAGTAATATTCCTTTTGAAATACCTTTATTTTAAGGGCTTTATCAGAATTTTAATACTCAGGCCCTTGGATGAAACTTTTCGATAACCTGTCGCAGATGTTTTCGGTCTATATGCATATAAACTTCGGTGGTGGTTATACTTTCATGACCCAGCATTTGTTGAATGGCTCTCAGGTCGGCACCGTTTTCTAGTAAATGAGTCGCAAAGGAATGCCGAAAGGTATGAGGACTGATCTTTTTATGGACACCGGCCTTTTCTGAAAGTTGCCTTATGATAGTGAAGATCATAGCCCGGGTGAGCTTGTTACCTCTGCGGTTTAAAAATAAGGTATCGGTGGCTTCTTTCTTCACAGGCAAGTGAGGCCTGACCTGTCTTAGGTAGATATTCATATATTTTTGGGTGTAAGGCGATACCGGAACAAAGCGCTGCTTATTCCCTTTCCCCGTAACTTTTATAAAGCCTTCCTCAAAGTACAGGTCAGAGATTTGCAGGTTTACAAGTTCTGAAACCCGAAGTCCACATCCATAAAGCGTTTCAAGAATAGCACGGTTTCTTTCGCCTTCTGCTTTTCCCAGGTCTATAGCAGCGATCAATCGGTCTATTTCTTCGGTAGAGATCACCTCGGGAAGTTTCCGGCCCGTTTTAGGAGATTCGATTAGGTCCAGGGGATTGTCTTTTCTGTAATCTTCAAAAACCAGGAAATTAAAGAATCCCCGTAAACCTGAAATCAGCCTTGCTCTGGATCTCGGGTTAAGCGTCCTGGCCATTTCATATATGAACAGCTGTATGGTCTCCTCAGAAATATCAAGAGGGGAGAGCTTAATATTATTAACGTCCAGAAACCTAATAAGCTTATGAATATCCAGGCTGTAATTCTGAATAGAATTATCTGAGAGTCCGCGCTCTAAACGTAAATACAGGCGATAATCCTCCAGGGCACGGATCCATTTCATGTGTTAAAGATAAAAACAATCCTGTAATAACTTAGTAATACTTTATGCTTGCATAACATTTTATTAAGAAGTTGCGACCTACATTTGCTCTTATAACTAAAAATCGAATGTTATGAAAAAATCAGTTTTAATTGCAGTATTAGCCGTGTTTGGGTTGACTTCAACCGTCTCTGCACAGGAACTTGTTTATTTTGGTGTAAAAGGAGGGATTAATTTTTCTAACATGACCTCTGATGGTTTTGAAGACGAGAACAGCCGTACCGGATTTCATTTAGGGCTCCTTTCTGAAATTCCGGTTGGAGACCGTTTTTCTATACAACCAGAGGTGCTTTATTCTACCCAGGGAACCGAAGCTTTTAGCAACAGATACGGACAGGGTGAATATAAATTAGATTACATACACGTGCCAGTACTGGCTAAGGTTTATTTAATAGATGGGTTATCTCTGGAAGTAGGTCCTTCTTTTAATTTTCTGGTAGAGGAAGAATATGAATTAATTGCCGGAGAAGGATTTGCTGTAATTGACACCGAAGTAGGTAGTACCTTTGAATTTGGAGGAGCCCTTGGTGCTACTTATAAGTTCAATAATGGATTTTTCACCTCTGCCCGTTACACCCGTGGTTTCACCGATGCTTTTGACAGTGACAACTGGGATGAGGATGCCGTTAATAATAACGGAATCCAACTTGGGGTAGGATTTATGTTTTAAATCAGCTTTTACCAAACACCTATGAAAAGCTGGAAAGCGGAAGAGGGATCTTCCGCTTTTTTGTTGTAGGGTGCCTACGGGATTTTATGTATTATTAATATGAATATCAGGCGCTTGGGTTTGTTTTGTTTAATTCATGCCTATAACCAAAAAATAAAATATGTTGAAAAATCCCTCTTTCTTAGCATATTGTTTTTATTGGAGGTTAACCAAACTTAAGCCCTGGAGTTTAAACTATGAATAACCGGTTAAAGAACCTAAACTATATTGGATGCATAATTGATTTTTTTCGTTAATTGCAAGGGATAAACCTTTAATTTAATATGTTTAGAAATCTTTTTTTAGCTCTGCTTGCAATGTTCATTTTTGAAAATGCCCGGAGTCAGGCCTTTAAAGATCCTGCTATTAATTTATCTGTTCAGGCTGGGTATCTGGCCATAGATCCCTCTTATTCCAGTTATTATCCTGAAGTAAGCGGTGAGTTTATCAGCGGGGAAGCAGGTCTCTTTGTAGGCGTTAACTATAATCTAAGATTGAACAGTGATTTTTCTTTAGTGCCCGAAATCAGTTTTATCAGCAATAAAGAATCAGTGCATTATCGCGCAGCCGGACTTTTGGAATACCGAATCCCAAAAACAGGCTTTTACGGCCTTGTGGGTCCTCAAGTGAATATTTTAAGCGGGAATTCCCTTAGCTTTTATGACAGAGCAGGTTTTGAACTTACCGGGGCAATAGGTTATGATATCAGTTATTCCTTTTACCTGGAGGCACGTTACTCCCACGAATTAACCGATCGACTAAAGCCACAGGCTCCATTTAACGATGATGATTATTACCGGTTTCGTTATTATTCTATAGGATTAGGATTTCGGTTTTAATTATATGAATTTTCCTATATAGAGAAAATCAGGCCAGTTTAAAGAGCCAGAATAAATCTTTTGATATCTTTATCCTTATGAAAATACTTATCATAAACGGTCCCAATTTAAACCTTCTTGGAACCCGCGAACCCGATACTTACGGAAATAAGAAATTTGAAGATTACTTTGCAGATCTGCAATTCAATTTCAGGGAAGTCGAGCTATCCTATTTTCAATCGAACATTGAAGGAGAGATCATAGATGAATTACAACGGGCTGTTGGGGAATTTGATGGAATAGTTTTAAACGCAGCTGCTTATACCCATACTTCAGTTGGAATTGGCGATGCTGTTAAAGCTATTGAAGTTCCGGTAGTAGAAGTCCATATTTCCAACACTCACTCCCGGGAGGAATTCCGGCATAAGTCTTTTATCGCGCCTGCAGCTAAAGGGATTATCATTGGTTTTGGCCTGCAAAGCTATGATTTGGCTATACAAAGCTTTATCAGTTCTAAAAAATGAAGAAAGCTTATTTAAACTGGAGCAGTGGCAAAGATGCCGCTTTCGCCCTTTATAGGGTGCAAAGTGAAGGGTTGTATGAGGTGCAAAAACTTGTTTCTACAGTCAATATTGAATCCAATAGAGTTTCAATGCATGGGCTTCGGGTTGAATTGATGCAACAACAGGTCGATGCTATTGGAATTCCACTCCAACTTATTAAATTCGAAGGCAATGTGAGTATGCAGACCTATAATGAGCTCATGGAAATTGAAACGGAAAAGCTCCTCGATCAAGGTTTCAATTATAGCATTTTTGGAGATATCTTTTTAGAAGACCTAAGGAAGTACCGCGAAAATCAACTGGGAGAGAAAGGCATTAAAGCTGTTTTCCCTCTGTGGAAGCTGGATACTGCACAAATGATACAGGATTTCCTTCAGGTTGGTTTTAAAGCAATAGTGGTTTGTGTAAATGCTGAAAAATTAGATAAATCTTTCTGCGGAAGACTGCTCGATGAAAACTTTCTTAAAGATCTGCCGTCAGATGTAGATCCCTGCGGGGAAAACGGAGAATTCCATACATTTGTTTTTGACGGGCCGATTTTTAATAAACCTGTAGACTTTGCGGTAGGGGAGATTGTAGAAAAAAGCTATACCTCTTCCGGAGATAAAGATGATGATTGTTTCAGTGATAAGAAAGAGAGCTGGGATACCCGGTTTTTCTATTGCGATTTACTTCCAAAAAAATAACCCCGGCATTTCTGCCAGGGTCATTCAGAATCATTTATTAAAGGTTTAAAGGTGGATCACCTCATCGTAGGCAGCTGCTACGGCTTCCATCACGGCTTCACTCATCGTTGGGTGAGGGTGAACGGCCTTTAATACTTCGTGCCCTGTGGTTTCAAGTTTTCTACCTAAAACAGCCTCAGCGATCATATCGGTTACTCCGGCACCAATCATGTGGCAACCTAGCCATTCTCCGTATTTGGCATCGAAGATAACTTTTACAAAACCATCTGATTTTCCTGCTGCTTTGGCTTTTCCTGATGCAGAGAATGGGAATTTTCCAATTTTAAGTTCGTAACCGGCTTCTTTGGCTTGTTTTTCAGTCATTCCAACCGATGCGATTTCGGGAGTTGCATAAGTACATCCGGGAATATTTCCGTAGTCAAGAGGTTCAACTTCCATTCCTTTAATCTTTTCGACACAAAGGATTCCTTCGGCAGAAGCAACGTGGGCAAGGGCAGGGCCTTCAACCACATCTCCAATGGCGTAAATTCCTGAAACATTGGTCTTATAGAACTGGTCTACTACGATCTTATCCTTATCGGTTTTAATCCCCAACTCTTCCAAACCTATATTTTCGATATTGGATTTAATACCAACTGCAGAAAGCACGATATCGGCCTCAAGGGTTTCTTCGCCTTTTTTGGTTTTGACCTTGGCTTTCACAGTTTTTCCTGAAGTATCTACACTTTCCACTGAAGAACTGGTCATTACCTTAATACCTGCTTTTTTCACGCTGCGTTCAAATTGCTTTGATACTTCTTCGTCCTCAAGAGGCACAAGGTTAGGAAGGAATTCCACGATAGTTACATCTGTACCCATCGCGTTATAAAAATGAGCGAATTCCACTCCAATGGCACCGGAACCAACCACGATCATAGATTTTGGCTGCTTTTCAAGGCTCATTGCCTCCCGGTAACCAATCACTTTCTTACCATCCTGTTTAAGGCTTGGCAATTCTCGGGAACGGGCACCGGTAGCCACTATAATGTGATCTGCCTGGTATTCTTTAGTGTTTTTATCTTTATCTGTTACCGCAATTTTTTTACCCGATTTGAGTTTACCAAAGCCTTCAATAACATCGATTTTGTTCTTTTTCATCAGGAATTGCACACCCTTGCTCATTCCATTAGCCACTTCACGGCTTCGTTTTATCACAGCTCCAAAATCCTTATCCGGATTTTCAAGTTTAAGTCCGTAGTTATCGGCATGTTTGAGGTAGTCAAATACTTCGGCACTTTTCAGTAATGCTTTAGTTGGGATACAACCCCAGTTAAGGCAAACCCCACCAAGACTTTCCTTTTCAACAATAGCGGTTTTAAAACCCAGTTGAGAGGCTCTAATGGCGGTTACATAACCTCCCGGGCCACTACCTAAAACAATAATATCATATTTACTCATAGTCGGAAATTTTTATTGCAGTTATAGAAGTTGCGAATTTAAGGAATAATAGCTTAAACTGAAAGTTTTAAAAGGGCTCTGTTATTTCAGAAATGGCAAAAATAAAGGCTTACCCATTGCGGTAAGCCTTTTTAAAATAACTCTGAATGTATTAAAATTACATCTGTATATTCTGAACATCCTTCTCCTGAAGATCCAAAGCATTCATTACCGCGTTGAAGTTGGCAACATCGAGGCCTGTGGATTCAGCAAAATCTGAAGGTACGATCACAAACCTAAAAACCTGGTCCTGAGTGAAACCTGCATCGAGGTTACTAAGGTCAAAATTTCCATCAATAATTAGTTCTACATCCACATCGGTATGGTTATATACATATTGGATTGTACCCTGATCCAGGAAAAAGTTTTGTGGGATCATACTCCAGGTTTAATAAACCTCGCCATCCTCCTCAATTACTTCAAGCCTGTAAACCAGAATTGCATCTGAGGTTAGAACCTCAACGTCATCGGGCAGGCCAATGATAGTAGAATGATAGTTGACATCTGCAAAATAATCAAAATCCACATCTTCATATTCAATAGTTTGTCCAACCACGTTGACTCCCGGTTCGCCTTCAGGTCCCGGAGGGCCTGGAGGTCCCTGGTCGCCCTCGCAGGCTGTGAATAGGAACGCAGATACAAATAGTGCTGTTAGTAATTTTTTCATTTTTATAAGTTTTAATTAGACAATTGCCCCCGGAAGGGCTTCATAGGTATTGGTTGTTATTTTTTGAAATCCAGACTTGCGGAATTAACGCAATACCGCTGACCGGTTTCTGTAGGTCCATCATCAAAAATGTGGCCAAGGTGGCTTCCGCAATTGGCACAAAGGATCTCGGTACGCATCATTCCAAAGCTTCTATCTTGTACATACTCTATTTTTCCTTCTATTGCACGATCAAAACTTGGCCAGCCGCAACCGCTTTCAAATTTCGTGTCGCTTTCAAAAAGTTTAGTGTGGCAGGCAGCACAGTAATAAGTACCTTCTTCAAAGTGCATATTATATTTTCCGGTATGAGGAGCCTCGGTACCTTTTTCCCGAAGTACCCGGAATTGTTCTTCTCCAAGTTCTTTTCTCCATTCCTCTTCTGGTTTCTCTACTGAGTATTTTTTCATATAAATATTTTTTTCATTCCCACGCAGGCGGGATTTTTTTTATTATCTCTTCCAGAAAACAGGATAAGCTACGGCGGAAATCTAAATAATTTTATCATGTCCGTCCCGCAAAAGCGGGATAAACTCCGGCAGAATTCTATTCTCCCTCCGGAACAAACTCCATAGCTAATCCGTTAATACAATGCCTTTTTCCGGTTGTGTTTTCTGGACCATCTTCAAAGACGTGGCCCAGGTGTCCACCACAACGGGCACAATGAACTTCGTTATCTTCATACCCATAAGACGTGTTTCTTCCGTAGGAGACCGCACCTTCTATGGGTCTGTCAAAACTTGGCCATCCGGTACCACTATCAAATTTATATTTTGTTTTATAGAGGGCATTTCCGCAGGCAGCGCAAACAAAGGTTCCGGGTTCTTCGATATCGTTTAGCGGACTCGTAAATGCACGTTCGGTTTCTCCTTTTCGAAGAATACGATACTGCCCTTTTGAAAGTTCTGTTTTCCATTGAGCATCAGATTTTGTAATCTCATATTCCTGCAGAGCTTTTTCCTTTTTTTGAGCACTGCCGTTGCAACTAAAAAGCATCAACGGGAAGATAAAAAGCAGTAGTTTTCTCATAGGTTTTTATTTTAAAGATACAAAGATTAGTCTGCGAGGAACGTTGTGATTTTGTTAATTACCTTCTTGTTACCAAGAATCCGGCGGTGTCCCTGGCCTTGAGTGATCATTAATTCACTGTTTTCCAGGGCACGATCTATTTCGTAGGCAGAACTTACGTGAACGTCTACATCCTGTTCGTCATGAATAACCAGGGTGGGTATCTTTACAGCTTTTGCAGAAACCGCTCCGGAATAATTATCCATGTCTTCTCCGAATTTCTCGTCAAAATATGCTTTCATCCTGTTGGCGATACCTTTATTCATTCCCAGGTTTTCATTGAATTCCTGGGTGATGTGGGTAACAGAATTGGCAGTACCTATAATAATGAGTTTATTTAACTTTATACCTTCTTTTACAGCCCTAAGGGAGGCCATTCCCCCAAGAGAATGCCCTATAGCCGCCTCAAAAGGTCCAAACTCTTTAACTAGAAAATGAATACTTTCTATGAACTCTGTCATTATACTGGATTTTCCAGGGGCTTTTCCGTGGCCTGGGGCATCAAAACTTATGGTGCTGTACCCGGCGTTTACCAATGCTTCAGCGATATAAGAAAGTTGGGTGCCGCGCCCACTCCATCCATGTACTAACAGAATTTTATGTGGGGAATCCCCATACCGGTAAACCACTATTTCTTTTCCAAAAGCCGGAACTTTCATTTTTGTTTGGACCGAATTCTTATCCATCTTTTTTTCCCTTTCCGGAAGTTTATATTTAAAGGGAGTCAGGAATAGCTTCGCGGCGAAACGACTTGCCAGAAATGGGGAGAAGGTTTTCAGCAGTTTGGCCGTATAACGTATATAATTGGGAATAAGAAGTTGCTGTACCGATAACTGATCTTTTTTTGATTTGGTCATTGTTACTGGAAATAAATGTTTGCAAGTTAGTGATTTTTGACTTCATTATCCCTTATAAACACTGGGATGTGGGGAAGTGGTATTGTTTTTGAAATAAGTTATTTTGTTAAATGATGCTTAAAGCAGGGACCAGGCTTTTCTGGCTTTTGTAATTTTAACTAAACAAAACCAAATATTATGATACTTAAAAAATCTTTGATATGGATAAGTGCAGCTTTATTATTTGTTGGCTGTCAAACCAATCCTTTTACCGGGGAAAAAAACCTGAATTTTGTATCTAATGATCAGCTTTTTCCCGCATCTTTTGAGCAGTATAATCAGTTTCTTTCTGAGAATGATGTTGTAACTGGCACCGCTGAAGCCAATATGGTGAAACGAGTAGGTAACAGGATTGAAACTGCCGCCGAGAGATACTTAAACGCTAACGGATACCAGGGATTTCTGGAAGACTTTCGATGGGAATATAACCTGGTGAAGGATGATGCGGTAAACGCTTTTGCTATGCCAGGGGGTAAAATAGTTTTTTATACTGGGATACTTCCGGTTGCTGAAAATGAAACCGGAGTTGCTGTGGTGATGGCTCATGAGATCGCCCACGCCCTTGCCGATCACGGAGCTCAGCGTATGAGTGCGGCACAATTGCAACAACTAGGGGCCGTGGCAGGAAGTATTGCTGTAAGTGGTAGAAGCCAGGAGACCCAGGAAATTTTCGCACAGGCTTATGGTTTGGGTACTACTGTGGGAGTAATGCTGCCTTTTAGTAGGAAACACGAGACCGAAGCCGATAGGATTGGACTCACCTTAATGGCAATAGCAGGGTATAATCCAGAGGAAGCAGCCGATTTATGGCGAAGAATGGCAGCCCAAAGCGATGGACAGGCTCCACCGGAATTTTTAAGCACTCACCCATCTAACCAGACAAGAATAAACAACCTTCAGAAATGGGCTCCTCAAGCTAAAGCAGAAGCTCAAAAATATGGGGTGACATCTTTTGAATAAAAGACAAACCGATTAAATATTTAAAAAAGCTGCCGCAACCCGGCAGCTTTTTCTATTTTTAACCCGATGAAACCAGCATGCTGCTGGTCCCAAAAACAGCAATGCATAGGACAAGATTAAAAGCCTGTGCCTAATTCCCAAATTAGGGTGAAATTATATATACTCAGATGATAAAATTACCGAAAGGGGATAAGAAATTGCTTCACGCCTGGGCTTTTTATGATTGGGCAAATTCGGTGTATAGCCTGGTGATATCTTCAGCAATCTTTCCGATATTTTATGGAGCACTTACCATCGTAAGGGATGCAGAGGGAAATAAAATAGATGATACGGTTCACTTCCTGGGATTCAATTTTAATAACGATAGCCTTATTAGTTACGTTACTGCCATGGCCTTTCTCGTCGTTTCATTTTTGAGTCCGTTTTTATCGGGCATCGCCGATTATATTGGTAATAAAAAGAACTTTATGAAGTTCTTTAATTATTTGGGAGCTCTCTCTTGCATTGGTTTGTTCTGGTTTGACCTGGATCATCTCTGGATAGGTTTGTTGTGCTACTTTCTTGCTCTTATTGGTTTTTGGGGCAGCCTGGTATTCTATAATTCGTATTTGCCTGATATAGCTTTTAAAGATCAGCAGGATAAGATAAGTGCAAAAGGTTTTTCTCTCGGTTACATTGGGAGTGTTATTTTACTCATTATTTGTCTTGTTTTAATTTTGAAATATTCCTGGTTTGGTTTTGAAGATGAAGGGCTGCCAACCCGACTTTCCTTTATCCTTACCGGGGTTTGGTGGATAAGCTTTAGTCAGTACACCTATTATTATTTACCAAAGGGTAATAAACGTACAGGTATTCGCCGAAATATCCTGTTCAATGGTTTTAGAGAATTAAAAAGTATCTGGAAAGCCATGAAGCACAACCCTATGCTAAAGCGATATCTTATTGCCTTCTTTATATATAGTATGGCGGTACAAACAATTATGCTTATCGCTACTTATTTTGGAATCGAAGAACTGGATTGGGGAGAACAGGATCCTACCAGCGGACTTATCATCAGTATTTTGCTTATACAACTGGTGGCCGTTGCAGGTGCAACTCTTACCGCCCGTATCGCGTTTAGGATCGGGAACATTAAAACCCTTATTATTATCAATCTAATTTGGATCAGCATTTGTGGATATGCCTATTTTATTGTTAGTCCGGTACAATTCTATGTAGCTGCTGCAGCAGTAGGACTGGTTATGGGTGGAATCCAATCCTTGTCAAGATCTACTTACTCAAAGTTTCTTCCTGAAGACACAAAGGATACAGCCAGTTATTTTAGTTTCTATGATGTTTCAGAAAAAATAGGGATTGTGATTGGAATGTTCATGTATGGTTTGGTTGCTCAAATAACCGGCAGTATAAGAGATTCCATTCTTTTTCTGGTAGTTTTTTTTATTGCCGGTGTCTTCCTCTTGATGCGGGTGCCAAAAACGAACCCCGCGCTTTAGCGCAGGGTTTGTAATTTTCCTTTTTATAGCAATAGAAGAAAAATTATTTAGAAGTGATGTCTCCTGAACCCATTGTTTTGAAATTCTGTTTTTCGGGATTTCCTTCATAATGAATATCTCCGGAGCCAAAAATCCTGGCATCCAAAGAAACAGATGTAAAGACCTCTACATCGCCACTTCCCATTACTGTAGCTTTAACTTCTTCAGCTTTAAGATCGAAAGCCTGGAAATCGCCGGAACCGGTTACCTTACATTCAAAATAATTACTTTTCCCACTTAACATTGTATCTCCTGAGCCGGTGATGTGACTTTCCAGCGCATCGACATCCAGGTTAAGATTAAGGTTTCCTGAGCCGGTAAGGCTGGTTTCAAAAGAATTTCCCCTGATAGGGTCTGAATTCCATAGATCGCCGGAGCCTGTAAGTTTAACTCCCCTAATGTCCTTGAATGGAACAGTAACTTTTATTGATTTATTTCGTGAAGGTTGCAGGTTAACTTTATCTGCCGGACTAATCTTTAGTGCACCGTTTTTCACTTCAGTAATAATATGTTCCATCAGGTTGCTTTCGGCTTCCACTTTTATTTGACCTTCTTTCCCAGCTACCAGTTCCACATCCATAGATCCAACGAGGTAAATTTCGTCATAATTCGATGTACTGCGAGTTTCGGTAGTGAAGTTTCCATTGCCTTTTACAGTTTCATTTTTCCAGAATTGAGCATTTGCTGAATTAAAACTAAATAAAAAAGTTGCTAAAATTAAGATTGATTGTTTCATGATTTTCTTTTTGATTGATGATTTATTATTTACTGCTGAATTGTACATTGGCATAACTGGTATTTATTGTTACCATGCTGCCGGAATTATTTTTTAAATGATAGCCCTGAAGACTTTGTTTTGTATTCTGGTCATGGCGTTTTGAAATCTGAAGGCCTTCCAGACCTTTGATACTTCCATAGCTTGTTTCCACATTAAAATTAAAGGCTTGTTGGGCATCATAGCCTATCTTCACGCCGGCATAATCACTACTTATTTTTATGTTTTTCGCCCCTTTTACAACCTTATCTATACTAAGGCTGCCATAGTCCACATTTATATCTGCCGAGTTAAAAACTCTCCCGATCTTAGTGCTTAGGTAATCCCCGTTTCCAGTAATCCTCTTTACTTTATCTACGCTAATGCTTCCGTAATCTGCATCAAACTCCAGGTTGCTAACCTTTTTTATTCTTGAAGTGGTATAATCGGCGCTGATCTTTAGTCTTTCTGCCTCTTCAATTTCAAATTCGCTGTAATCGGCGTTAATTTCAGCGTTTTTTATGTAGCCAAACCTACTGTTGCGGGTGTAATCAAAAGTAAGGTAATTGGAGTTACCTCTAAGCTCCTGGATGTCTATTTTTCCGTAGTCACAGGAAATTTTGGAGTTGCCCAACAGGCGGTCAAGATAGATCCCACCGTAATCGTTGCTAAGATCCATATTATTGGTTTCAGGAGCTTTTATTACATAATTGATCTCCATATTAACATTACTTGATCCTGAGAAAAGGTTGCTCCACCAGGAAGAGCTTTTATCCCCTGATAAATGGGTTTTTGCACTTACACCTGATGAGTTTTGGTTAAATTCAATTTCTATTTCATCCAGTTTTTTCTGAACTTTTTCAGGATCATTTCCATTGGTTTTGATAAAAACCTCAATCACCACTTTATTCTGATTCCAGGTGGATATATCGATATTTCCGTAGCTGTTGTCCACTTTAAGCCTAGAATTAGCCGATACGCTGAATTCTCTCGAAATTTTCTTTTCTTTAGTGTGTTTGCCGCTAAGGTCGTTGTTGCAGAAAGTTAGTCCCGGTAAGAGAACTACTGCAAGGAGTAGTTTATATAATAGTGCTTTCATGACTTTTGGTTTTTAGGGATTTAATATTTTCAATTTGGGTTAATACATTATTCAAAAGATCAATTCTTTGCTGAAAGTTGTTTATCATGGCATAGATAACCCGTTTGTCCTGCCCGCTGTTAATCAGGTCTTTTTTAAGTTTGGAATACTCTGTTTCCAGTTTCTTCATTTGGGAAAACGCATCATTGATCATCGCTTCGGTTTCCGGAGTTTTTTCAGCTTCAATATTTTTTAGTTCTTTCTGGATTACCGAGGTGTAAAAATCCTGCGTTTCTTTCATCTCAGTAGACACACTCGCCAGATCACCTTTCTTTCCGGTTGCATTATTCATATGAATGTTTCCGAATAGAAAAATAGCCAGTGCAATACTTGCAGCAATCCCCAGGAATGGCCCCAACAGACTTCTTATCTTGGATTGACTGCTGTTTTCTTTTTTAGCAGATTGTTCCAGCTTTTCCTGGAAGCGGTCTCTGTGACCGGCGCTGGGTTCTGCTAAATCGAAATCCAGGTCTTCGAAAAGTTTGGTTAATTTATCAGTTTTCATCTTTCAGCAATTTTTTTCGTAAACTCTCTTTAGCCCGTGAGATAGTAGTTCTACAATTAGCATAAGAGATATTTAGTATTTCACAAATTTCATCGTAATCGTATCCTTCAATAAGATGCAGCGTTAGGGTTATGCGATAATTTTCTTTCAGCGAATTTAAAACCCGAATAATTCTTCTTACTTTTTCATTTTTATCGCTTTCTTCCAGGTCTATACCTTCGCTCTCATCAAGTTCATTTTTCAGTTCATCGTTATAACTCAGCTCAGTATATTTAGATTTTTTGTTAAACGAGTTAATGCTCAGGTTTACAACGATTTTTTTAAGCCAGGCTCCAAAACTCGCGGTACCCTTAAAGCTGTCTATCTTAGTGAAGGCCTTCAGGAATGCTTCCTGCATCAGGTCTTCGGCTTCGGCGGTGTCCTTTACAATCCGCAGGCTGGTATTATACATGGCTTTATAATAGCGATCGTAAATTTCCATTTGTGCCCGCTGATCGCCTTCCCGGCAAAGCGAAACAAGATCATTAATATGTGTGATGGTTGGTGTCAAAAAAGTACCCTGTTTATTATAAAGATAGGTTTGAAATTGATTTGTTACAGTTTTGAGAAAAAACTTTCTTATTTAAGATGGCACAAGAATTGTCTAAAGATAATGAAGATTACGCATACCAAGCCTTAAGCCGGTGAGCCTAAGGTGAAAAGAAAAAGAAACAGATTAAAAACCCAGACTGTTTGTGACAGTTTGACTTAAAATAAATTATGGCTAAAACTAAGATCACCAATTTTGACAGTTTGTCATTGCAGGAAATAGATCAGGATGCAGATCTAATACCTCTAATGACGCCTGAAGATGAAGAGGAAATAAATAAAGAAAATTTACCCGAATCTTTACCAATATTGCCTTTACGAAACACCGTATTATTCCCCGGAGTAGTTATTCCTATTACGGCCGGAAGAGATGCATCTATTAAGCTTATCAACCAGGCCAATAACGATAGTAAAATTATTGGAGTGGTGTCTCAAAAAGACGAGGAAGTAGAGAATCCAAGAGCAAAGGATATTAACAGGGTAGGAGTAGTGGCGCGAATTCTACGTGTACTTAAAATGCCTGATGGAAATACCACGGTAATAATTCAGGGTAAAAAACGTTTTAAGATCGAGGAAGTGGTAAGTGAAGATCCTTATCTTACCGCCACCATCACCGAAGTTCCGGAAGCCAGACCGGCAACTGATAATGAGGAATTTTCGGCTATTATTGATTCTATAAAGGAGTTGGCGCTTCAAATTATAAAAGGAAGTCCAAACATTCCCAGTGAAGCTTCCTTCGCAATAAAGAATATAGAAAGTGCTTCTTTCCTTATCAATTTTGTGTCTTCAAATATGAACCTTTCGGTAGATGATAAACAAAAATTACTGGAAACAAACGATCTTAGAGAAAGAGCACTGGCTACCTTAAGATATATGAATGTAGAGTTTCAGAAACTGGAACTAAAAAATGATATTCAGTCCAGGGTACAGAGTGATATGAGCCAGCAGCAGCGGGAGTATTTCCTTCATCAACAGATGAAAACCATCCAGGAAGAACTCGGTGGAGTTTCTCACGAAGATGAAATCGAAGAAATGCGTCAACGTGCCAAGGCTAAGAAGTGGAAGGAACCCATACAAAAGCATTTTGAGAAGGAACTTGCTAAAATGCAGCGAATGAATCCGCAGGTGGCTGAATATTCTATTCAGCGTAACTATCTAGACTTGTTTTTAGATCTGCCCTGGAATGAATTCAGCAAAGATAAATTCGACCTGAAAAGGGCTAGAAAGATCCTTGACCGTGATCACTATGGATTGGAAGATGTAAAACGCAGGATTATTGAGTATTTGGCTGTTCTAAAGTTGAGGAACGATATGAAATCGCCTATCCTTTGTCTTTATGGACCTCCAGGTGTGGGTAAAACCTCGCTTGGAAAATCTGTTGCTGAGGCGCTTGGGAGAGAATATGTTAGAATTTCCCTTGGTGGTCTTAGAGATGAGGCTGAGATTAGGGGACACCGTAAGACTTATATAGGGGCAATGCCCGGAAGAATTATTCAAAGTCTTAAGAAGGCCGGTACGAGCAATCCGGTTTTTGTATTGGATGAGATAGATAAACTAAGCATTGGGAATGCAGGAGATCCATCTTCAGCCTTGCTGGAGGTTCTTGATCCTGAGCAAAACAGCGATTTCCATGATAACTTTCTGGAAATGGGCTTTGATCTTTCTAAGGTGATGTTTATCGCCACCGCCAATAATCTGGGGACAATTCAACCGGCCCTAAGAGACCGTATGGAGATAATAAACGTTACAGGCTATACTATTGAAGAAAAAGTGGAGATCGCTCGCCAGCACTTGCTACCTAAACAATTAAAGGAGCATGGAATGACTAAAGAGCAATTAAAAATTGCTAAGCCTCAGCTCGAGAAGATTGTTGAAGGTTACACCCGGGAATCGGGAGTTCGTGGTCTGGAAAAACAAATTGCCAAGATGGTTCGCCATGCCGCAAAGAATATTGCCATGGAAGAAGACTATAATATCAAGGCTACGAACAAAGACGTAATTGAAGTATTAGGGAGTCCAAAACTTGAGCGCGATAAATATGAAAACAATGAAGTTGCCGGAGTGGTTACGGGTCTTGCCTGGACCCAGGTTGGCGGAGATATCCTGTTCATTGAATCTATTTTATCTAAAGGAAAAGGAAGTCTGAATATAACAGGTAATCTGGGAAAAGTGATGAAAGAATCGGCTACTATTGCTATGGAATATATCAAAGCAAATGCTGATGAACTCGGATTGGATCCTGGTGTGTTTGAAAAATATAATGTACATATTCACGTGCCGGAAGGTGCAACACCAAAAGACGGCCCTAGTGCGGGAATAACTATGCTAACTTCCCTGGTGTCTTTGTTCACCCAGCGTAAGGTGAAGAAAAGTATCGCTATGACAGGTGAGATCACCCTTAGAGGTAAAGTCCTTCCTGTGGGAGGTTTGAAAGAAAAGATTCTTGCGGCAAAAAGAGCCAGGATCAAGGAGATTATTCTTTGTAAGGAGAATGAGCGGGATGTTAAAGAAATAAAGGAAGAATATCTAAAAGGCCTTACTTTTCATTATGTAAATGAGATGAGCGAGGTGATTGACATTGCCATTACCACACAGAAAGTGAAAAATGCCAAGAAACTTTAAAATTTAAAACCTCCGAAAGGAGGTTTTTTTATGAAGCATATTCAGGAAAGCTTTCTTATTTAATTAAATTTGTTTTCTTGATTTAAAGAAATATTGATGAGTAAAAAGATCACAATTGCCATAGACGGGTATTCTTCAACCGGAAAAAGTACGGTAGCGAAACAACTCGCAAAAGAATTGGGGTATATATATGTAGACAGTGGGGCGATGTACCGTGCGGTCACCTTGTTCGCAATGCGAAAACTATTTGTAAGCGACACCAATTTTGATAAAGAATCTATTATAAGACATTTGCCTTTTATTAATGTAAAATTCATTTTTGACGATGAATTGGGGTATGGAGAAATTTATTTGAATGATGAAAATGTAGAAAAGGAGATACGTCTTCTGGAAGTCTCCCAGCAGGTAAGTAAGGTGGCAGCAATTCCTCAGGTGAGAAAAAAACTGGTAAAGCTTCAGCAGGAAATGGGTAAGGATAAAGGAGTGGTTATGGATGGCCGTGATATAGGAACCGTTGTCTTTCCAGATGCAGACCTAAAACTCTTTATGACCGCTTCTACCGAAAGAAGAGCACAAAGGCGCTACAATGAACTAAAAGAAAGAGGAGATAAAATTACTTTTGATGAGGTGCTAGCCAATGTAAAAGAACGCGATCACATGGACACCACCCGTGATGATTCTCCCTTGCTAAAAGCAGATGATGCCATAGAATTTGACAATTCTCTTCTGGATTTGGAAGAACAGTATGAAAAAGTACTCAAGCTTGTTAAAGATAAAATCGAAGCAGTTAGCTAAAGCTTTGAGAATTAAAAAATAAGTGGTATTTTTGCACTCCTTTTTGGCAAAGATCCGGAAAATCAAAAAGGGAATAAAATTATTTTTATAAACACTTCTGTGTTTCATTTGCTAATTTTTCCGGGAAAGCACAGGATACAAATTAATTAATCAGCAATGGCTGAAGAAAACAAAAAACAAGAAGTTCAGGAAACTCCTGAAGTTCAGGAAGTAGCAGGAATGGATAATTCTTCGCAACCTTCTATTACCGAACAACAGGAAAACCCTGAAAAATTCTTAGAAGATTTTAACTGGCACAATTATGAAGAGGGGATTGACCCGATTGATGATAAAAAGCTGGAAGAATTTGAGAAATTAGTTTCAGAAAATTTTGTTGACACTTTAGATGATGAAGTTGTAACCGGGACAGTGATAAATCTTACCGATCGTGATGCAATTATCGACATCAATGCCAAGAGTGAAGGTGTGATTTCTCTTAACGAATTTCGTTACAACCCAGACCTAAAAGTAGGGGATGAAGTAGAGGTGTTGATCGATGTTCGTGAAGATTCTACTGGTCAATTGGTTCTTTCTCACCGTAAGGCTCGTGTTATTCAAGCCTGGGATCGTGTGAATAAAGCCCACGATGAAGGTCTTATCGTAAACGGTTTTGTGAAATGTCGTACTAAAGGTGGTATGATCGTAGATGTATTTGGAATTGAGGCATTCTTGCCAGGTTCTCAAATAGACGTGAAGCCTATCCGTGATTACGATGCTTACGTAGGAAAAACAATGGAATTCAAAGTTGTGAAAATCAACCACGAATTTAAAAACGTTGTTGTTTCTCACAAAGCGCTTATTGAAGCCGATATCGAAGAACAGAAGAAAGAAATTATTGGTCAGCTTGAAAAAGGTCAGGTACTGGAAGGTACTGTTAAAAACATCACTTCTTACGGAGTATTTGTTGACCTTGGAGGAGTTGATGGACTTGTTCACATTACCGACCTTAGCTGGTCTCGTATCAATCATCCAAATGAGATCGTTGAACTTGATCAAAAACTAAACGTTGTAATTCTTGACTTTGATGAAGCTAAAACAAGAATCCAACTTGGTCTTAAGCAATTAAGTAAACACCCATGGGAAGCTCTTGACGAAAACCTTAAGGTTGGAGACAAAGTAAAAGGTAAAGTAGTTGTAATCGCAGATTACGGTGCATTTATTGAAGTTGCTGAAGGTGTTGAAGGTCTTATCCACGTTTCGGAAATGTCATGGAGCACGCACCTGCGTTCAGCTCAGGATTTCGTAAATGTTGGAGATGAGGTTGAGGCTCAAATTTTAACTTTAGACCGTGAAGACCGTAAAATGTCTCTTGGAATTAAGCAATTAACTCCAGACCCATGGACAGATATTACTACTAAATATCCTGTTGGTTCTAAACACAAAGGAATTGTACGTAACTTCACCAACTTTGGTGTATTCGTAGAGTTGGAGGAAGGAATCGACGGACTTATCTATATCTCTGATCTATCCTGGACTAAGAAAATCAAGCATCCATCAGAATTTACTAACGTAGGTGATGAGCTTGAAGTCGTAGTTCTTGAGTTAGACGTTGAAGGACGTAAGTTAAGCCTTGGTCACAAGCAGGTTGAGGATAACCCATGGGATAAATACGAAACTGAGTTCGCTGTTGGTACTAAACACACCGCAGAGATCGCAGAGATCGTAGACAAAGGTGCAACTATAGAATTTAATGAAGATATCACTGCATTTGTTCCAACCAGACATCTTGAAAAAGAAGACGGTAACAAATTAACTAAAGGTGAATCTGCAGAATTCCAGATCATTGAATTTAATAAGGAATTTAAAAGAGTGGTAGCTTCTCATATGGCTATTCACAAAGAAGAAGAGCAGCAAATAGTTAAGCAAGCTGCTAAGAAAGCAGCTACGCAAACTAAAGACAAAACCACTATTGGTGATGTTAATGCCGATCTTCAGGCTTTAAAAGATAAAATGGAAGGAAAATAAATCCTGATATTTAATCCTAAACAAAAACCTCCTTAGTTCGCTAAGGAGGTTTTTTTGTTTTATAAATCTCAACTAATTTACTTTTCCACTTAAGAAAAAATTTTTCGAGCAAACATCCTCTTTATTATTCTTTCGGGGAATTCCTTTAGCCAAATCCTTTCAGATTTCTGTAGCCAGTTTGGCTTTGGTTTTAGAAGAAAATACCTGTCTGCAGCTTCCAGCTCTTATTCTTTTATCTTTGCCTAATAAGCTTATCAATAGGAGAGCAGAAAGTTTCCTCAGATAAAAGCATAAAAAAACCGGAAAAAAATTCCGGTTCTTTCAAAAATAATTGGAAGGTAATCATCAAACAGATTCAGTAATTTTAACTGTAGCCTCCATTTTCACTTCGGTCTTGATCGATCTTGTGATAAGGCAAATCTCCTCGGCTTTGTGCAACAATTTCATTGCTTTTTCTTCATCTTTTGCATTTTTAATAATCAGTTCAGGTTTAAGAACAACCTCACTCATGATGAACTTCTTATCGATGCGTTCCATCTTTCCTACACCAGGGCATTTCAAGCTTTCAAAATCAAGTTTTGAATATTCAGCGACTGCCGTGAACGAAGTCATAAAACAGCTTACTACAGAGGCGGTAAAGAGGTGTTCCGGCGACCATATGCCTTCGATCCCTCCTGGGAATTCAGGGGGAGTGGCTACTTCTATTTCTTCGTTCAGTTGAGGAGAAGAAATTTTCCCCTTTCTTGTTTCTGTCCATTCCAGGTCCAGATTATAATAGTGTGCTTGTGATTCCATATTTATAGTTTTATAAGAAGAACCAAACCAGTTCTTCCCGATTATTTCTCCGCTTCAGCAGCTTGCGCCTGTGCCTGATGGTAATTCACTTCTTCCCAGGCTCCACCGTTATAGCATTCAATTCCCATTTGGTAAAGCATTTGAGTGGCAATACCACTACGGTTTCCGGTTCTGCAACAAAGAATGAGCGGCTGTTTTTGAGCTTTTATCTCATCCATATGCTTATTTAATTCCTGTAAAGGAATATTTAATGATTCAGCGACGTGTCCTCCTGCAAATTCGGGTCTTGTACGTACATCGATAACAGTGGCCCCATCTTTAATCATTTGAGTAAAATCCATATTGTTTTTCTTTTTCGGTTTTTTCTTAAAACTGCTAAACAATAAGGCACCCATAAAAGCACCATATAAAGTAGCGTTCACGGGATCTGATGTTATTGCACACCCTCCGCTTTCACAACCAATGGTACTGAAATAAATAAATCCGGCAAGTGCCCCAACACCTAATCCGGCTATAATAAGTTTATTATTGTTTAGTAACTGCATGTTTTTTCAGCTGCAAAAATACAGTGTTTGTAAAACCGCCACAGTTACATTTGTTACAATAAAATATGAATACAGAGACCAAAACAAGAACAGTTTCAAATTTAAATTATATATGTTCAATTTTGATAAAAAATTATATCTCTTGCTAGTTCCAGTTCATTTTCTGAAATAGTATGAGGCCGGTTTTCATAGATTTTCAGGCTGACATCGGCATTCATATTATTTAAGATCTCAGCCGACCTCTTAACACGTCCTACAGGGACATGAGTATCAGGATCTCCGGTACCAATAAAAACAGGGGTAGCTTCAAAATCTCCGGAATAATTTTCCGGATCCAGGGTTTCTCCTATCAATCCACCGGTGAAAGCTGCTATCCCACCGTATCTGCGGGCATTTCGCGCTGCAAACTCAAGGCAGAGGCAGGCACCTTGTGAAAACCCCAAAAGGTAAATATCCCTGGAATGAAAGCCTTTTCCTAATAGATCTTCTAAAATATCCCTGAGGAGTTCCAGGGCAGAAGAAAGCCAGGGTTCATTTTCATTTATCGGTGCGAGAAAAGAATAGGGATACCAGGTTTGATTCGTTGCCTGCGGGGCTATCATGGCAAAATCATTTAAAGGCAAATGGGATTCCAAATCTAAAATATTTTTTGCTGTAGCCCCTCGCCCGTGTAAAAGGATAAGTACCTTTTTAGCTTTTTTAAGGTCCTTTCCAGCAGTGTGCAGATCTTTCTTGTGCATAATCTAATGACTAAGTTTTGGTAATAAATTTTCAATCCTTTCCCGGGAAGGTTCAAATTTTTCGGGTAGTTTCAGGCTACTACCCAGGTCTTCAGGTGATTCGTCACGGGTAAAGCCCGGATTGTCGGTTGCAATTTCAAAAAGTACTCCTCCAGGTTCTCTGAAATAAAGAGAAAAGAAATAATCGCGATCTATTTTCCCAGTGATATTCAGTCCAGCATCAATGATCTTTTTTCTGAAAAATTCCTGGGATAATTCATCCTTAACTCTAAAAGCAATGTGATGGTTAGTACCTGCAGCATTAATTCCCTTTTCGGGATTTGTAGCTTCTAATAAGTCTATTATTGATGCATTTTCCACCTCATCTGTACTATAACGGAAACGGGTTCCTTCTTGTTTCTTTAACTTATAATTAAAAATATGGGTAAGTATTGCTGCGGTGGGAACCTGGTTGTATAGGTTTAGAGTAACACTATGAAAACCCTTTAGAGCAACATCTTTCTTGATTTCGTTTATCTCCCAGCCTTCGCGCGAATCCTTAGTACCGGAGATTATAAGCTTCAGTTTCAGTCCATCGGGATCTTCAAAGGGAAGAAATTTCTCGCCAAATTCTTCAGAGATGTTTTCATAGCGAACTTTATATTTATCAAAACGCTTCTGCCAGAAATTCAGGCTTCCTTCGGGAACTGAATAACCTATTTCAGTAGCCATTCCTACACCGTTTTTTCCTTTTTTGGCTCTGGGCCATGGGAAAAAAGTAAGGATGGTGCCGGGTGAACCGGTTTCATTTCCGAAGTAAAAATGATAGGTTTGTGGATCATCAAAATTCACAGTCTTTTTGACCATTCGGAGACCAAGCACCTTGGTGTAGAAATCGTAGTTCTTTTGGGGGTCTCCCGCGATTGCTGTGATATGATGTAAGCCAAGGATTTTATTCTCCATTGTTTCCATACTTAAAGAAATAAAATTCAGGCGTAAATCCGGTTAAATTAATGGTAAAATATAGAAATTTATGCCAAATTTTCTAAGCTTGCAGAGGCTTCTTTCGTCTAAAATACTTTAAACCTTCAAACCAGATCACCGATATAAAGCCTGTAATTATGCTCAAACTTAATTGTTGTAGATTAAGTTTTTCAAAATCAAAGAAACCGGAAAAGAATGGAATGTAAATAATAAGGCCGGTGATAAGTACACTTATACCAATGATAAGGGGAACCAGAATATTCTTATATTTTAAAGTATCCCAGGCTGAATAATAAAATGAACGGTTTACCAGTGTCAGAAAAATATTAGCTGAAATCAGACAGCTAAAAACCATTGTTCGCGTAGTGTTTTCATCCCAGGCATTTTCAACAGCAAACCGGTAAATAAAAAGGCAGCCTACAGTGATTATCAATCCCTGAATAATACTTATTGTCAGTTCTTTTCTGTTGAAAAATGTATTGGTGAAGGGACGTGGTTTTTTTAGCATGCTGTTTTTTTCAGGGGGCTCGTTTTCATAGATAATAGAGCAGGTAGGGCCCATAATTAATTCGAGAAAAATGATATGCACCGGAGAAAATATTGCGGGATATTTCCAGGCCAGGGCCAAGGGGATAAATACGGTGAGAATTATTGGAATATGAATGGAAATGATATATTGTATTGCTTTCTTCAGGTTGGTGTAGATCTTTCTTCCAATTTCTACGGCTTGCACCATTTTTGAAAGATCATCTTCCTGGAGAATAAGCGAAGCAGCTTGTTTCGCTATCTCACTGCCTTTTTTACCCATAGCGATTCCAATATGAGAAGCTTTTAGTGCCGGCCCGTCATTCACCCCATCTCCCGTCATAGCAACAATTTCTCCGTTAGCCTTGAATGCCTCTATTATTCGGAGTTTTGCTTCAGGAAACATCCTGGCGAAAATTCCGTATTCATTCAAACTTGATTTGAGTTTAGTTTCGTCCATTTGCATCAAATCGGCACCGGTGATCACTTTCTTATGATCGATAAATCCTACCTGTCGTGCTACAGCTGCAGTGGTTTCAGGATTGTCTCCCGTTACGATTTTTACTTTTATCCCTGCGGAATAGAAATCCTGAAAAACCTTTCCGATATTAGCCTTTGGAGGATCATAAAAGCCCACCAGGCCTTTAAAATTGAATTCGAAATCCTGCTGACGCTTAGGGAAACTATTTCCCCTGAAATCAGTGGCGGCCACTCCCAGGAGTCGAAAGCCTTTTTTGGCGAGCTCATCAATAATTTCCAGGATTTTATTCTTTTCTTCTGTCTCTAATACTGAAACTTCCAGAATGGCTTCGGGGGCGCCTTTTGCTGCTATAATCCTTTCTCCTTTTTCATTTTCAAAAATATGAGTCATCATAGGAGGTTTTCCTCCGAGGGGATATTCATGAAACATTTTGAATTCAGCTCTGCGGTCGGGGATAATATTTTCCTCATAGGAATTGTGCAGGGCGACTTCCATCGCATCAAAAGGGATAGGTTCGCTTGCCCACATCGCGGTTTTCAGTAATTCTATTATTTCAGAAGAGAGATTAGTTCCTGTAATCTCAATGACACCATCTTGCAGAGTATAAACTTTTGCAAGGCTCATTTTATTCTGAGTGATGGTGCCGGTTTTATCGGTACAAATCACCGTGGCACTGCCCAGGGTCTCTACGGTTTTCATTTGCTTCACCACAATTCCCAATTTCATCAATCTCCAGGCACCCATGGCCATAAAAGTGGTAAAAGCTACAGGAATTTCTTCAGGAAGGATACTCATGGCAAGAGTTAGCGCCATTAGCAGACTTTCGAGAACATCGATTGTCCTTATGTAATTTATGGTCCAAACCATAATGAAAACCACAGTCCCGGCGAGAACCATCTTTTTTACAAAATTATTGATCTGGATTTCCAACGGGGTTTTTTCCTGACTAAGCTCTTCCAGGCTTTTACCTATTTTACCCAATTGAGTTTTATTGCCGATAGCGACAACTCTTGCAACAGCCAAGCCGGTTTCAACCTGTGTTCCCATATAGATTTTGTTATCCTTGGTTTCAGGAGATTTGGGAACCGAGAAAGCTTCACCCGTAAGGATGGATTCATTTACCGAGAAATCATTAGACTGAATGATTTCTGCGTCGGCAGGGATACTGCTTCCTTCATTTACTATTATAAAATCGCCTATGACGATTTCACTGATATTGATGTCCAGGGTCTTTCCATCACGAATTACCTGGCAGGTGGGCCGGGTAAAGGCTTTAAGTTTTTCGAGTGCGCTACGGCTTCGTGCATCCTGGTAGAGTGATATGGTCGCTACCAAAACGATAGCTGCGGAAAGAAAGATACCATCATCATGATTACCGGTAAGAAAATATATAAATGCTGCGGCGAACAGCAGGAGAATCATTGGCTCACTTAGAACTGTTTCAAGTGCATCCCAAATTGGAGTTTCTTTTTTCAAATGCAATTTATTGCGTCCGTGGGTGGCACGTGAAGTTGTAACCTGCCCAGGAGTTAATCCCTGAATATTATGCGGGGGTTCGGCCATTTGGAGGCTTACATTTTAAATATGCATTTGTAGTTTTTTTGTAATATCAGAGGTCGTATTCTCGCTGTAAACACCAAAAGCATTTACCAGGACACCTTTTACCTTGTGTTTTTCTGAAGAAACACCAAAAACGATCATTTCATCGCCGGGATCGGTATTTCCTTCAAAACGGTAGATTTCGTCGATTTCAAAATCGTTGGGAGAGAGTTCGACAGAGGAATGGTTGCAAATGATGCAGTTTTTATCGGCTAGCAAAGTAAGTTCGGTAGTGTAACCCCTGCGGATAAGGTCGTTAATGGCTTCACTGGCAGTATCATAGGTGTGTCGCTTGGTCATAATTACTGGTTCTGAAACTTGTAATAATTTACGCCAAAACGCCGAATAAAACAAGGGCTAAAGTTTGGTAGTTTCCGTATAAATACTAAAACTATCAAAGATTAGCCCTTAGGTAAAAACTTCAGATTAAAGCTGAAGCGGGGTGTTCATTTAATTAAGGTTTGCAATAATTTTTTTCATCTTATCCTGAACTTCGGTTGCGATACCGCGAAGGTCATCATTATCTGCAGCTTGCATAGAAGCAATTGGGTCAACAGCCGAAACTTCGATCTCGCCGTTGTCGTTTTCTTCTACCACTACGTTGCAGGGTAGAAGCACACCAATTTTATCTTCTTTGGTTAAAGCCTTATGCGCAAAATGTGGATTGCACGCGCCCAGAATCTTGTATTTTTTAAATTCTACATCAATTTTCTTTTTAAGGGTTTCCTTTACATCAATTTCTGTAAGTACCCCAAAACCTTCTTTTTTTAGTTCTGCAGTTACTTTTTCCAAAGCATCTTCAAAAGAGGTATTCTTTAGTGTCGTATTAAAATAATAGCTCATAATATTTAATTTTTATGCTTGAAATTAAGAATTATATTTCACTATCTACTCCAGACAGGATTAAATTTTTCTTAATACTGAAGAAGGAAATTCGGGCATTTTCTCCGGGAGGTATATTATAAGCTGACTAAAATTAGACAAATAATTCTTCTTTAATAATCGGGCTTAATTCTCCTATCAAAATAAGAAAAAAGTTTACTTTTGTATACCAACCTTTTCTTAGTGACGACCTATGAGCCAGAAAGTATTGCTTACTTCTAAAGAAATAGATATTATTTTGCACCGGCTGGCTTGTCAATTAGTAGAAAATCATACCAATTTTAAAGATTCAGTACTCATTGGGATTCAGCCCCGGGGAGTTTACCTTGCAGAAAGAATTCTAAAAATTCTTCAGGAGGAATATAAACTTGAGGATCTGAAGTTGGGACATCTCGATATAACATTTTACCGGGATGATTTCCGCAGAAGCGACAAACCGCTGGAAGCCAATAAGACCAAAATAGATTTTGTAGTTGAAGATAAACGGGTAATATTTATAGATGACGTTTTGTATACCGGCAGAAGCACCAGAGCCGCATTAACCGCAATACAGTCCTTTGGCCGGCCAAAAGAGATAGAGCTTATGAGCCTCATAGACCGGAGGTTTAGCCGGCATTTGCCTATTCAACCAGATTACAGCGGAAGGCAGGTTGATGCAATTAATGAGGAAAAGGTTAAGGTAAACTGGAAAGAGAACGAAGGGGAAGATGTGGTTTATCTCATTTCGGAATAATGAAAGTAAAAGAAAGAAATAGATGAGTGAACTTAGTGTAAACCACTTATTGGGTATAAAATACCTTAAGAAGGAGGATATTAAGCTAATATTCAAAACTGCCGACCACTTCAAAGAAGTTATTAACAGGCCCATTAAAAAAGTTCCTTCCTTAAGGGATATCACTATTGCCAACCTTTTTTTTGAAAATTCAACCCGAACCCGGCTTTCTTTTGAACTGGCAGAAAAACGACTTAGCGCCGATGTGATCAATTTTTCGGCGGCTTCCTCTTCAGTAAAAAAAGGGGAGACACTTATAGATACAGTTAACAATATTCTTTCAATGAAGGTGGATATGGTGGTAATGCGCCACCCAAATCCCGGAGCCGGTATCTTCCTTTCAAAACACGTGAAAGCCAGTATTATTAATGCAGGTGATGGCGCTCACGAGCATCCAACTCAGGCCTTGCTGGACTCCTATTCAATTAGGGAACGATTGGGCAGTGTTGAAGGAAAAAAAATAGTAATTGTTGGAGATATTCTACATAGCAGGGTGGCCCTTTCCAATATTTTTGCTTTGAAGTTACAGGGTGCTGAAGTAAAGGTTTGTGGTCCAAAAACTTTAATTCCAAAACACATTGAATCCCTGGGCGTGAAGGTGGAAACCGATTTAAGAAAAGCCCTGGAATGGTGTGATGTAGCAAATATGCTAAGGGTACAAAACGAACGAATGGAAATTAGTTATTTTCCCAGCACCAGAGAATACACGCAACAATTTGGGTTGAATAAAAAGTTGCTTGATAGCCTGGATAATGAAATCGTGATTATGCACCCCGGACCCATTAACCGCGGAGTTGAAATTACCAGTGACGTAGCCGATTCAGATAATGCTATTATCCTGGACCAGGTACAAAATGGTGTTGCTGTAAGAATGGCTGTTATTTATTTGCTTGCCTCTAAGATTAAACAGTAAAGCATTTTTATTAACTTTAAGGAAAGAAACCTGAATTGTCTAAATAAATCCAGGTAGTTTTTAATTGTTAAGCTATGAAGATAAAGAAAGAAGATAATCATATTTTAATTAAAGCCAGCCAAAATTCTATTGCAGAATTTGCTTCAGATCTCACTACGAGGCATGATGAATTTAAAAACGACAATCTTATCCTCGATATTTCTTCTTATGAAAAGCTGGAATTGGAGGAGTTGCTTAGTTTCCTTGAGCTTTCTAATGTACACAAAGAAGATAAAAAGTCTTTTGTGATTATTAACAAGGCTATTCCTATTGAAAAAATACCTGATGAGTTATGTGTTGTACCCTCTCTTCAGGAAGCCAAGGATGTGATACAAATGGACGAGATTCAGCGGGAACTTGGATTTTAAAAAGTTTTGAATGAAACTTACCATTCTCGGTTGTTATGCCGCTACTCCCCGGAGTTTTACTAATCCCAGCTCTCAGGTACTTGAGATAGGGAATCATCTTTTTCTCATAGATTGTGGAGAAGGCACCCAGGTTCAATTAAGGAGAAATAAAATAAAATTCTCCAAAATAAACCACATTTTCATATCTCATCTTCATGGAGATCATTTTTATGGCCTGGTGGGGCTTATCTCTACCTTTATGCTTTTAAAGCGCGAGAATGAACTCCATGTTTATGGACCGCAAGGCGTAAAGGAAATAATCCTTCTACAATTAAAGCTTTCTAAATCCTGGACAAATTATCCATTGTATTTTCACGAACTCACCAAAAAAATACCTGAAGTTATTTTTGATGATGAACGTATTATGGTAGAAACTATTCCGCTTAAGCACCGGGTTTATACCAATGGGTTTTTGTTTAAAGAAAAGCCGGGCGATAGAAAGCTTTTAATAGATAAGGCAGAAAAGTATAAGATTGATGTTGCCCTTTATAAAAGCTTAAAAAAGGGAAAAGATGTGATTGCTGAAGACGGAAAGTTAATATCCAATGCTTTAGTCACAGCAGATCCGCCTGAACCTAAAAGTTATGCCTACTGTAGTGATACCATTTATAAGCCAGAGATTACTTCTCAAATCAAAGGGGTAACTGCGCTGTATCACGAATCAACTTTCCTTGAATCAGATGCTCATCTGGCAGAACCAACCCAGCACAGCACGGCCAAACAGGCTGCAAAAATTGCTCTTGAGGCAGAGGTGGGCAGGCTTATTCTTGGCCATTATTCTACCCGGTACGAGAGCATTGATTTATTTAAGAAAGAAGCACAAAGTATATTTCCTCCAAGTGAACTTGCCGATGATGGTCTGGAAATACTTTTTGAATAGCTTTATGAGCTAATTTCCTACAAATCAGATATTAATAAATAGCCTGCATTGGTATTGTAGTATAAAACTTACAATAAAGTGTTAAATATTTCCTAAAATCGATGAATGACATTTATTGAAATGTTTTTTATCGATTAAATACGTACTTTTATCGTCCCTCAAGTCTAACATGCTAACCTATGAGAAAAAGTACATCAAGATTTATTTTGCTTGTTTTCAGCGCTTTAGTGTTGGTTTCGTGTGCAAAAGAGAGTGTTGACGAGGAGATAAACTCCGTCGATCATATCGCAAAAACATCGGTGAACTACATATACACCGATATTGAAAAAGATATCCTTTCGGGAATTAACGAGTATCGCAAGGAACAGGATTTAAAAGAACTTAGTCCGTTGGGCGAAATTTCCCTGGAAGCAGAAGATCATAATTATTATATGGTAGAAACCGGAAAGGTAAGCCATGATAACTTTGGAGAGCGCTACACTGCGCTTGTAAATAGCATAGCTGCAAAAGCAGTAAGTGAAAATGTTGCCTATGGTTATCATACTGCCGATGCCGTGGTAAGGGCCTGGATAAAAAGCGATGGCCACCGGGAAAATATTGAATCTAACTTTACCCACTTTGGGGTTTCTGTAGTAGAAGATGAAGAAGGCAGAAATTACTTCACCAATATATTTGTAAGAAGGTAGTACTTGTTTTCATTATTAATAAAAAGGTTCAGCCATAACAGCTGAACCTTTTTGGTTGGGGCAGGGTAGATTTTAATTCATCTTAACGACCTTAAACATCGAGCGCCTGTTAAGTTGATGTTCTTCCCTTGTACATCGCTCGCAGTCTATAGCCGGTTCCCTTTCCCCATAACCTTTAGCTGCATAAATTCTCTTTTTGTCTATACCATTATCAATCAGGTATTGTCTTGTTGATTGGGCCCTTCTTTCAGCTAACTTTTCATTATATTGCTCGCTTCCGCGTAAATCGGTGTGAGCTCCAATTTCAATCACCAAATCAGGATACTTGTTCTTCATAAGCTCCACCAGTTTATCGAGTTCCAGGGCTGCATCTTTTCGTATGTTGCTCTTATCAAAATCGAAATATATATTATCGATTTCAGCCAGATATTCCACATCCTTAACCGGCTGCAGACTAATATTGTATTCTATCTCCTCTAATTCATCACTGTTGCGGGTATTTATGGTTGTGGTGAATTCTTTATATTCAATTTGTTTTGCCTCCAGGGGTAATTCTTTGTTCCGCGCAACTTCCGATCGGTAATTCCCATCTTCATCGGTTGTAAGAAAGGCAATTTGCTCTTCGTTTTCATCAAAGATTCTAATCGTTGCACTTCCAATTGGCTTATCATTAATAGCATCGGTTACTTTGCCCTTTAAAACAAGCGGATTAAGCTGATTGAAACCATAGATATTATCATTTCCTTCTCTGTTGGAGGAGATATATCCTGTGTTTTGTTCCGAAGATTTAAAAAATGCAAAATCATCAAGATTAGAATTTACAGGCTCTCCCAGATTTTTGACTTCAGGATTGGAATTATCCAGGTTTACGCGAAAAATATCAAAGAATCCAAATCCGCCGTGACCATTGGAGGAGAAATAAAGCATTCCCTCTTCATCTACAAATGGGAAACTCTCATCCTGCTCGGTATTGATATTCTGTCCAAGATTTTCAGGTTCCCCTAATGACTCTCCCTTGATCTCCACCTTATAAATATCGGTGCCGCCAAATCCGCCGGGCATATCAGAAGTGAAATACAACGTGTTGCCATCGGGGGAGAGCGCTGGGTGACCTACCGAATACTCATTGTGATTAATAGCAAGTTCAGTGACATTTCTCCAGGAATTTCCGCTTAGGCTGGCCTTATAGATCTTTAAGTGATTAGTGGCATTTTTGTCGCGTTTACCTTCCCGGTTATTGAAATAATTATTTCGTGTAAAATACATGGTATTTCCGTCTGGCGAAATCACCGCCGGACCATCGTGAAGTTTGGTGTTAACATCGCCGCCAACGGCCATAACTTCATTTGTTTCAGGATTTACCTCATAGATATTCAGGAAAGGCTCGCCGGTCCATGAGTAAACACGTTTTTTCACCGGAACCCCTTCAGCACGAGCCGAAACGATATACATTTTACCTCCTCTTTCAAAAGCACCAAAATCACTGAATTCAGAATTAAAAGCTGCTTCTTCCAGGGTATAGGTTGTGTTTATCCCTTTTTCTTTCTCCTCCAACATATTTTGGGCTGCTCGGGATTTACCATTGCTGGCCAGATATTTTTTTACCCATTCGCGGGATTCATCATAGCGCTTAACTGCCCGGAGTGCCTGAGCATATTTATAATAATACTCAGGTGAGATATCAGGTTCATCTATAATGTCTTCATAATAAAAGACCGCATTTTCAGGACTGCGAAGTTGCAGATAGGAGTCGGCGAGTTTTTGCTTATTGTCTATGGTATTGTAATCGTTTTCAATAAGCTCTTTATAAACCTCTACTGCCTCAAAATAAGCAAGATCATTATATAGTCTGTCTGCTTTTTTCTGTTTTCCTTTCTGTGCCTGTAGGCTGAACCCGGCAAGAAGGAGAACTAATATCAGATAGTAATTTGTTTTCATAATAAGCAGCTTTTATATTAGAAAAATCGGGGAGATTTATAACGGGTGTTTTTAAATCTGAATTCATAGATCAACAGGATCTCGTGAGAACCCGAGGTGTAAGGTCTTATATCTGAAATGGAGTATTCATAGGCATAACCAGCTCTGAAACCGTCAAAGATTTCTACATCCAGAAAAGCACCCAGGGCATCATCTATTCTGTAAGTTCCTCCCAGATAAAATTTTTCATTAAAAATGAAAGTACTCGAGATATCTACCGAAAGGGGAGCACCGGAAGTTAGTTTCACCAAACCAGTGGGCCTTAATTTCACATTATCACTAAGATCGAATACATAGCCTCCTGTGAAATAATAATGCACTTGTTCCATTGCCAGGTACTCGCTAAACTCGTGATTGTTATTATTGATAAGTTTCGGCGCTGAAGCTCCTAAATACCAATCCTGGGCAGAGAGGTAGAACCCAATCCCAAAATTCGGAGTCCATTTGTTGAAACGATCCTGAAAAAATGGATCATCCACAACGTTTGGTTCTGTAAAAAGATCTCTGTCGAGGTTATAATAACTAAATCCTCCTTTTAGTCCCAGGTTAAGGGAAACATCAGCACTCAGGTCCAAACGATAGGAAAAGTCACTGTATAGGTAGGTGTAGTTTTCGTATCCAGCTTTGTCATTAATTACCGAGAGGCCTAACCCAACCTTATCGTTTCTCAAGGGAGAATGTATTGATAAGGTTTGGGTATTTGGTGCTCCGTTTATACCTGCCCATTGGTTTCGGTTTAACGCAGTTATTGAAAAACCGTCCCTGCTTCCCGCATAGGCGGGGTTTATAGATATGGTGTTATACATATACTGTGTAAACTGAGGGAGCTGTTGCGCAGATGCGGGCATGGCAACAAACAGTATCAATATGATTAGATATACTTTTTTCATGGTTTCCCTTTTTTATTTTGTTCCTAGATAAATGTAACCTTGAATGGGTTCGAATCCACTATTCCTGATTTTCAGAATATAGTAATAGGTTCCTGAAGGTAACTGGTTTGAGCTGGTAGCCGATTTATTAGACTGGCCATCCCAGTTGTTCTGGTAATTATCAGATTCAAAGATCTTGGCGCCCCAGCGGTTAAAGATCATCACATCATAAGTGAACCCGCATTCGTCGGCAAAATCGATCTCGAAATAATCGTTTCTGTTATCACCATTAGGAGTTACCGCTTTTGAGATACTGGATTGAATATCTTCAAGTCCGCATGGTAATACCACACAGTCATCATTGATGTTTACTGTTACAGTGGCGCTTACCGGACAAGCAGAATCTTCTACCCGATATTCAAAATTGTAATCACCTACGCTAAGCATTGATGGATCTATGAAATCTCCTTCCAGGGCGCCGGTATTATCAATATCTATCCACTCACCGTTTGTATCATAATCACCTTCCAGTAATTCAAACAGGTCGAACATAGAATCTTCGGTACAC
>NZ_DATCSO010000006.1:0-16052 GCF_036568425.1 Salegentibacter sp. | reverse complement strand
GCGCCCATTTCAATGCTCATATTACAAACCGTCATGCGGCCTTCCATAGACATTTCTTCGAATACATTTCCTGAATATTCACAAAAATATCCGGTTCCCGAATTGGTTCCCAGTTTGCTTATTATATAAAGAATCACATCTTTTGGTAAAACCCCTTTTTTCAGTTTTCCATTGACGTTTACCCGCAATTTTTTCGGCTTCTGAACCAAAACACATTGGCTGGCAAAAACCTGCGAAACCTGGCTGGTGCCAATCCCAAAGGCAATAGTACCAAAAGCACCGTGAGTAGAGGTGTGGCTGTCGCCACAAACCATCGTCATTCCCGGTTGGGTGATCCCGAGCTCGGGAGCCATTACGTGAACAATCCCGTTGTAAGGATGGCCAAGGCCATAAAGCGTAATATTATTTTCTTCGCAATTTTGGGTTAACTCCTTAAGTTGCTTTCTGGACAATAAATCTTTAACCGGTAAATGTTGATTTTCAGTTGGTGTATTATGGTCGGCCGTAGCAACAATCTGGTCTGGTCGAAACACCGAAATGTCACGTTCCTTTAGCTCGTTAAAGGCCTGCGGACTCGTGACTTCGTGTATTAGGTGTTTATCGATATATAAAATATCGGGCCCATCTGGTATAGATTCTACCACGTGAGCGTCCCAAATTTTATCGAATAAAGTTTTCTTCATATGTTTATAAATTCTATCCCATGCAGGGAATTCATCACAGGTTTATAATTCTTTCCTGTGCTGCCATTTTTGCGTTCCGCATCTTAGGCGATCGCTCTTATTCTTCTTTCTGAAATTTGCATAATCTCATGGATATCCTGGTCTTCTACACATCTTCTCGCATCGGCATAATTCAGGAATTCAGAGTAAACCTCATCTAATTGAAGTTTTGTTAGCTCGTAACCCATTTTCTTGGCTTTATAAGCCAATGCTGCTCTTCCGCTTCTTGCAGTTAAAACAATAGCCGATTCGGTTACGCCAACTTCTGCAGGGTCAATAATTTCGTAGGTTTCACGATTTTTGATCACTCCATCCTGATGAATTCCTGAGCTATGCGCAAAGGCGTTAGCGCCTACAATGGCTTTATTTGGCTGCACGAACATTCCCATTTCTTTAGAAACCATACAGCTGGTATCAAAAAGGAACTTAGGATCTATTAAAGTATTTAAATTCAAATTTGGATGTTGTCTCAAGATCATAACAACCTCTTCTAAAGCCGTGTTTCCTGCACGTTCACCAATGCCATTAATAGTACATTCTATCTGGCGGGCACCGTTCATCACACCTGCGATGGCATTTGCGGTAGCAAGACCTAAATCGTTATGGCAGTGACAGGAAATTCGAACCTTATCAATATCTTTTACATTATCCTTTAAGTACTTTATTTTTCTTCCATATTCTTCAGGCAGACAATATCCTGTTGTATCGGGAATATTTAAGACCGTTGCACCCGCTTTGATCATTTCGGTACAAACTCGGGCTAAAAACTCGTTATCTGTTCTACCGGCGTCTTCCGCGTAAAATTCAACATCGTCTACAAAATTTTTGGCGTGCTTCACCGCGGCAACACCACGCACAATAATTTCTTCTCTTGTAGAATTGAATTTAAATTTAATATGAGAATCTGAAGTACCAATCCCGGTATGAATACGAGGTTTTCTGGCATATTTTAAAGCCTCGGCAGCAACTTCGATATCTTTTTTAACAGCACGGGTGAGTCCACAAACGGCGGCATTCTTTACCAGTTTAGAGATTTCGTAAACCGATTGAAAATCGCCGGGGCTGGAGACTGGAAATCCTGCTTCAATAACATCTACTCCCAGTTCATCAAGGCGCGCAGCGATTTTAAGCTTTTGGGCTGTATTCAATTTACAACCTGGAACCTGCTCTCCGTCTCGTAACGTCGTGTCAAAAATTTCTACCTTTTCTGTGCTCATAAGAGATTTATTTTGCTTTATCTTTAACTAAAGTATAGTTTTAGCTTACCCTTAATTCTGTTTTCTGAAAAAGTTTACGATAATTAAAAACTGGTAAAAATCTTTAAATATGCTGATTTTCAGTGTATTGCAAACCTGTTTGTTACAATGACTAATGAATTGACCGATAACCTGTTTTCTCTTATAAAGTCTCTTTCTCCTTCTGAAAAGCGACAATTTTCTCTGTATGTGGGAAGAATTGGAGTTAATACCGACAGCAAATTCCTGAATTTATTTAAGGTCATGACCAGGTTGAAAAAGTATGATGAGAATGAGATCTTACAAAAAACGAAAATCAGTAAACAGCAGCTCTCCAATGTAAAGGCTCATTTATACAAGCAGATACTGGTGAGTTTAAGACTAAATCCTGCGAATCAAACTGTGCCGGTACAAATCAGGGAACAACTGGATTTCGCTTACATTCTTTACCGGAAAGGATTATACAACCAGGCTCTCAAACTGCTAGATAAGACCAAGACTACGGCCTTGCATTATGAAGAGAAAAGTCTGGCTTATGAGATCCTGGAACTTGAAAAAATAATAGAATCTCAATATATCACCCGAAGTATACGAAACCGGGCTGAATTATTGATCCAACAAACGGAAGATTTGAGTGTGCTTACCCAGTTAAACGCCAAATTATCTAACCTGTCTTTACAGCTTTATGGAGTTTTTTTAAAAATGGGTTATGCCAGGACCGAGGAAGAAGCGGGGGCCATTAAGAGTTATTTTTACGACAATATTCCCGAATACAGCTTCAAGGAACTTGGTTTTCATGAAAAACTCTGGCTTTATAAAGCACACTTATGGTATAGTTTCATCACCCAGGATTTTTTGTCCTGTTACCGTTACTCGATGAAATGGAATGATCTTTTTATGGAATACCCCCATTTGGTCTCTTTACACCCTGTTTCTTATATAAAAGGTAATCATTATTTATTGGAATCCCTTTTCTATTTGAATCATGTAAAGGCCTTTGAGAAGGTATTGAAGAAAATGGAAGCTACCCTAAAAGATCCCAAGATTCCTGACGATGATAATCTAAAGGCCCTGTCCTTTTTATATCTGTATTCCAACAAACTGAATTTACGCTTTATGAAAGGTGAATTTGCTAATGGTGAAGAGTTGGTGGAGAAGATACAGAAAAAGATAAAAAAATATAAAGGCCGAATAGATGAACACCATATAATGGTCTTCTATTATAAAATTGCTTGTTTATATTTTGGTAATGGGGATAACAAGCAATGTATCGTATTTCTAAAAAAGATAATCAATAATAAATCCCTTGAGATGCGGGAAGACCTGATGTGTTTTTCCAGAATTCTGAACCTTGTGGCCCATTACGAAGCCGGAATGGACTATCATCTGGAGAGCCTCATCAAATCCACCTATAAGTTTCTTATTAAGATGAATGACCTGCACGAGGTTCAGAAGGAAATGATACGTTTTCTAAGGAATTTGCCAGATGTTTCTCCCTTGGAAATCAAGGATGAATTTCGCAAACTTCACGCTACTTTGAAGCAATATGAGGACCATCCATACGAACGCAGATCTTTTCTATATCTTGATATTTTGTCCTGGCTGGAAAGTAAAATAGATAATAAACCTGTTGCTGAAGTGATCTCCCGGAAGCTGAACCAGGTAAGCAGGTAATTATTTCTGAAAAATAATTGGCAAAGTATATCTGGTAGCAACAGGGTTTCCAAAACGCCTGGTGGGTGTCCAACGTGGCATCTGGCTTAAAACCCTTACGGCTTCCGCATTATAACGATGTGGAGCACCATCCACTATTTGAATTTCTGAAAGATCTCCTTCAGGATTGATTGTAAACTTAAGAACTACTCTTACTGTAACTCCTTGTTTTTGCTCCCGCGGGATATTAATATTTTCCTTGAGGAATGCATATAGTTTTTCTCTTCCGCCAGGGAATGAGGCCGGAATATGATGTTCGAAATACTGGAGTTCTTCACCATTTTCATTCCAGACTTTTCCTTCTTTTAACTGATCTCTTTTAAAAGTATCCTGCCGTCTTTTCTCTCCATTTTTCCAGTAAGCCAAAAGTTCTCCGTGTTTTTTTCCCTTTTTGTATGGCAATTGGTAGAATAATTCTCCTGTTTCATACCAATGCTTATGCAAGCCTTCAAATACGGGTTTACCGTTTTTAATATTATAATATTGTTCGGCCTTTTTCTGTCCATCTAAAAAGTAGGTGGTTCTTAAAACCTCATAATTTCCGGTTTTAAATGAGGTTATAGTTTTATAATATTTGGCGTTTTCTTTTGAATCCAGTTCCGAATAATTCTTATCCAAATAAATAGTATCCTGGGAAAAAACGGAAATTGAAATGAACGATAAAATTAATCCAAGGTAAAAAATCTTCATAGGTGTATTCGGTTGTTTTTTAGTTCATGCAATCGTTCCAAAGAACTTCATCCGGAGGAGGTGCCACTAAAAGAATTTCCTCCTTTTTTACAGGATGAACAAAGCTGAGTTTCCTGGCGTGCAGGTGTATACCAGCATCTTTGTTGCTGCGATCAAAGCCATATTTCAGATCGCCTTTTATGGGACAACCAATTGCCGAAAGCTGGCTGCGAATTTGGTGATGCCTGCCGGTTTGTAAATCTACTTCCAGTAGGTAATAGTTATTAAGTTTTTTGAGCACCCGGTATTCCAGAATAGCTTTTTTACTATCAGGAACTTCTCTAATGTGAGCGTAAGATTTGTTTTGTTTTGGGTTTCGTTTCAAAAAATGGATAAGAATATCGGTGTTTTTTGGAGGTGCATTTTTTACGATTGCCCAATAGGTCTTCTTTGCTTCTTTCTTCTGAAAAAGTTTGTTGAGCCGGGGCAAAGCTTTGGAGGTTTTAGCAAAAATTATGATCCCGCTTGTAGGCCTGTCCAATCTGTGAACCACACCCAGATATACATTTCCGGGTTTGTTATATTTTTCCTTGAGATAGGATTTCACTACCTCGCTAAGAGGTTTATCGCCGGTTTTATCCCCCTGAACGATATCTCCAGGGCGCTTGTTTACCACAATAAGGTGATTATCTTCGTAAAGTACCTGAAGATTGTCTTTGGTTGTAATTGTTTTTTCCAAATTGGAAGTTTTACCTGCTTTACCAGTTGCATCTACTTATTAATACTGCTCCTCATCACTCGGGAAATCTTTATTCTTGACATCATCCCGGTAATTCTCAAATGCTTTGGTCATTTCAGCGTGAAGATCGGCGTAGCGTCTCAGGAATCTGGGATTGAATTCGTGAGTCATTCCCAACATATCATGAACCACTAAAACCTGGCCGTCAACGCCATTTCCTGCACCAATTCCTATAACGGGAATATTGATACTTTCGGCTACTTCTTTGGCCAGTTTTGCAGGAACTTTTTCCAGTACAAGTGCAAAACATCCAATTTTTTCGAGCAGCTTGGCATCAGATTTAAGTTTTTCTGCTTCGGCTTCTTCTTTGGCACGCACGGTATAGGTGCCAAACTTATAGATAGATTGTGGGGTGAGACCTAAATGCCCCATCACCGGAATTCCGGCGTGAAGAATTCGCTTAAGCGATTCCTTTATTTCTTTTCCGCCTTCAAGCTTAACTGCGTGGGCGCCGCTTTCTTTCATAATCCTAATGGCTGAACGCAAAGCCTCTTTAGGGTCACTCTGGTAACTTCCGAAGGGAAGATCAACCACTACAAGAGCCCGATGAATAGCCCTGATAACACTTTGAGCATGATAGATCATTTGGTCCAGGGTTATAGGAAGGGTGGTTTCGTGACCGGCCATGACATTACTGGCTGAATCACCTACCAAAATCACATCCATCCCGGCTCCATCAACTATTTTTGCCATAGAATAATCGTAGGCGGTGAGCATGGCGATTTTCTCACCATTTTGTTTCATATCTACAAGGGACTTAGTGGTAACCCTTTTGTACTCCTTCTTTGCAACAGACATATTTTTAATTTTGGAAGGTAAAAATACAAAAACCAGTGGTCTTAAGGTAGTAGAGGCGGTTTTATTGTTTTCTAAGTTCCTCGTAGAGCGTGGAAAGTAATTCTCCGTCATCCCCGTGATATTGCCAAAACATAGCGCCACCAAGTTTATTCTCTTCAATAAATTCAGCTTTCTCCTTTATGGAAGCCACATCGTCATAGGTGATAAATGTTCTGGTAATTTTATTCCAAAGAAATGGAGCCTTGGCCGTCTCATCCCAATAGCGTATATACTCAGCACTTTTTAAACTATCTTTAATTTCGCGATAATTTATACTGAAACTATTGCCATAGGATTTTTGATGTAAACCAAAATTCTCATCCTCTGTTTTATGCCAGCCTCGGCCGTAAAAAGCCACTCCAATAATAATTTTTTCACGGGGCGTGCCTGTGGCCAGGTGTTCTTCTACCGCAGTTTTTGTACTCTGCTTGTAAGTGTCAGGATCTGTTTCTGATACATATAAATTGGTATGATGTGATGTAGAATCGTTCCAACCGCCTTGATAATCGTAAGACATAATATTTATAAAATCCAGGAAGGGATGAATTTTATTTAATTCAACGTGATCAAGATAATTTTGGTTAGCGGCGGTGGCAATGCTTAGTAAATAATTCGCTTCATCTAATTTTCCCAGGGAATCCAATTTTTTTCTGAAAAGCTTTAAAATTGAAGTAAAGTTTTGTTTATCCTCTGGGGAATGTGGATTTCCTGCCCCGGGTTGCCCTGGGTATTCCCAGTCTAAATCTATACCGTCTATATTATGTTTTTTAAGAAATGCAATGCCACTATTGGCAAATTCTTCCCTTGCAGTTTTAGTAGCAACTGCTTCTGAAAAGCCTCCGGACCAGGACCATCCACCAACAGAAATCAGAACTTTTAAATCAGGATTCTTTTCTTTTAGGCTGTTAATTTTTTTCAGACGCCGCGTATCCTTTGGATCTCCCTCTATTATTTTACCTTCTTTAATATTGGCAAAGGCATAATTAATATGGGTGACTTTTTCCGCAGCAATCTCCTCGAACTTGTCATCAACATTGTTTCCAACAATATAGCCTATAATTTTCTTGCTAGGTTCCTGTGCTTGTACTTCCGAATAATTAAAAATACCACTCAGGAACATACAAAGGATAGTAATCGATGCTTTTTGCATAATATTTAAAGAATTAAATATAAACTTTCAAATTACTAAATTAGCCTTTAAATATATGATTACAAATGAAGAAATTATTTCTAATAGGTTTATTCCTGATGGGCCAGTCAGTCTGGAGTCAAAATGCAGATAAAAAAGATCTTAGGACCTACATTGAAACCTTTTTTGAGGCTTTTCATCTTCAGGACACGGTAAAACTCAGAAGTTTCGCTCATCCCGATATAGTTTTACAAAGCATATCGGTTTCCGAAGAAGGTGTCAGCAAACTCACTACTGATTCTTATTCCGGGTTTCTAAAGGGTATTAGCTCAATTCCTGAAACTACCAACTTTGAAGAAGAGCTGCTGGATTTTGAGATTTCGGTTTATGGAAAAATGGCTCATGTTTCCACTCCATATTCTTTTTATCTCGATGGTGAGTTTAGCCATTGTGGGGTTAATTCTTTTCAACTGATGCAGGTGGAAGATCAGTGGAAGATTATTTATCTGGTAGATACCCGAAAGAAAACGGGATGCCAGAAGAATTAAATGTCCTTCACACAACGGAAACCGAGGTGTTCCAGGCTGCTATCTGGGGTGGAGCTCATTCTGGCAGCATTGCGATAACCAGTGCAATAAGATTCACTACATAGAAAGGAGCCACCCCGAATCACTTTATGTTGTTCGGCGTTAAAATACTCCTTAAAATAACCATCGGTTCGGCTTTTGGGTTTACTGTAGGCGTTAGGGTAGTAGGTGTCCAGGCACCATTCCCATGCATTTCCTGCAATATCGTAGAGTCCAAAGTTATTGGCCGGAAAACTTTTAACCGGAGCCGCTTTTTCGAAATTATCATCCTGCGAATTGGCGACAGGAAAATCTCCCTGATGAAAATTCACGTAATGCGGAGCCTCAGAAAAATCATTCCCCCAGGAGTAGACCTGTTTTTCTTTGCCTCCACGAGCCAGGTATTCAAATTCAGCCTCGGTTGGCAGACGCTTCCCGGCCCACCTGGCATAGGCCATCGCATCGTACCAGGAAACCTGTAGCACAGGGAAGTTTTCTTTAGCCTTTATAGAACTACCCGGCCCTTCGGGATGTTTCCAATTGGCGCCTTCTACAAATTTCCACCAGGCTCCCGGATTTTTAGGGTCAAAGACCATAGCTCCTGGGGGAAAAGTTTCCCCATTAATCTCAAATTCCTTTTCAGCAGTGGTTACATAACCGCTAGCCTCAATAAATTCCCGGAATTGGGCATTGGTCACCTCAGTTTCATCAACCCATAAGTCTTTTATAGTTTGCTGGTGCTGTGGAAATTCATCCTGGCGGGACTGTTGTGAATTCCCGCCCATAGTATAGGTTCCTCCTTCAATTTTTAACATTCCTTGTGTTGATGTTGAATCTTCACGCACATCGATTTTTTTAACCTCTGCTATCATTTTTTCATGAAAGCTGAGGGAATTTTCTTCTGAAGAAGTTTCTGACTCTTTTTCTGAAGTTTTTTCAGATTCAACATTTTTACAAGCGCTAATACTTAGGATAGCGAGAAGGAAAAGCGAAATTCTTGACGTAGGGAGCATAGGCAGAAAAATTTCGGCGAAGATAGAAAGATAAGGGTAGAAAGAAATATTAAAAATATGAGTTTCTTCCGAAGAAAAGAGTCTGGACAACCGGGTTCGGATATGTCAGATAAAATGGAGTCGGGGAATTAAACTTATTAAGGCTTAAAAATATCTCGACTCCATTAAATTTGACCAGTCTCCAATTTATATGGAGAAAGATTAAGGTTTCAACACCACCCGGAAACGGGCTCTGTTATTGATCATTCTGTCATAGGCTTCATTTGCCTTATCCAGTGGGTATTCTTCAATTTTTGGTTTTGTGCCGGTAAGCGCGCTGAAATTCAAGGTATCCTCAGAATCCATTGCGGTACCGCTGGGCCACCCTGCCACCGATTTTCTTCCCATTAACAATTCCATAGGGGATACTTCAATTGGGTCGCCGGTAGCAGCAACCATAAGTAACTTTCCATCGGTTCCCAGACCACCAACAACCGAAGTTATCGCTTTGCTATAAGGTGCTGTGGCCAGGATGAGTTTTGCTCCTCCCAGTTTTTGTAATTCTTCGGCAGCATCTTTTTCATCGGTGTTGATGAAGTGATGAGCGCCAAGTTCCTTAGCCAATTCTTTTTTACTGTCGCTGGTGGAGATCGCTACGGTGCGCATGCCCATTTTGGCCGCGTATTGTACGGCCAGGTGACCTAAACCACCTATTCCTTGTACGGCTACCAGTTCTCCTGGTCTAATACCCGAATTTCTAAGGGCATTAAAAACGGTGATTCCGGCGCAGAGTAAAGGAGCCGCTTCAGCTGAAGAAAGCTCTTCGGGAATGGCAGCAAGGGCTTCTTTTGGTGCACACATATACTCGGCGTAACCTCCATCATAAGAAATTCCGCTTATCTGGGCATTTTCACAGCTTATGAAATCACCACGCCGGCAGGGTTCACATTCAAAACAATGTCCTCCGTGCCAGCCAACACCAACCCGTTGTCCCTTTTTCCAGTTATTAACCTTTTCTCCTACCTGTTCCACAACACCTACAACTTCATGGCCGGGAACACGAGGATACTGAATTCCGGGAAAAATCCCATCTTTTACAAAAGCATCACTATGGCAAATACCACAGGCTTCTACTTTTATCAAAACTTCATTTTCTTTAGGAGTGGGTTTGTCCATATCAACCAGGACAAAATCTCCTCCCTTTTCTTTTACTTGTGCAGCTTTCATAACTTTTATTTGGTTTAACCGATAAGTTACGAAATGAAAGAGGGAACAAGTTTTAAGCCTTTGTTAATTTAAGTGAGGCCGGGGATGAGGAAAAATACTACTACCCCGTTATTCATTGCGTGCAATAAAATTGGCCAAAGCAGGCTTTGATTCTCGATCTTAATCTTTCCAAAGAAATATCCTGCGATGATACGCGGGAAGATGAGAATGAGAAGGATGAGATCGAAATGCCAGCCTTCAACGTAATTCCAGACGTGTACCATGCCAAAAAGCAATGCAGTAAGGATCCAAAAAAGTTTATAATTTCGGTAAAGGAAAATTCTGAATATTCTCAAAAACCGACCGGGTTTTAAGGAAGAAAAAAATAAAAAGAGCAAAAATGCCGAAAGCAACAGCAGGCCGTATTTTAAAATGGAATTTGCTTCTTCAGGAATAAATGCGAGAGCGATAAAACTTAAAACCGCACAGATGAAAATATAAATTTCAGTAAAACTTGGTTTTATCAGGCTTCGGAATAAACTTTCCTCCAGAACCGGTGCGACAAGCACAGCCATGAAAACAAAAGCCAGCGGACTTTCATTCATAAAATTAAAAAGCTCGGTTTGCTGATATTTTTGAAGATCGATTGAAGGCATTACCGTGGTAAGAAAGCCCAACAGGAAAAAGAATAAGAAATAAGTTCCCAGCATTAACCAGTAATTGCGGAACAGGTTTCTGGTTTTTGGGGAAAGTTTCAATAACTGCAAGATTCTAATTTTAAATTTTATTGCAATTTAAAACTGTCTGAGATTAAAGCGACTAATTCCAGATATTTATTTCTGATTTTTGAGCTCCCTCTCCTTCGGAGAGTGGCGTTGAGCCTTTAACAATCACTCAAGCTAACCTTAACAGCCAGCCCGCCTTCTGAAGTTTCCTTATATTTTGAGTTCATATCTTTTGCTGTGTCCCACATTGTTTCGATCACCTTATCGAGCGGGACTTTAGCTTTGCTGGCATCACTTTCTAGCGCGATTTCAGCAGCATTTATGGCTTTTATAGCTCCCATAGAGTTTCTTTCGATGCAAGGCACCTGAACCAGTCCGGCTATTGGGTCACAGGTGAGGCCAAGATGATGTTCCATCGCAATTTCTGCGGCCATAAGGGATTGCTCGGGAGTGCCTCCAAGAAGGTCTGTTAACCCGGCCGCTGCCATTGCTGAAGATACTCCAATTTCAGCCTGACAACCACCCATAGCGGCAGAAATAGTGGCTCCTTTTTTAAATAAACTACCAACTTCTCCCGCTACCAGCATAAAGCGTTTAAGGTCTTCAAAAGTAGCTTCGTGATTTTCGATTACCATATAGTACATCATAACGGCGGGTACAGTTCCGGCACTACCGTTTGTGGGAGCGGTAACTACCCGACCCAAAGAGGCATTTACTTCATTCACACTAAAAGCAAAACAACTTACCCATTTCAGGATTTGACGAAATTTCACCTCAGTTCTCCTTATTGCAGTAATCCATTCTTCCGCGTTTGAATATTGCTCATCACCTATCAGGCGTTGATGCATCTCAAAGGAGCGGCGTTTTACATTAAGTCCGCCCGGGAGCGTACCCTCTGTATGGCAGCCAATATACATGGATTCCAGCATTACATTCCAAACCTGCCGTAGCCCGGCATCTATTTCTTCTTCACTGCGAAGCGATCTTTCGTTTTCCAGAACTACCTCTGATATACTCATGTTTTGCTCTTTGCAATACTGAAGTAATTCGGTAGCTTTTTCTATAGGAAATGGAAACTCCAAAAAGCTTTGCATTTTTTTGCTCGCATTCTTGCGTTCCTTTTTTACTACAAATCCGCCACCGATAGAATAGAACGAGGACGAATATTTTTTGCCATTGTTTAGTTTTGCTCGAAATGTCATTCCGTTTGGATGGAATTCGAGGAATTTACGATTAAATTTTACATCGCTTTCTATGTTGAATGCTAAAAGAAGCTCACCATTAAGAAGCAAGCTGTTTTCCTTTCTTATCTTTTCAATTTCCGGTTCGATAAGATTAATGTTCATAGTAACCGGATCATGACCTAAAAGTCCCAGCAAAGTGGCAATGTCGGTGGCATGACCTCTTCCGGTTAGGGATAGCGAACCATAAAGATCTATATGAATTTTTTCCACCTGGTCGAAACAGCCTTTTTTCTTTAGTTCAGCAATAAAACGTTGGGCAGCACGCCAGGGGCCAAGGGTATGGGAGCTGGATGGACCAACGCCTACCTTTAGCATATCAAAAACGCTTATACATTCAATTTTTCGCATTCAAAGCAAATTTTTAGAGTGCAAAAATAGTGAATTGAAGGTCGCTTACATAGCAGAAAACAGAAAGATTACATCGTTTTCGTTCCGCAGAATTGGCAAGGCTTTTCAGAAAAAGTGACAACCTGTCAGAAGTTTTCTGCTGGCATAATGATTGACTTTAACACAGCGAACTCAAAAAAGAATCTAATAAATATATAATTCAACGTATAAAGTTATGAGTAAAATAATTGGAATTGATTTAGGTACTACCAACTCGTGCGTTGCCGTAATGGAAGGTAACGAGCCAACGGTAATACCTAATGCTGAAGGTAAGAGAACTACGCCTTCTGTAATTGCCTTTGTGGAAGGCGGCGAAATAAAAGTAGGAGATCCTGCAAAGCGTCAGGCTGTAACCAACCCTGAAAAAACTGTAGCGTCTATCAAGCGCTTTATGGGGAATAAATATTCTGAGTCTTCAAAAGAGGCAGGAAGAGTTCCTTATAAAGTAATAAAAGGAGATAATGATACTCCACGTGTAGATATAGACGGAAGAAAATATACTCCACAGGAGCTTTCAGCAATGATCCTTCAAAAAATGAAGAAAACAGCTGAAGATTACCTGGGACAGGATGTAACCGAAGCGGTAATTACCGTGCCGGCTTATTTCAACGATTCTCAGCGTCAGGCTACAAAAGAGGCAGGTGAGATCGCCGGACTTAAAGTTCAGCGAATCATCAACGAGCCAACAGCTGCGGCCCTGGCTTACGGATTGGACAAAAAATCTCAGGACCAAAAGATCGCGGTTTATGACCTTGGTGGTGGTACTTTTGATATCTCGATCCTTGAATTAGGAGATGGGGTTTTTGAAGTATTATCTACTAATGGAGATACTCACCTTGGTGGGGACGATTTTGATGAGGTGATTATCGACTGGCTTGCTGATACATTTCAGAAAGCAGAAGACATCGATCTAAGAAAAGACCCAATGGCTCTTCAACGTTTGAAGGAAGCTGCTGAGAAAGCTAAAATTGAGCTTTCCTCTTCTACTCAAACCGAGATTAACCTGCCTTATGTAACCGCTACTTCCAGTGGACCAAAACACCTTGTGGAAACCCTTAGCCGTTCTAAATTTGAGCAATTGGCTGACGAACTGGTGAAGCGTTCTATGAATCCGGTAAAAAAGGCATTAGATGATGCGGGGCTTTCAAAAAGCGATATTGACGAGGTAATCCTTGTTGGTGGTTCAACCCGTATTCCTAAAATTCAGCAGGAAGTGGAAGCTTTCTTCGGAAAGAAACCATCTAAAGGTGTAAACCCGGATGAGGTTGTGGCAATTGGAGCTGCGATCCAGGGTGGTGTATTAACCGGAGATGTAAAAGATGTATTATTACTTGATGTTACTCCACTTTCTCTTGGAATTGAAACCATGGGTGGTGTAAATACTAAACTTATAGAGGCAAATACCACGATCCCTACAAAGAAATCACAGACATTCTCTACTGCTGCCGATAATCAGCCTTCAGTAGAAATTCACGTGTTACAGGGAGAGCGTCCTATGGCTGCCGATAACAAGACAATTGGTAGGTTCCACTTAGATGGAATTCCACCTGCACCACGAGGAACACCTCAAATTGAAGTGACCTTTGATATTGATGCTAACGGTATTATTAAAGTAAGCGCTACCGATAAGGCTACCGGAAAATCTCAGGATATTCGTATTGAAGCTTCTTCCGGTCTTACCGAGGAAGAAATCCAAAAGATGAAGCAGGAAGCCGAGGCTAATGCTGAAACCGATAAAAAGGCTAAGGAGAAAGTAGACAAGCTTAACGAAGCTGATGCTATGATTTTCCAAACCGAAAAACAATTGAAGGAATTTGGTGATAAACTTTCTGAGGACAAGAAAAAGCCTATCGAAGAAGCTTTAGAAGAGTTGAAGAAAGCTTATGAAACCAAAGAAGTTGAAACCATTCAACCTGCATTGGACAAGATCAATGAAGCCTGGAAAACCGCATCTGAAGAGATGTACAAAGCTCAGGCAGAAGCCCAGGGCGGACAAGCCGGAGGCCCACAAGGAGGTCCCGGAGCCGGCGCCGAAGGCGGTCAACCCGGAGGAGGAGACTCCAAAGGTGGAGATGATGTTGAAGATGTAGATTTTGAAGAAGTAAAGTAAGCAGAGAGCCACTTTTCAAAGCGCATTTCGCGCTTTGAAAAGTGTGCGAATCGCTTATCCCGAACTCGCTTCGGGATCTTAAAACCTCAAGCTCATATCTGAGCAATAAAAAAAGCGCAATCATTAATTTGATTGTGCTTTTTCATTTTTACACGCAACCATTTTGTGATTTTCATATCTACTATATAAATACCAACAATTATGAAGAAATTTATTCTATTATCAATTTTGAGTTCGGTAACTATTTTTTTGGCCTGCAGCTCCGAATACACTGATGATGAACAAGAAAATTTCAATACTAATCCTGTTTCTCTTAATATTGGTTTAGAGGAAAATTGTGCAGAAACCGAAACTTACTGTGCGATGAGTGATATGTGCGGTGAAGAGTTTTTAAATTTAATTGATTTCCAATATTATGACTCTGAGTTAGAATTTACCATGTACTTCAATTCCGAAATTGAAAATAACTTTAGCCTTGAAACCCTAAGAAACAATTTCGAATATTTGAATTTTGTTATAAGATTTCCTGAACAAAAAACAGATAGTACGTCATATGCTTATGTTCACAAATTACCCATAAGAGAATTGAACACTCCGAGTGAAGAAGGCTTTACTCTAAGTTTTGATAATTATGAAGATGGAGCGATTACTGGTTCGTTAATAGGTAATATATCAGAAATGACTAAAGTTATACAATCAGATGATCCTGCTTGTAGAATGGATGATATCATGGGGGTTTGTACTGAAGAAATTAGCGTAGAAAAAGAAGTATCTATAGATTTTAAATTCTGTTTAGACAGATAGCTAATCCTTATTATTTAATTACCTTTTTGCTTAAGCGCTTACTATCCTAAGAAAGTATAATATAAATACCCTAAATTAAACAGCACCAAAAACCAAAAACACACCAGGCTGAAGATACGGTAGTTCCTTCCGGGACGGTGTTTTTTGGGCATTTGATTTCCGGTAACCAGTTTATAATTAAACCAGGCCAAAAATGGTGCAGATAGAAATGAAAGTCCGGCGGCGAAATCTACCAAAATGGTAAACGAACCGGAGAGGGAATACAAAATAGAAAGCGAAAGAACTGGGATAATAAAAATAGAAATTCGGTAAATTTTCCATTTCTCTTTTTTGTCTTCAGGTTTGTATTTTTCAGGATCTTTTAATTCAGAAATTACTCTCGGGTAAGCATCAGTAACTGTTAGAACGGTACTTAGCATGGTAACAAAAGCAGCTACAGAGATCAAAGGCTTGCTCCATTCCCCAAGGTTTTTTCCGTAAAGTTCCACCAACTGGCTCGAGAATTCAACGCTATTGCTGGAAAATGAAGTACCGCTGCCGAACATTATTAAAACGCCGAGTAAAAAGAACAATAATCCAATAAAAGCGGCCGAAAGATAGCCCACGTTAAAATCGGCAAAAGCCCCTTTTACTGAAATTTTCTCTTTGTTTTGTACTGCCTTTTCTTTAGTCCAGATGGAGTGCCAAACCGAAGCATCTAAAGGAATAGGCATCCATCCCATAAAAGCGATTATAAAACCTAAACTGGCAGTAGTCCAAAGCGAAGGCGATTCGGTAGTAACTGCAGCATTCACTGTACCAGCGCCAAAAGCCATAATTACGGCAGCAAGAGTGGCAAAGGTCAATAAAGTGACGATCACCTTCATACTTTTATCCAGGCCGGGATATTTTCCTATTAAAAGTAAAGCGATACA
>NZ_DATCSO010000005.1:0-30074 GCF_036568425.1 Salegentibacter sp. | reverse complement strand
TAAAATTGCAAAAACCTTAATCAGTCCTTTGTTCTGCATTATTCCTTAAATTATAATTAATTAGGTCGATTTTAAAAACGGACAAATATAGGGTTTCAAAAATCAAATCCCAATATTTTTTTTTGGAATAATTTAACTTTTCAACCCTAAAAAGGCCACAGAAACTGCAGCCTTTTTTAAGAAATTATTTAAACTTTTCAGTTTTTAAACTTCCAGTAAAGTATTGGTTTTTTTAACGCCTTCTGCGCTTTCTTTCATTTTAGAACTTTCAGCATCGCTAAGTTCGAGTTCAACGATCTTTTCAAGACCATCTTTCCCTAAGATAGCCGGCACACCAATACAAATATCATTAAGCCCATATTCTCCTTCGAGCATTGCAGAACAGGGGAACATTTTTTTCTGATCGCAGGCAATTGCCTGAACAAGTGCAGATACAGCCGCTCCTGGTGCATACCAGGCCGAGGTTCCCAATAATTTGGTTAGAGTTGCGCCCCCAACTTTAGTGTCTTCTGAAACCTGATTTAAACGATCTTCTGATAAAAATGCCGTTACCGGAACAGAGTTTCTTGTTGCCAGTCTTGTAAGCGGCACCATTCCGGTATCACTGTGACCACCAATCACCAGTCCATCAACATCAGATGGAGGACATTCCAAAGCTTCACTCAAACGAAACTTGAAACGGGCACTATCAAGAGCTCCTCCCATTCCAATGATCCTGTTTTTTGGAAGGTTTGTAGTCTTATGTACCAGGTAAGTCATGGTATCCATAGGATTACTAACCACAATAAGAGTAACATCAGGAGAGTGCTTAATAAGGTTTGCAGCAACTTCTTTCACAATCCCTGCGTTAATCCCAATCAATTCTTCTCTGGTCATTCCCGGTTTACGTGGGATTCCACTGGTAATTACGGCAACATCACTATTAGCAGTTTTCGAATAATCGCCGGTAGTTCCGGTAATTTTGGTATCAAAACCATTAAGCGTTGCAGTTTGCATAAGGTCCATCGCTTTTCCTTCAGCATAGCCTTCTTTAATATCCAGAAGCACCACTTCAGAAGCAAAATCCTTGATGGCTACATATTCTGCACAGCTGGCACCTACAGCACCAGCTCCAACTATTGTAACTTTCATATTATATATATTATATCAATTAATATTAGTTCCTAGCGAAAATACGAAATAAGGGAAAGCTTTACTAATAGAAAGAAGTAAAAACCAAGGCCTTAAATCCTGAAATGCAGACCAAGGTTTATATTAAAGAACTTTCCTGCCGTTACCATAGTGCTCCACTTAAATTTATTGAAGTATAGATTAAAACCTATGTCTCCTTTAAACTGTAGCTCATCTTCTCCCAGGGTTTCCAGTGCTGTGTTTATATTTCCTAAAAATGGTCCACTGCCGTCCATCGCATAAGCAAAGTTTGAATTTGTTGCACCAAGAGCACCGAATATTTCAAAATTCTCATAACGTTTTGACGCTAAAGCTTCAAAAAGCCAAAGATCACCATCTACTTCAATCAATTCAAGTACCGCAAAATCCTGTATATTTATTGGATCAAATGCATAATTAGCCTCAAATTTACTGTATGTAATTAATGCAGAAACCTGAAGATCTTCAGGTTCGTTAAACATAAAGTACTGACTAAAGTTATGCTTTATCCCAGCCCCATAGGTACTAAAGTTAACATCGTCTATAGTCATCTCAGGCAAAGCCCTAACGGTGAATTCAGATTCAAAAGGCAGCCCCATTGTAATTTGAACAAACGGGTGAGGGATAAGGCCTTTATCAACCCCGTCAAGAGCTGGAATAACTTCATCTTTGTAACCAACAAAATTTATATCTGTTTTTTCTCCGAATGCAGTAGGTATCTGCACAGAACTTCCATTTTCAATTTCCAGTATCTGAAAATTACTTTCAGATACGGAAGAAGTTTTTTTGCTTGAAGGCACAATTAATCCATTAGCATGAACAGAAACTTCAAATTTCCAGGGATCCAAAGATTGGGCAGAGGTAAACCAACCCGCCCCTGCCTGGTAAGCAGCACCGGATGCAGCCGGACTGGCAAATTCATCAGCTAAAAAGAGAATATCTTGAGCTAAACGTATTTCCTCCTCTTGAGAATTAGCCTTATGAGAAAGCAGGATAACAGAAATGATCAAGATAGATTTGATGGAGTATTTCACAATATAAAGTATTTGGTTAATGGAGTAAAAATAGCAAAAATACTTTGCAGCATATTTTAAAACCTGGGAAAAAACTCCAAACTCAAAAAGATTCTTAAAACTAAAAAACCCGTGATAGGCACGGGTTTTTTAGTTTTAATGACTTATAAGCTTAAGCGTCTATATTTGCATATTTCGCGTTCTTCTCAATAAATTCACGTCTCGGTGGAACCTCATCTCCCATAAGCATTGAGAAAATCCTATCTGCCTCACTACTGTTTTCAATATTAACCTGACGCAGTTTACGTCTTTCCGGATCCATAGTTGTATCCCACAGTTGCTCGGCATTCATCTCACCAAGACCTTTATATCGCTGAATTTGAACTCCACCGCTATAACTTTCGGCAATCTCATCCCTTTCTTCTTCACTCCAGGCATAACGCTTCTTTCCTCCTTTTTTCACGAGATACAACGGAGGTGTAGCAATGTAAATATGACCTCCCTCGATTAACTCCTTCATATACCTAAAGAAGAATGTGAGAATAAGAGTTTCAATGTGACTACCATCCACATCGGCATCACACATAATCACAATTTTATGGTATCTTAATTTATCGGTATTCAGGGCCTTACTATCGTCGTCTGTACCTATAGTTACCCCGAGGGCGGTATAAATATTCTTGATTTCTTCATTATCAAAAACACGATGTGTCATTGCTTTTTCAACATTAAGGATCTTACCTCTTAACGGAAGAATAGCCTGGAATTTTCGATCTCTACCCTGTTTGGCAGTTCCACCCGCCGAGTCACCCTCAACGAGGAAAACTTCACTTTGGGTAGGATCCTGCTCAGAACAGTCGGATAATTTGCCGGGCAAACCACCGATACTCATCGCGGTTTTACGCTGAACCATATCGCGGGCCTTCTTGGCGGCATTTCTGGCCTGGGCCGCAAGAATCACCTTCTGAACGATGGTCTTGGCATCATTTGGATTTTCTTCAAGGTAATTTTCAAGCATTTCTGAAACTGCCTGAGATACCGCTGATGTCACCTCCCTGTTTCCAAGTTTTGTCTTTGTTTGACCCTCAAATTGAGGTTCGGCTACTTTCACTGAAATAATCGCCGTCAAACCTTCACGAAAGTCATCCCCGGTGATCTCAAATTTCAGCTTATCCAGCATTCCAGAGGCATCGGCATATTTCTTAAGCGTAGTGGTTAAACCACGTCTAAACCCAGATAAATGCGTTCCCCCTTCGTGCGTATTAATATTGTTTACGTAAGAATGAAGATTTTCATTGAAGGAGGTGTTATATACCATCGCTACCTCAACCGGAATATCATTTTTTTCACCTTCAATCGCGATCACATCGCTTATGATAGGCTCCCGATTACCATCGAGGAATCTTATAAATTCTTTTAACCCTTCTTCAGAATAAAATCTTTCAGATAGAAATTCCCCATCTTTATTAGTCTCCCGCTTATCGGTTAAAGTGATCTGTATACCTTTATTCAAATAAGCCAGCTCGCGCATTCTGCTTGATAAGGTCTCATAACTATAATCTACACTTTGCTGAAATATGGAAGAATCAGGTTTAAATGTTATTATTGTCCCGTTCTTATCCGATTCTCCAACCGGCTTAACAGGATATAAAGGTTTCCCAAGTTCGTATTCCTGCTCCCAGATTTTACCGTCTCGATAAACTGTGGCTTTCAAAGTGGAAGAAAGTGCATTCACACAACTTACTCCTACCCCGTGCAAACCTCCGGAAACTTTATAAGAATCTTTATCGAATTTCCCTCCGGCCCCAATCTTGGTCATCACCACCTCAAGAGCAGAAACACCTTCCTTTTTATGGAGATCAATAGGAATTCCCCGTCCATTATCTTCGGTAGTTACCGAGCCATCTTCATTAATTGTAACTTTAATGGTATCACAGTGGCCGGCCATAGCTTCATCTATGGAATTATCTACCACCTCATATACCAAATGATGCAATCCTCTTACCCCGGTATCTCCAATATACATCGAAGGTCGCATGCGCACATGCTCCATTCCTTCAAGCGCCTGGATACTATCAGCCGAATATTGTTTCTTGGGTTCTTCGCTCATATATTCTTTAATTAATTTCGTCTGTTTTATATAACGAACAAATATAACAAAACCCTTATTTTTTGCTAGCGGAAGCCTGATTTTAAGCTCTTAAGTTATTAACAATTTGTGCAAAAAAAAGCCCGTAGACAGGTAATTTTATACCTGGACCTACGGGTCTTACAAACCACAGACTTAATTTATGAGGCCCGGGCCAATTCCTCAAGTTCCTTTTTGGCTGTTGATGCAACATGGGAGGTATTTGCCCGGCCACTTGGATCCAGGTCTTCCTGCCATTTTGGAATCCATCTTTTAACAGTTTTGGCTGCGCTTTCCTGCGGAAAATGTGAAGCGAATATTTCCCGATAGAAATAAGCCTCCTTCGTAGCCGGAGTGTTATGAGGATATTTTACGGCTGCCTGCGCCATTTCCAAATCACTAACGCGAGCTGAAGCGTAGGCAATAAGCTCATCTATCCAACTGTACCCAACACCGTCGCTAAACTGCTCCTTTTGCCTCCAAAGCACTTCTTCAGGCAAAAATGGTTCTTTGGGAGTATCAAAAGCTTTTCTTACGATATATTTCTCTATTCCATCATAGGTTTTTGGCATCTTATACCTGGCCTGAGTTTCCATAGCAACCTCTAAAAAAGCCTTATCCAAAAAGGGAACCCGTGCTTCCAGCCCATGGGCCATTGTAGATTTATCGGCCCTTAAACAATCGGCAGTGGCCAATCTTTGTACTCTTCGAATAGTTTCCTTCTGGAATTCATTGGCAGAAGGTGCATTTTTGAAATAGAGATAGCCTCCAAAGATCTCATCGGCTCCTTCTCCCGAAAGAACTACTTTCACACCTTCTTCTTTAATTGCTTTTGAAAGAAAATACATTGGGGTGCTGGCTCTAATAGAGGTTACATCGTAAGTTTCCAGATGCCAAACCAGTTTTTTCAGAATTTCAATTCCCTCTTCAACGCTAAAATGAATCTCATGATGCTCGGTTCCAAGAAATTCTGCCACTTTGCGTGCAGCCACCAAATCGGGAGCACTTTCATCCAAACCTATGGAAAAAGAATGCAGTTTTTGACCACTCTCCTTCATGAGTCTTGCCGCTATCGAGGAAGTAAGAGAGGAGTCCAATCCACCACTCAACAATACGCCTAACGGCACATCGGCCATTAAACGTTTTTTTGTTGCGGCAATCAGGCTTTCCCTAAGCTTTTTGAAGTCAAGCTCTTTATCTGCTTTGGTATAATCATACCAATCTGGTTTATAATATTCTACAAAACCGGTTTCAGGCGTATAATAATGTCCTGGAGGAAAAGCAGCTAAACTGGTACATTGATCACTAAGTGCTTTCATCTCACTGGCAAACCAGATCGCGCCGTTGACATCTGTACCATAGTACAAAGGTTTAACCCCAATTGGATCCCGGGCAGCAATAAAATCTTTCCCGTCTACCACAACAAATGCAAAAACCCCATCGAGTTTGTCTACAAAATCGTAACCATATTCTTCATACATATGCACGATTACTTCAGAATCTCCTGCTGTTCTGAATTGGTGGTTTTTCAGCTCATTTTCCCGCAGTGATTGATGATTATAAATTTCACCATTATGGATCATCCAGGCTTTACTGGTACCTTTAATTGGTTGTTGCCCGGTTTGCAAATCCACAATAGAAAGTCTTTCGTGACTTAACAAGTATCCTTCCTCTGTAATTTGAAGTCCACTTTCATCCGGTCCGCGATGAGACATTCTCCTGGAAATCTCACTCACTTTCTCTTTACTTAATCGATCTCCGATTACTGCTAAAATTCCACACATAATAATTGCTTTAATATTTCAAGACAAATATGCGCTGAAGGTTTCATATTAGAAACTAAAAAGCATTATTAGCTATCATTTAACAACAAACAACACAATATTCAAGCAAATTAAAAAGCTTTAAACACTAATTTTCTCTTAAAAAGTTTTGTCATGTAAAGCTGGCAAGATAACTGCCTGACAATTATTGATGTTTTTTACAGTCCTCTTCTGTAATTAATACAATATCTCTTATATTTAAAGAAAAAATTAATCCAACACACTATGAAGAAAGTTTTAATCGCAACTTTAGGAATTATTCTTTTAGCAGGGTTTCCGCAGTTAAAAGCTCAGGAGAGAGATACCACTTCCCCAAATTTCCCAAAGATGGACGCCAGCCCAATGGACCTTACCATTTATCGCGACAGCAATAACGATGTTATCGCCAGGGTGCTTTACTCCCGGCCAAAAAAACGTAACAGAGTTGTTTTCGGAAAACTAGTACCCTACGGACAAGTATGGCGAACGGGAGCAAATGAAGCTACCGAGCTCACCCTTTATAAAGATATGAAAGTGGGCGATGCTGTAGTAAAAGCCGGCACATATACTCTATATTCTATTCCAAAGGACAAAGAGTGGACCGTAATTTTAAATCAGAAAATCCATACCTGGGGTGCTTACGAATATACCGACGAGGAAGATATAGTAAGAATTACTGTGCCTGTTAGAGAATCTTCCACAAACATAGAAAACCTATCTATGACTTTTGAACGTGCCAGAGACGATAGTGGAACTAACCTCTTAATTGGCTGGGACAACAAATACGTTAAAGTGCCTTTTAAAAATATTGACTAGTATAAGATTCAGAATTGAAAAACGCCCGAATAAGGGCGTTTTTTTATGGGATATTGAGATATTTATGAGTTTGAAGTGACACTTTCCACTTCGGATTTTTCATTACATAATCTACGATTAACGGCATCATTTTATCCCTTTTGCTCCATTCCGGCTGAAGATAAAGAATGCAATTATCACTTACCTTCGCTGCCTGCTCTTCGGCGAACTTAAAGTCGTGCTTATTAAAAATGATCATCTTAAGTTCATTAGCCAAAGGATAAATCTCATCAGTTGGAAGTTTTTTCTTTTTTGGAGAAAGACAGATCCAGTCCCACAGGCCGGTTAACTTATATGCTCCAGAAGTTTCAATATGAATCTTACTTCCTTTATTTTTTAAACCCTGAGTGAGTTGGGTCATATCCCAGGTTAAAGGCTCTCCACCTGTCACCACCACAGTATCACTGTGTTTAGTAGCATTTTCAATAATTTCGCCAATATGAGTAGGCGGATGCAGGCCTGCATCCCAACTTTCCTTCACGTCGCACCAATGGCACCCAACATCGCAGCCACCAATTCTTATAAAATATGCGGCAGTTCCTTTATGGAAGCCTTCTCCCTGAATGGTATAAAATTCTTCCATTAACGGAAGCATAATCCCCTCATCAACCAGCGTTCTTGTCTCTTCTGTAATCATAGCGCGCAAAGATACGGAATATCCTTTTTTTCATCCCAGCTTTAGGCTGTGATTATTAGATGATGATTATTGGCGCAGGATCAATGCATTTTCTACTGCGGAAAGTTCTTCATCCGTTTTAACCAGAAAGCCGTTTATAACCGCGTATTCAGGCTTTCCATCTTTCTCGAGAAAAAAGGAATGAGAAATATCTTCTGCAACTTTGAAATTGGGAGTAACAAGGTTTACGGGATAATCTGTGAAATGCTCGTTTTCAGGTAGATTTTCAACCTGGACGTAGGCATAGGCCTGTTCCAGCAGCTTATTAAAATCCAATTTCTCTACTGCCTCCAAATCCTTTAAAATTTCTGGATACACCCTTCCTGAACTTAGTTTATAACCTGAAAGCTCTTTGCTCTTGTAAGCATAATTAGTAGAAAGATCTCCCCGATCTGCCACATAAGCACGATAGAAATATTCCTGAGGCGTATTTCCCGGAACTTCCCTATGGTTCATTCCCAGATCCAGGATATATTCATTGCCCAACAATTCGTAAGTGACTTCTGTTAATTTCAGGTCATAGAGTCTGGAGTCATTCTGCGGAATACTTTCATATTCCGAAATAGCTATCGTTTTATAATCTTCTTCCGCAATAGCGAAAATAGCGGCCAGAATTGACACAAAATTCAGCTTTCTTATTTCCTGTTTTTCCGGGTCGTTTGGATATCCGCCACTTTCGATCAAGATGGTGCTGGTGCCCCACTTCTGAATATTATCCCCAAAAGCACGAGGCTCGAAATCATCGTTGTACCTGCCTACCTGCCCGGGAGCGTAATTCTGAATTATATTATTCATGATCACAATTAGCTTCATAGCATTGCCGCGAACTTCATTGATGGATTTTTCATAATTATAAGCCGGAGCTAAATAGGAAATGCTTGCAGGCTTATTAGTGCCTTCTGCATTGTAATATCGACTCTGGTCGTGAAGATTGAATCCAAAATCGGCATCGAGACTATCTCTCACCATCTTCAGGGTTTTACTTTCGGGCGATTGTAATCTTAGCGCATCCCGATTCAAATCTATTCCTAATGCATTCCGTCTTTGAAACTTTTCGGCGCCATCGGGATTGAGCATAGGTAGAAAATGCAAAGTAACCTCCTTCAGCATTACATCTTTTTCGGTTTTAAAATCTTCCGAATTCAGGAAATTAAAAATATCAAATAGCGCCATGGTAGCTGTAGATTCATCTCCATGCATTTGCGACCATAGCAGCACATCAATCTTCCCGGAACCAATGCTCAAAAGATTTAAACTCCTCCCTTCTATAGATTCTCCAACTTTGTTAATCCTGAAGTAGGAATTTTTCTCTTGCTTAGCAATTAAGTCGACAACCAGATCGTGGGTAAATCTTCTCTGTTTGACATCTTCTTCCTTATAATCAGGATATTTTTCATAAAGCTCTTTATAAAATTCCTGTTGAGCCGAAAGCCCGAAACTGAAAAGCAAAAAGAAAATTGGTAAAAACTGAAGTTTCTTCATTTTCTAAAAATTAAGATTGGGGAATGGGTTTAAAATTAAAATTTTTGGTCGCATTTCTAACGGCTTCCATGAAATCTTCCCCGGGATCGGTTTTCTGAGTGCGATAGCCACTATCTTTTTCTTTCCAAAGCGGATGGTTTTCAAAATTAGTGTATTCATAATGACCAATAAGATAATCGATATTGTATTTATTTGCCAGGTAATTCACCAACCAGATGTTAGCATCGATCTGCGCCTGAGTTAAAGGCGTTTTTGGGGTTCCACCTACATTTTCTATCCCAATGGCGACATGATTAAGCCCGATGACGTGTCTGGCCATAAGTTTTTCAGGCATAAGTCGGTAAATTTCTCCATTGCGATGTACCAAAAAATGCGCGGAAACATTCAAGGCGCCGGCTTTCTGAATATCAGCCCGGGCTCCAGGCAATTTTACGGGATTGAAAGCATTGAAAGAAGCCTCTAGTGTTGGTATGGCCGTCCAATGTAAAACGATCATTTTTGGGATTATCTTCGAGTTAGCCTTCACCAGATCATAACGCTCTTTGATATAATCCAGGCTGAGTTCCCGGCGCTCTTCATTAAAATTTATAGGCTTATCTATAATAAGATAGTTTACTTCGCGGGTGGGAGCGCAGGAAGCAAAAAGGATCACCGTTATGATTAAAAAAAGTCTTTTCATTTTTTCTGAAATTAAAAAGAGCCGCTAAAAAAGCAGCCCTTCTAAATTAATTGATTTCTATTCGTCCCACCAGACTTTACCATAGATACTATCTTCTCCACCAAACTGGCGTTGCACTGCCTCATTATAATTAGCCTCATTATTAAAAGCCTCATTATCTGGGTAGCTTAAACGGTTTGGCACGGCGGCACCATTTGGTTCTACTAAATCATTAGGGAAACCGGTTCTTCTCCATTCTGACCAGGCTTCATAACCAAACATATACAAATGAACCCAGCGCTGGTTAGAAATTTTCTCAATGGCATTATCGGGGTCAAAAGCAATTTCAGGTTGATTAAGAAATTCATCTACACCATCTGAGCTTCCGGTCCATTGTTCCATGGAAGCTTCTACAGCTTCTTCGTAGTAAGTAGCGGCATCGCCTTCGGTGGTCCAGTTGCGGGCAGCAGCTTCGGCTTTTGCAAACAAAACCTGTGCATAAGTAACCAGGTAAACGGGTGCATCCTGAGCAAAAATTTGAGACCCAAGAAGAGAATAATCTTCCGTTCCTATGTTCTCTTCTTCACCAAATTTAAGTCCTATGTACTCCCCTGTAGCTCTCGCAGGATCTCCGTAAACCTCAAGTCGAGGATCATTGACCGGTTTCATCTCTTCAACAAGATTCTCGGTTAAAGCCCACCATTCACGGTTACTGGCGACAACCTGACTATACCAGTAATTTTGGTTGTTTGCATCAGCTAAATGTTGAAATACGAGATTATCGTTATTGGATGTTATAACTCCAGCCTCTAAGGCTGCATTAAATTCTTCCCGCGCAGTATTTTCATCTACTTCAGAAAGTCGTAGTGCCATAAAAAGCCTAATAGTATTTCCAAGCTTTTTCCATTTAGCCATATCTCCATTATAGACAATATCGTTGTTTATGCTTCCGGCAACCATCATATCATTAGCTTCTTTCAATTCACTAAATAGATTATTATAGATAAATTCCTGAGTATCATATTTTGGAGTAAAATTTTCAGAGCCCATCAAAGCATCAGAATAGGGAATATCCCCCCAACGGTCGGTTAAATTCCAGTAAAAATACGCTCTAAGTATCTTCGCAACAGCTATCTGATTAGCAATAGGTCCATCAGAGCCGCTAAGATCCTCTGAATCCAGAACTGTTTGAAGGTTTGCCAAGGGTCCCTGATAATATCCATAGAAACTTGTGCTTTCCTGAGGATATAAAGAAGTTCCCACGTATTGCGTTTCGGCCAGATACTGAGCCATAAATTCCCCTTTGGGAGAGGAAGCAAGGCCAGGCAAATAAAGTTGGGCGCTAGCAATCAATTGTGTCCCGGAAGCCTGATTAGGGAGGTTTGGGTTTATATTGATATCTTCATCAAAGTCACTACAACTTCCTAGAATGAAGGTCGACAAGAGTAATATTATAAATGTTTTTTTCATCGCGATAATTTTTAAAATGTGATGTTTAGGTTAATCCCGTAAGATCTTACCGTTGCCAACTGTCCTGATTCGTACCAACTAATTGACTGACTACCAGTAGAAATTGCAGATGGATCTATACCATCTGGAGCATCCTGCCAGATCATGGCGGGGTTTCGCGCTATAAGGGCTAAATTCACCGTATCAAAAGGAAGCTTACTCATTAAATTTTCCCCAAAGGTATATCCCAGTCTAATTTCTCTAAGTTTAATATAGGAAGCGTCATATAGCCATTCTTCATAGATTCTTCTCCCAACAACATTCCGGTAATAAGATCTGGCATCCACATAAGCTTCAACGGGTTGGCCGGTTTCGGCAGAAATTCCAGTTACTTTCACTCCACCTCCATCTTCAAGAGGATCTCTTACATTCATTCCTCTATCATTCATTGCAACCGTAAGCGGGTCCTGACCTGTTCTTACCCCCAACATTTTTGAGCGGCTAAAGAATTGTCCTCCACCCTGGAAATCAATCATTGCTACCAGATTGAAGTTTTTATAGCGGATTGTGTTCTGAAAACCTCCGGTGAAATCGGGAAGTACCGAACCAAAATTATAAGTAGCATCTGTATATAAAGGCATATTATTTTGATCCAGTAGAATTTCTCCGGTAGCTTCATCTCTTTGATAAGCTTGTCCGATTAGACTTCCAAAGGGCTCACCTTCATAAGAATTCAGGTAACTGGACACACTGGAATAGGTGGTAGACCCATAGGTATATACATCAATCCCCGGGGCCAATTCAACCACTTCACTTCGGTTTCTATTAATGTTAAAAACTGCATCCCATAGAAAATCCTCCGTTTTAATTGGCTGTCCCGATAAGGTTAGCTCTATCCCTTGATTCTGGATAAGACCTGCATTAATAGTACTTGAACTATAACCACTTGCTCCTGATACATCAAGATTGATGATTTGATTTTTATTTTTTTGCAGATAATAGGTGAAATCCAAACCTAATCTGTTTTTTAGAAATCTAAGATCAACCCCTGCTTCGTAGGAATGAGCAAAAGAAGGCTCTATATCAGGGTTATTCAAATTATCAGGAACATATAAGGTATTTATATTTCCATAAACCGTCCCTACACCATAAGCCGGAGTGGTTTGATAAGGACTAAGGTCTGACCCCGCCTGAGCATAACTGGCTCTCAATTTTCCAAAAGTCAGGAGATCAGATTCTATAAGTTCACTAAAAATCATACTCCCGGAAATAGACGGATACCAATATGAGTTATTGTCTTCTGGTAAGGCCGAAGAATTATCGTTTCTAATAGAAGCATCCACAAAATAGGTATCTAAATAACCTAAAGAAATCATACCAAAAGCACTTCTAATCTGCTTCTCTAATTTATAAGAAGTAGTCGAAGGACGGTCTATTGACGCATCAATATTATAGAAGCCTGGTGCAGACAAGCCACCAACTGTAGCTTGAGATAAGTAAGTATAATTACGATTATAAATATTCCCACCAATAGTCCCGTTTACAGAAAACTCCTCAAACTTTTTATTATACTGAGCGATCAATTCATAATTAAATTCTTTATTCTGGTATTTCCCTACAGAGTATCCAGGTAAGCTCTTCCCGCCAAAGGCAGTCCTACCTTCAATATTCTGAGTATACATATCTGATCTTATTGCCCCGGAGATTTCAATTTCCGGTGTAATTTGATATTTCAGGGAAACATCTCCAAAGAACCTGTCCCGGGTATCTTCGGATGTATTTTCATAGGCATCAAAATAAGGATTGTTCCAGTACAACGGGCTGAAATTAGTTATTTCTCCGGTTGAAGAACTGGGATTACGCAGGTTCCAATGAAGAAATGTTCCGTCGTCATATTTATAATCTTTTAAACGGTTCATATCGAGATTCCTCTGAAACCACTGGTTGAAGTAAGCCACACCATATTCAGAACCCTGTCCTGGTCTTCTGGCATCATTCCTTGCGTAGTTAATATTAGTTGAAAGGGTGAGCTCCTCAGAAAGATCGAGCGCAGCACTTAAACCTAAATTATTTCTATTTAAATAAGTGTTAGGCTCCACTCCCTCTATACGTGTGTCATTGAGACTTAATCTAAAGGTGGTATTCTCGTTCCCACCAGAAACCGTCACCCCATTATTGAGGTTATACCCGGTTTCATAATAATTTTCAATATTATCAGGGTGTGGAACAAATGGTGTTAATTGACCGTAGGTTGGATCCTGTGGATAAAAACTAAAGACCTGCCTTACCGGTGTGCCATCCATTTTTGGTCCCCAGCTTTCATCAACGCTTATCGCTACATAAGGGTCGCCATTAGGTAGTGTTGAGAACGACTGACTTGATCCCGCACCGTACATATTTTGTTTAGGCAAAAAGTTTCCAGCTGTTTCTATAGAAAAAGATGAATTTATTTGAACCTGCACATCTTTCACTCCCCTTTGACCTTTTTTCGTAGTAATCATAATTACCCCGTATTGACCACGTATTCCGTAAAGCGCAGAAGCTGCTGGGCCTTTAAGTACATTTACAGATTCAATATCACTTGGGTTAACATCCTGTCCTAAGTTTCCAAAATCTGCTCCGGCACTTCCTGAAAAGTTAGCGTTGGAAATTGGAGTACCATCAACAACTATTAAGGGTTGGTCCCCACCACTTATGGAATTCACTCCACGAATTTTTATCTTCTGGGTTCCTCCCATACTAGCCCCTGAGGACCCGGTAACCTGAACGCCGGCAACTCTACCAGCAAGTGAACCTAAAACATTCTGCTCATTTGTTAAATTCATATCCTCACCATCAACCTCCTGGGTAGAATACCCTAAGGATTTCTTTTCTCTGGATATACCGAGAGCGGTAACTACTACTTCTCCCAAACTTTCCAAATCCTCCACCATTTCAATATTAATAGTGGTTTGATTGTTCACAGTTACTTCCTGTGGCTCGAAACCAAGCGAGGAAAATACCAAGACTGCATCGGGAGTAACATCAATGGAATATTCCCCGTCCATATCGGTCACAGTTCCCTGATTGGTTCCTTTCACCAGAACATTCACACCCGGCAGCGGCATACCATCACTGGCAACAGTAACGGTACCAGACACTGTACGCTCCTGAGCGAAAATACTGGAAATCTGAAAAATGGCTAATAAAACCATTAGTGTAAGTTTGTTTCTCATTCTGTTTGTTGTTATAATTTTGCTAATAATTCTTAAATATATATAAATTGCGCATATTTCAAGGATTTATCTTAACTATAAAATAAAGTTTTGATAATATTTTAAATAAGCTATATTAAAAAAACTAATATTTACGAAAAGTGCGGCATAAGTCTCAATACATTAATAACCTCAAATTTCTCAAAAGATGAATATCCGTCCATTAATACTCTTCGGACTAGTTATTTTGTTTGGTTCCTGCTCTGTTTCCAAGCGAACCACAAAAAATATTGATAAAAGTTTTAAGGAATTACCTGCCTTTAAACAAGGCTTTGCCGGATTTATGGTTTATGACCCCGAAGCGAAAAAAATATTATATAACCGCAATGGGGAAAAATATTTCACCCCAGCCTCAAACACAAAACTATTTAGCCTTTATACTGGCTTAAAGATCCTGGGGGACTCTGTGGCTGCCCTTAAATACACCATCAAAAATGACAGCCTGTTTTTTACGGGCACAGGGGATCCCTCACTTCTAAACCCTAATCTCCCCAATTCACCGGTCATTCCGTTTTTAAAAGATAGAAATGAGACTCTGGTTATGGTTCCGCCGGTTTATGTGGAAAAACATCAGGGGCCTGGCTGGGCCTGGGATGATTTCAATTCATATTATTCTGCGGAAAGGACTCCTTTTCCAATTTATGGCAATCTGGTAGAATTCACTTTTAAATCAGGGAAGGAAAAACCAGAGATTATTCCGGCTATATTTTCTGATTCCATAGTCATTTCAAATATGGAAAAAACAAGAGTCAGAAGGGAACTACACAGCAATATATTCCTGTTTCAAAATCCAAAAAAAGAAAAGGATTTCACCCAAAATGTGCCCTTTCATTATTCCGCCGAAACAGCCGCAGCTCTTTTAAGTGATACCCTTAATAAACCGGTTTTCATAAAGAAAAAACCTAAAATGGATTTTTCAGAAAAGATTTATAGTATCCCTGTAGATAGTATGTATAAAAGGATGATGCAAGTGAGTGATAATTTCATAGCCGAACAAATCTTACTAATGGCCGCCCAGGCGATAAGTGACACGCTAAAAAGCGATATCGCTATCAAGCACATGAAAAAAACTCACCTGAAGAATCTCCCGGACGAGCTTTATTGGGTTGACGGATCGGGCTTATCCAGATACAATTTGTTTACTCCCCGTACCATGATAAGTTTACTCCTTAAAATAAAAGAGGAAGTACCAGAAGATCGGTTGCTTTCCTTACTGGCAACAGGCGGCCACTCCGGCACTCTTAGAAATTATTATAAAGCTGAAGAACCATACATTTTTGCAAAAACCGGCACCTTGCGCCACAATCATAGCCTAAGTGGATATTTGCTTACCAAAAAAGGAAAATTACTGGTTTTTAGTTTTATGAATAGCAATTACACCATTCCAACCTCCAAACTTAAAGAGGGCATGGAACAGGTGCTGTTACAGATTAGGGACAATTACTAAAAAATAAAACGGAAGTAAATAAAAATGGCTAATTTCGGTTTATAGAATTTTTAGGGAATGAAACCGGCATGCTGTCGGACCTGAAAATGGCAGCATACAGGAACATGATTATAATTCTGCGCCTAATTCCCAAATTGGGATAAAAATTTTAAAAAATGAAAAGAAGAACCTTTGTACAGAATATAGGCTTGGGAAGCCTGGCTTTCCCGCTGAGTTCTTTTTCAGACAAACTGGATTTCTCCGGAAGAAAAATCTCAGAAGTATTAATCCCAAAAGCCTTGGAAGCCGGACAAACCATTGGAATTGTTAGCCCTGCCAGCGCGATTTTTGAAACCGAACCCTTTGAGATCGCTAAAGAATCTTTTGAAGCTCTGGGGCTAAATGTTAAGTTCGGGAGCCACGTTAAGAACCGCTATGGCCACCTGGCCGGAAGCGACGAAGAACGTGCCGAAGAGCTCAATGAAATGTTTCGGGACCCTGAAGTAAATGCAATAATCGCCCTTAGAGGTGGTTCAGGAGCAGCCAGAATACTTGACAAACTGGATTATGAAGCTATAGCTCAAAACCCAAAGGTTTTTATTGGATACAGCGATATCACCGCCCTTCACCTGGCAATTTTTCAAAAAACCAGACTCGTAACTTATCATGGCCCTGTTGCAGTTTCGGTATGGAATTCCTTTAGCAGCGGTCACTTAAAGAAACTGCTTTTTGAGAAAGAAGCGATTCTTTATGAAAATCCCGAAGGCACAGGTGAGCAACTTACACAAACTAAAAACAGGATCAGGACTATTACTCCAGGAACAGTTACCGGGCAGTTGCTCGGAGGAAACCTTTCTGTGATGACCGGAATTATGGGATCGAAATACTTTCCTACAGATTGGGAAGGGAAAATCTTATATCTGGAAGATGTAGGAGAACAAATTTATGCCGTAGACAGGATGATGTCTCAGCTCTATTTAGGAGGTGTCTTTGATAAAATAAGCGGATTCATCTTCGGAAAATGCAGCAGCTGTAAACCTGGCGGAAGCGGTTATGGCTCCCTTACCCTCGAAGAAGTGATAGACCACTACATTAAACCTCTTGGTATCCCGGCCTTTTCAGGAGCTATGATCGGGCATATAGACGATAATGTAACCATTCCGAATGGTATTTCAGCTAAAATGGATGCTGAAAAAGGAACATTTAAATTAGTTACTCCCGGTGTTGAATAGTTAAGCTCAAAAACAATTTTTATACATTTATAAAAACTTCAGCGTGGAGAAATCAGCAGAGTTTATTCAACATATTCAGGAAGGCTATAAACCTAAAGGAGACTATATTCACCTGGGAGCAGGAATGTTTGAAGGAAAAACCTATGCCGATGCCGCGGTGAAAATTCCGCTTAAAACCATGAATCGCCACGGGCTTATCTCCGGTGCAACAGGTACAGGAAAGTCTAAAACCCTGCAGATTCTGGCTGAAAATCTTTCAAAAAAAGGTGTCCCCGTGCTTTTGATGGACGTTAAAGGAGATCTTAGTGGTATTGCTGAGAAATCTGAAGGTGGCGACTTTCTTGATGAAAGACATCAAAAATTGGGTTTCCCTTTTGAGCCAGGTGCTTCCCCCGTTGAATTCCTTAGTATTTCTGAACAGGGTGGAGTTAGACTTAGAGCTACGGTAAGTGAGTTCGGCCCGGTATTGCTTTCCAGGATTCTTGATGTAAGCCCAACTCAAGCAGGCATTCTCGCGATAATTTTCAAGTATTGTGATGATCACCATCTTCCTCTTTTAGATTTAAAAGACCTGAAAAAAATTATTCAGTACGCCACCGATGGCGGTAAAGAAGAACTTCAAAAAGAATATGGCCGGATTTCCACCGCCTCTACGGGAGCTATCCTTAGAAAAATAGTTGCCCTGGAACAACAAGGAGCCGAACGCTTCTTTGGAGAACGCTCATTCGATGTCCACGATCTTTGTCGAAAAGACAGCTACGGTCATGGCTATGTAAATGTAATGCGACTAAACGACATTCAGGATAGGCCTGCCTTATTTTCAACTTTTATGCTGAGTTTGCTGGCAGAAATCTACACTACCTTTCCAGAAAAAGGAGATAGTGCCAAACCAAAACTAGTGCTTTTTATAGATGAAGCACATCTTATTTTCAAAAATGCTTCAGATGCACTCTTAGATCAGATTGAAAGTATTGTGAAACTTATTCGCTCCAAGGGGGTTGGCCTTTATTTTGTAACCCAAAACCCTACTGATGTCCCTTCAGAAGTTTTGGGACAGCTGGGCTTGAAAATTCAACACGCCCTCAGGGCTTTTACCGCCAAAGACCGAAAAGCAATAAAATTAACTGCCGAAAATTACCCTCTTTCAGATTTTTACGATACCAAAACTGAATTAACCTCGTTAGGAATTGGGGAAGCTTTGGTTTCGGCACTTGATGAAAAAGGAAGACCTTCACCCCTCGCTGCCACCATGCTTAGAGCGCCAATGAGTAGGATGGATATACTGAGCGATTCAGAATTGGAAGAAAAGTTACTTACCTCTACTTTAAGAAAGAAGTATAATGAAAAGATAGATCGCGAGAGCGCTTACGAACTTCTGAATAAAAAAATAGATGAGGCTGAGGCCGATAAGGCAAAGAAAAAAGCAAAAGAAGAAGAGTTAAAACGTCAAAAAGAAGCCTCGGGTAGTAGTCGGGGCACCCGAAACAAAAATAAAACCGAAGGAGCCATAATCAAAGTATTAACCAGTGCGACCTTTATCAGGGGCGCTTTAGGTATCCTCAATAAACTTTTAAAATAAAAATCAAAAAAAACCATATGAAAAGTAAGTTCTTATTAATCTTAATTTTAACGATAAGTATTATTTCCTGTCAAAAAGATGAAGACAATCCTTTCCTGATCACAGCCACACAAGTGGGACCGATTAAAAAAGACCTCAGAATAAATAAGCTGGACTCGATATTCCCAAATGATTCTATCATAACACAAACGAGTGGTCAACAGCAATTACGCTCTACCGATGAGATTAAGATTTTTGAAAAAGGAGGGAAACCACTTCTGGTTTTGGAGCCCCTGCAGGAATTTGACTCCACAAGCACTATTGGGTATATAAGGGTTCTGGACCCTCGTTACGAAACCAAAGCCGGTATTAGTACCGAGAGTACCTTTAAAGACATTGTAGAGAATTATAATATCTCCCGAATAGAAAACACCCTCAATGCTGCTGTGGTATTTCTCGACGAAATAAACGCATATATCACTATAGACAAGAAGGAGCTGCCATCTAATTTACGTTACGACACCAACACAAGGATTAGGGCTTCTCAGATCCCCGATGATGCCAAGATCAAATACTTTATGATCTATTGGGATTAATATGGCTAAAAGGCTTATAATAATCCTTTTACTCACAGGCCTTGCCTCCTGCAAGTCACCAATAGATTATTAGAATATTCTTTCTTTTAACAGCTCGGGAAATTTACAGGTGGTAATCAAGATACCGGCGGGTACTCATTTTAAATACAAATTTCAGAAAAGGGAGAATCAATTTTTTGTCGATATAAAGAATGAAGTAAGACGTAAAATTGATTTCCTCTCCTGCTAATTACGGCTAAATTCCTTCAAAGTTTTCAGACCCTGAAAAGGGAGGAGATGGAGATGCGTTGGAAGTACTGGTTATTAGCCAGACCGTAAAAACGGGGAGTATTCTTGAAATAATATCAATCGCGATCCTTAAACTATCAGACGATGGGAAACTGGTTTACAAAATAATCGCTGTCCCGATAGCTAATGATGATAAAATCCTTCAGGCCACAAACTACCTGGAATTAACCACAAAATATCCCGGAGTCAAGGAAATTCTTGAGATCTGGTTTAGCAATTATGATGCTGAAGAAAGGACAGAAATATTAGGTTGGGAAGATCAGAAGTCGGCTCTGTTTGAAATCAAAAAGCAGCAAAGGCACTAAATACCAATCTTTAAGAAATGTTAATCATTAACCCTGTGTAAAATCTTTGAGTACCTTTATACTCTAACCAAAACACTATGTTATGATTAAAATCTTAGGAATCATTATGACAGTTGGCGGTGCAATCGCACTTGTTATGGGAATTCTTGGAGTATTTGGAAGCCTCGCTTTAATGCTTCATCCCTGGGCCTTAACCATTATAGGATTCATATTCTTTTTGGCAGGAATTTCCCTTATAAAAAGAAGAAAAGATACCGAAGATATTGAAGCGGAGAATCATTAAACTTTAATACTTAAAAACAAAAAAGGTGCCCGTTTAGGCACCTTTTTTTATGAGCAGTAATTAGATAGGTTAGTCAACATTATCGTGAAGAAAGGAGTTATTTCTTCTGAAATGCAGTTGGTCATTTTCATCCTGTCCAAGACTGGTACGGGACAACTTTCCTTCTCCCGGTTTGTTCTCATCAAGGTCTACGCCCTGTCTTTTATAAGCAGGTTGTTTTTCAAATTCATCAACCTGCGCCGCATTACTTCTAAATTTATAATTAAACTCCTTCATTTTGGCTCTTCTCTCAGCTGCACGCTCAATTAAAACTTCAGAAATAGGATTATTGAAGGGATCTTCGTTATCCTTTTGTTCTGTTTCCGGCTTAGGAGCTACCGTTTTCTTTTCAAAAGCTATAGTCTCATCTTTAGGTTCTTCCTTTTTGGAAGCCTTAGAACTGTCGAGAGAGCGCTCAAGTTCCATATAGTCATCAAGGCTGTATCGCTTAACCCCACGCGAGGAATTTTCGGTTGCGGGCACGATTTCCACGGGTTCATTAACTTCTATCTCTCTGGAACTTTCAAAGAGATCATGTTTTTTAATTTCGGGCTCCTGTTTTTTTGCTGAAGTTTTTTCGGTGGAAACTTCTTGTTTAGGCTTCTCTGCCTCCTGATTATTCAACGGAAAATCGAAAGTGAACATTATTTGTTCGTCACTATCAGATTTTTCTTCTTTAACTTCATTTTGGTCACTTATTTCAGCTGAAGTGTCGTTGATAACAAAATCATCGGGGTTCACCTCATCATAGGTTACCTCCATGTCCCTGGCTGACTGCGGGGTTTTAAGCAGTTCATCTTCTTTGGTATGTATATTACCAATTTCATCTACCTCTTCCAGACTATCATCCAAAGTATGTACGATCTTCGGGTTTGGAGCCTGTTCATCATTACTTACTTCACTTTTAGACTTATTCACTGGGGAAAGACCACCCGTTCTTTTTGGATTGAGATCCTGCTCGGCTCGTTGGTCATCCTCAAGCGTATGAATTATTTTTTTCGCTTCAGTATTAACGATCTCATTTTGTTGCTCTACATTAAATCCCGTAGCAATAATAGTGACCGAAATGGCTTCATCCAAAGCTTCATCTTCTCCCACACCCATAATAATATTGGCGCTATGCCCGGCTTCAGCCTGGATGTGATCGTTAATTTCACCTATTTCATCAATGGTGATTTCCTCAGATCCCGAAACGATTAGCAGTAATACGTTTTGGGCTCCGGTAATCTTGTTATCATTCAAAAGTGGAGAGTCCAGGGCTTTGCTTATCGCATCCTGTGCCCTACTGGCACCTGTTGCCTGCGCCGACCCCATAATTGCCGTTCCACTGTTGCTTAATACAGTTTTAGCATCTCTAAGGTCAATATTTTGGGTGTAGTGATGAGTTATTACCTCAGCTATTCCTCTGGACGCAGTAGCTAGAACTTCATCTGCCTTTGAAAATCCGGCTTTGAAACCAAGGTTACCATAGACTTCTCTAAGTTTGTTATTGTTAATCACAATTAAAGAATCTACATGGCTGCGGAGGCGCTCTACACCAATCTGGGCCTGTTCATTCCTCATTTTTCCTTCAAACTGAAAAGGAATGGTTACGATACCCACGGTAAGGATATCCATTTCTTTGGCCTGTTTGGCGATCACCGGAGCTGCACCCGTTCCGGTACCCCCACCCATACCGGCGGTTATAAACACCATCTTGGTATTGGTATCGAGCATTTGCTTGATCTCATCAAAGCTCTCTACAGCTGCCTGCTGCCCGATCTCCGGGTTTGCTCCTGCTCCAAGACCCTCGGTAAGGCTTACACCTAACTGAATCTTGTTAGGAACCGGACTGTTTTCCAGGGCCTGGGAATCGGTGTTGCAGATAACGAAATCTACTCCTTTTATTCCCAGCTGGAACATGTGATTTATGGCGTTGCTTCCGCCGCCGCCTACACCAATAACTTTTATGACGTTCGATTGGTTTTTTGGTAAATCGAATGCTATGTTTCCGAATTCTGTACTGCTCATAAATTCTGTTTTACTGGTTCTCTCTTTTTACTCTGCGTTATCTAAAAAATCTTTAAACTTTTCTGCCCACTTGTCAAAAATACTTTTGCGGGTATGTTTTCCCGGGGCATGGGGATCGGGTTTCAGGTCTTCTTTATTTTCAACATCCTGATCAAAGCTTTCTTTAAGCTCTTCCTCTCGTTGTTCCTTACTCTTAAGCACGGCTTCTTCCTGAAACTTTTTAGCTCCGTGCTCTAAACTATTCATCACTAATCCAACAGCTGTGGCATACACAGGGCTTGTAGTTTCAGAATCATTTGTTCCGGCAAGATGCTCATTAGGGAAACCTATTCTGGTATCCATTCCGGTTATGTACTCGGCAAGTTGCTTAATATGTTTAAGTTGTGCGCCACCTCCGGTTAATACCATTCCGGCAATTAATTTTTTCTTTTGTTCTTCATGGCCATAGTTCTTTATCTCCAGGTAAACCTGTTCTATGATCTCTACAACCCTGGCATGGATAATCTTTGAAAGGTTTTTAAGGGTAATTTCCTTTGGTTCCCTTCCGCGTAAACCCGGAATAGAAACTATTTCATTATCCTTATTCTCTCCCGGCCAGGCAGAGCCAAATTTTATCTTCAGCAATTCAGCCTGTTTTTCTATGATCGAGCAACCTTCTTTGATATCTTCTGTGATCACATTTCCCCCAAATGGTATCACTGCGGTATGGCGAATAATTCCATCTTTAAAAATGGCAAGATCGGTGGTTCCCCCTCCTATATCGATAAGGGCAACTCCGGCTTCTTTTTCTTCCTGACTTAATACGGCATTCGCTGAAGCTAACGGCTCCAAAGTCACTGCCGAAAGTTCAAGACCGGCGCTTTTTACGCAACGCCCAATATTTCTAATGGAAGAAACCTGTCCAACTACAACGTGAAAATTAGCTTCAAGCCTACCTCCATACATCCCAATGGGCTCTTTTATTTCTGCCTGGCCATCAACCTTGTATTCCTGAGGCAAAACGTGAATGATCTCTTCACCCGGTAACATCACTAGTTTATGCACCTGGTTGCAAAGGGTATGGATATCATCAGCGTCAATAACCTCATCGGGGTTTGAACGGGTAATATAATCGCTATGTTGCAGGCTTCGTATATGTTGTCCTGCAATCCCCACAACCACATCCTTAATCTTAAGTCCTGAGTCGGCTTCAGCTTCCTGAATGGCCTGCTGAATAGACTGAATGGTTTGGGTAATATTGTTTACCACGCCGCGGTGAACTCCAAGGCTTTTGGACTTACCAATCCCAACGATTTCCACTTTGCCGTATTCGTTTTTACGACCTATCATAGCCACGATCTTCGTGGTTCCTATATCTAATCCTACTGCAATGTCGCTTTGTTCCATAATTTATTTTTTCGTGCAAACAACCTGGTTTCCAAATTGTAAGTTCACTTTTTTATAGGCATCCAGTTTATTGTCCTTCAGGGCTTTCTTATAAAAAACCTTAAAATTGTTGAATTTCAAAGGAATATCTTCGGCCTTCCCGAAATACACACTAAAATCAAGTTTGCGCATTTCCAGCTCAAATTTTCCGTTGTTCAACCTGTTTATACCTGTAATATGCTGAGTTAAAAATTTATCCTTCCTTATATAATCTACCAACGGGTACACCTTTGACACATTCTCGCTATCAAACCCGAATAACATCGGTACCCTGGCAGAATAATATGGTGAAAGGGGCATTACCTCCCCGTTTTTGTCCAGATAAAATGAAGCATTTCCCACAACACGCCCGATTGGTTTCCGCTGAATGATATCGGCTTTGAGTTTGCCGTCCAGATTCAGGTAAACTTCTGCATTTTCAATCATATCGTGGTTTTTCAGGAGAATTTCTACCCTATTCAAATCTAAAGTTTCTTTATCTATGCTCGTAAGCTCCAGATTATTTTGTATTAACAACTTATTAACCGCTTCCTCAGTGATATAGAGGTTTTCATCTTCCATAAATTCAATTTTTACCTCACTTATTTTCCTGGCTCTGTGACGGTGTTCGGCAAAACCGTACAAAAAGCCAACTAGCACAAGCAAAAACAAGCCTTTTATGTAGCCCACCTTACTTTTCATCCTGAAGGATCATTTTTAAAGGTTCCACTTCTTCTCCAATATCTCCGGCGCCCATCATCACGATCACGCTGGCCTCACTTTTCTTTACTTCTTCTGAAAGCCGCTCTTTTGTAATTAACTGCTTTGAATTCATCTTAATCTGGTCAAATAACCACACCGAATCAATTCCTTCAATTGGTTGTTCCCTTGCAGGATAGATGTCCAGCAATAACAATTCGTCAAATTTGGCCAGACTTTTAGCAAAATCATCTCCAAAATCCCGTGTTCTGCTAAATAAATGCGGTTGAAATACTGCCAACACTTTTTTTCCAGGATGCATTTCCCTAATTGCCTGGTGCACCGCTTCAATTTCTGCAGGATGATGTGCATAATCATCGATAAGTACAAGGTCTTCTGTTTTAATCTTATAGGTGAATCTACGCCTAACTCCTTTGAAGCTATATAAAGCCCTGGCGAGTTCTTCATCGGTTGGGGAGCCGTATTGAATAGCCATCGCCAGGGCTGTTATAGCATTAAGCAAATTGTGTTTGCCGGGTAGATTAAATCTTAAGTTCTTAATTATTCCATTAGGGGTTCTTAAATTGAAATGGTAAGTACCATTTTCAATTCCAATATCGGTTGCCGCATAATCGGCATCATCTTCAATGCCAAGGGTAGTCCCCGAAATTGGAAGACCATTCTTCACAAAGAGGGTGCCTGAGCCTGGAACAAGGGCTGCAAAATCTCTAAATGTTTTTTCCAGCTCTTCCTTTTCCCCGTAAATATCCAGATGATCTGCATCCATAGAGGTGATTGCTGCGATATTTGGAGATAGTTGCATAAAGGAACGGTCAAATTCATCGGCTTCTACCACGATAACTTCATCTCCTTCAAGAATTAGATTGCTCTGAATGTCCTCACTTATCCCGCCCAGGAATCCGGTTACCGGAGCTCCTGTTTCTTTCAGCAAATGACCAAGAATCGCGGTGGTTGTTGTTTTTCCGTGAGTACCGGCAACAGCCAGGGTTTGTTTTCCTCTCGATATAAGTCCAAGCACCTCAGCTCGTTTTTTTAACGGATACTCTCTACTAATAAAATACAACCACTGCTTATGTTCTTTAGGAATAGCCGGTGTGTAGACCACTAGCGTAGCTTCCACATGAGTAAAACTCTCCGGAATACTCACAACAGCCTCATCATAAACCACCTGAATCCCTTCGCTCTCCAGGGTTCTGGTAAGCGGAGTGGAAGTTTTATCGTAACCGGCTACATTTTTCCCCTGGAATTTGAAATAACGCGCCAGCGCACTCATCCCTATTCCGCCAATGCCGATAAAATAAATGTTCTTTATGTGATTTAATTCGATCAAAATTATTTTCCTATTAATTTTTCTACTTCATCTACTATTGCCGAAGCTGCATTGGGCAAAGCCAGCTTTTTAATGTTTCGACTTAATTCTTCCTTTTTTTCTTCTGAATCCAGCAAGCCAAAAAATTCTGGTTCAAATTTTTCTTCCAGTTCATCTTCAGTAATCATCAAGGCTGCATTTTTGCTAGCAACTGAACGCGCATTTTTCGCCTGATGATCTTCTGCAACATTTGGCGATGGAATGAATAGTACCGGTTTTCCAACTATACATAATTCTGAAACACTTATCGCCCCGGCCCGTGAAATGATCACATCGGCTGCGGCATAGGCCAGATCCATCCTGTTCAGAAATTCGTGGATTTGCACGAATTTCCCGTTGTATTTTTTGTATTCACTGAAATACAATTTTCCTGTCTGCCAGATCAATTGAATTTGCTTTTTCTCAAAATCTTCAGCAAATTTCTCTATTAACTGGTTAATTCTTCTCGCTCCAAGACTTCCACCAAGCACTAACACCGTTTTCTTAGCAGCATCCAATTTAAAATATTCCCGGGCCTCAGCTCTTTTTGAATTAACCTCCAACAGATCCTGCCTTACCGGGTTACCTGTGATCACTGTCTTTTCCGAAGGAAAAAATCGTTTTACCTCTTCATAGGCTGCACATATCCTGTCCACCGACTTTGAAAGAAGTCGGTTGGTTATTCCGGGATAAGAATTCTGTTCCTGGATAAGAGTAGGAATATTTTGAGAACTCGCTACTTTCAATAAAGGTCCACTGGCAAAGCCGCCGGTCCCTATCGCCACAACAGGTTTAAAAGCTTTTATTATTTTACGGGACTTGTTCAAACTACTAATTAATTTAAACGGGAAGGATAGATTTCTAAGGCTTAATTTTCGTTGAATTCCACTTATCCACAATCCTTCGATCTCGTATCCGGCCTGGGGCACTTTCTCCATCTCCATTCGATCCTTCGCACCCACAAACAGGAATCTGGCTTCAGGGTGGCGCATTTTTATCTCATTGGCGATAGCTATCGCCGGATAAATATGGCCTCCTGTGCCTCCTCCGGATAATATGACGCGTAGGTCTTTTTTCATTTTATATCGCTTCGCTTAAAATATCAAGCGGATTTTCTTCTTGGTTTAATCGCTCTTCAGCTTCTTTAATTTCTTCTCTTTTGGCACTCACGCTTAAAATAATTCCCAGGGCCATGCAGGTCATCCAAATTGAGGTTCCCCCACTACTTATCAGCGGCAGGGTTTGCCCGGTTACCGGAAACAATTCAACAGCAACCGCCATATTGATAAGGGCCTGGAAAATTATCGGTAAACCAACTCCCATAACCACCAGTTTTCCAAACATAGTATTGGCTTTGGTCGCCACAATTATTATTCTAAACAACAGCATCAGGTAGGCGCTCATCACACCGAATGCTCCTATCAATCCCATCTCTTCAACTATTATCGCATAAATAAAATCAGAAGAGGACTGGGGTAAAAAATTCCGCTGTACGCTTTTGCCTATCCCTGTTCCTGTTACTCCACCTCTGGCAATCGCAATCTTTGCTTTTTCTATTTGATAGTCGGCTTCGGTATCTTCATCATTAGCAAAATTCTCGATCCGGCTTGCCCAGGTATCAACTCTGTTGGGTAGAAGTCCGGGAAAAGCTTTGGCTGTTAGAATGAACATAGTGAGCAAGAGGAACCCGGCAGCGACAATAATCCCGAGGTATTTTGCGGGATACCCTCCTAAGAACATCAAAACCAGCACCATACAGAATATTATAGCTGTAGTGGAAAAATTAGCCGGCAAAATTAGCATTAAAACCAAACCAACAGGCACCCAAAGCGGTAAAATAGACTCTTTAAATGTTAAGGTTTTGTGGGTCATTTTAGATAGGTAGCGAGCTACGTAAACCATCAAAACCACCGAAGCCAGGGTAGACGACTGAAATGAAACTCCAAGAACCGGTATTTGTATCCAACGGTTGGCGTTTGCTCCGTCAATAATTGTCCCCTGAAAAGCTGTGTACAACAAGAGCACAATGACTACCGGCAGAAATAAAATGGATAGTCCCCGAAAGTAGTGATAGGGTATTTTGTGTACCGCAAAAAGCAATGAGAAACCTAGAACCAGGTGAAAAAAGTGAACCACCACATACTTAAATGTGCTTCCATCTCCATAGAGGTATGCAAGATTACTACTGGCGCTGTATACCGGCAAAAATGAAAATAATGCCAACAAGCCGGCGGTTGCCCAGATAACCTTGTCTCCTTTAAGATTTGAAAAAAAGTTGCTCATTTAATTGATGCTCTTTTCAGCTTTTATTTTTATAAATTTCTTACCGCTTCCTTAAATTGTCTTCCGCGATCTTCATAGTTCTCAAAAAGGTCAAAACTGGCACATGCCGGAGATAGTAAAACTGAATCTCCTTTTTCAGAAAGCCTGTAGGCCAACTTAACGGCTTCAGCCATAGATTGGGTTTCAACAATAGTTTCGACACAATTCCCGAAGGTGTTTAGCAACTTCGCGTTATCTACTCCAAGGCAGATTATCGCCTTCACTTTCTCGTTAACCAGAGGCAACAGGTCATCATACACATTCCCTTTATCTACCCCGCCAACGATCCAAACCGTTTCAGATTCCATACTTTCTAAAGCATAAAATGTAGCGTTCACATTGGTTGCCTTGGAATCATTTATATACTGAACATTATTAATCTTCAAAACCTTTTCCAGGCGGTGTTCTACCCCCTGAAAATTCTCCATACTCTCGCGTATAGTTTCCTTCCTGATTCGTAATAACTGAGCTACTGTTGCAGCAGCCATGGCATTTTTGGTATTGTGCTTACCTTGCAGACCTAATGTTGTTGTTGGCATATTAAATTGATCGTTATTAATGTTAATTGCAATATTTTCGTTTTCTAATCGAGCTCCATTTTCAATCTTCTTATCCAATGAAAATGGAAGCTTTTGTGCTTTAATCTTGTTGTTCTTCAACCATCCTTCAATGATTTCATCATCGGCATCGAAAATGAAAAAATCATCTTCAGTTTGATTTTCGGTTATTCTGAACTTTGATGCTACATAATTCTCTAGTTTATAATCATATCTATCCAGATGATCGGGAGTAATATTGGTTAACACTGCTATTTCCGGCCTGAATTTTTCTATCCCGTCGAGCTGAAAACTACTCAGCTCCAGCACAAACCAGTCGGGCGTGGTTTCAGCAACCTGTTTTGCAAAGCTGTCTCCTACATTCCCCGCCATTCCTACCGAAATTTTGCCGGCATTCAGAATATGGTGAATGAATTTCGTACTGGTTGTTTTTCCATTGCTTCCTGTTACTCCAATAATTTTTGCAGAAGTAAAAGCGCCAGCAAATTCAATTTCAGAAATCACCGGAATTCCAAGTTCCTTTAGCCTCAATACTAAAGAAGCCGTATCGGGAATCCCCGGACTTTTCATTACCACATCGGCATCGAGAAGCTTAGCTTCCGTATGCTGTAATTCCTCCCATTCAACCTCAATATTTTCAAGAACTTCTTTATACTTTTCTTTAATCTTTCCTTTATCTGAAACAAAGACTTTAAAACCTTTCTTCTTTCCCAGAATGGCTGTTCCGGCTCCACTTTCTCCTCCTCCCAGAATCACCAGTTTTTGTGAACCTGCTTCGCTAATATTTCTCCAGTCCTCCTTCATTACCTCACTTTAAGGGTGATGATGGTCACAATTGCCAGAAAGATTCCCACGATCCAGAACCTCACCACGATCTTACTTTCGTGATATCCTCTCTTCTGATAATGATGATGCAAAGGAGACATAAGAAAAATTCTTCTTCCTTCTCCATATTTTCGCTTGGTGAACTTAAACCAGGCAACCTGCAACACCACTGAAAGATTTTCCATCAGAAAAATTCCGCATAGAATAGGAATCAATAATTCTTTACGCGTAGCAATAGCCAGAACCGCGATTATACCGCCTATAGTCAGACTTCCTGTATCTCCCATAAAAACCTGTGCGGGATAGGTGTTGTACCACAGGAAACCAACCAAAGCTCCTGCAAAGGCAGTGATATATATGGTCATTTCGCCCGAACGCGGGATGTACATAATGTTCAAATAATCTGAAAAAATGATATTACCGGAGACCCAGGCGAAAATCCCGAGCGTTAACACAATTATGGCCGACGAGCCCGCAGCCAGCCCATCAATCCCATCGGTAAGATTAGCACCGTTGGATACCGCAGTTACAATAAAGATCACGATAGGAATAAAAATGAGCCAGGCATAATTTTTAAGCACAGGGTTTATCCAGGTAATAAGGCTGGAGTAATCGAATTCATTATTCTTTACAAAGGGAATAGTAGTAGTTGTGGTTTTTTCCTCAGGCCCCATAACGATCTCATCGGTATCAAC
>NZ_DATCSO010000004.1:0-32385 GCF_036568425.1 Salegentibacter sp. | reverse complement strand
ATTCTTAAAGCAGTCGAAGAAATGGGTTTTGAAAGCCCAAGTGAAATTCAGGAAAAAGCTATTCCTGTTTTGTTAAATGAAGACACCGATATGGTGGCCCTGGCCCAAACCGGAACAGGAAAAACAGCTGCTTTTGGATTTCCGCTTATCCAGAAGATAAATTCCAACGCTAAACATACCCAGGCATTAATTCTCTCACCAACCCGTGAGCTTTGCCTGCAGATTACCAACGAATTAAAGAACTATTCTAAATTCGAGAAAAATCTAAATGCAGTAGCCATTTATGGTGGTGCAAGTATTACCGATCAAGCTCGCCAAATTGAGCGTGGAGCGCAAATTATTGTAGCTACTCCAGGTCGTATGCAGGATATGATGAACCGTAGAATGGTAGATATCACTAAAATAGATTACTGTGTTTTAGATGAGGCCGATGAGATGCTGAATATGGGCTTTTACGAAGACATAACCTCTATCCTTGCCGATACTCCAAAAACTAAAAACACCTGGCTTTTTTCAGCTACCATGCCTAAAGAAGTAGCTACTATCGCCAAGAAATTTATGAAAACTCCTATAGAGATTACTGTAGGAACCAAGAATCAGGGAACCAGTAACGTTTCTCACGAATACTATCTGGTAAATTCCCGCCAACGTTATGATGCTCTTAAAAGACTAGCAGATGCCAATCCTGACATTTTTTCGGTAATCTTTTGCCGAACAAAAAGAGATACCCAGAAAGTTGCTGAAAAGCTTATTGAAGATGGTTATAGCGCCGCAGCCCTTCATGGGGATCTTAGCCAGAACCAGCGTGACCTGGTAATGAAGAGCTTCAGGACGAAACAAATCCAGATGCTTGTCGCTACCGATGTTGCTGCTCGTGGTATTGACGTAGATGATATCACCCACGTGATCAACTACCAGTTACCAGACGAAATTGAAACTTACACCCACCGAAGCGGTAGAACCGGAAGAGCTGGGAAAAGTGGTGTTTCTATGGTGATCGTTTCGAAAAGTGAAGTGCGTAAAATTAAAAGTATTGAACGCATTATTCAACAGAAATTCGAGCAAAAAGATATTCCTGATGGAATGGAGATTTGCAGAGTTCAGTTGTTTCACCTTGCAAATGATATCAAGGAAACTAAAATCAATCATGAAATAGACGCTTACTTACCTAGTATTAACGAGGTTTTGGAAGGTTTTAGTCGTGAAGAATTGATCAAGAAATTTTTCTCGGTAGAATTCACCCGTTTCTTTAATTATTATAAGAACTCACCCGACCTTAGTGCGGGGGGAGGATCTGATCGAACTTCGGGAGGTGGAGAATCTACAAGGTTCTTTATCAATATGGGGACAAAAGACGGTTTCGACTGGATGAGTCTTAAAGATTTCCTTAAAGCAACTCTGGATCTAGGACGTGATGATGTCTATAAAGTTGACGCTAAATCAACTTTCTCATTCTTTAATACCGATGCCGTTCATACCGATAAGGTTATTGAAACCTTTAAAAACTTCAAACATAATGGCCGTCATATCGATGTTGAAATTACAACCGATTCCGGACGTGGTGGAGGAAGAAAAAAAGGTGGCGCAAAAGAACGTTCAGGAAAACCATTTAAAGGTGGTAAATCCGGTGGAAGACGTTCAGAAGGTTTCGAAAAAAAAGGACGCGGCGATAAAAAATTTGGTGGCCGTGGCAAGAACATAGAAAGTTCTCTAAAAAGGAGACGTTCTAAGAAATAAATAAATTAGGCGCTTAAAATATAAAAACTGGCATTGTTTTTTATTGGTATTTTATATTTTAGGCGCCAATTATTATGAAGTATAGTTTATTCCTCTTTTTCCTACTCTTTACTGGTTTATATGCCATGGCACAAGACCTCGTGTCGGGTACAGTTATGAATGCTGCCAACGATAAACCAATAGAAAAAGTTCATATTGTAAATCTTAATCAGGTAAAAGGTGCGGTTAGTGATGAAGACGGCAAGTTTGAGCTACCAGCCAAAGTAAACGATACCTTATATTTCACCTATCTGGGTTTTAAATCCATAAAAGTTCGGGTTACAAACGACTGGATGAAGTACGGAAATGTTAAGGTGAAAATGACCGAACTGGGAATTGCACTGGAAGAAGTTGTAGTTAGCTCGGTTACTTTAACGGGCTATCTTGAAATAGATGCCAAGAATATCCCAATTTATGAGAACAAACGCTATAGTATTTCAGGTTTAAATACCGCTTATGAGGCCGGCACTAACTCACCCGGTGCAGTATCAAAAGTTTTAGGCTCTCTTTTTAACCCGGCAGATCTGGTCAATAATATCTTCGGAAAAAGACCGAAACAAATGCGTAAGCTTAGGCAAATGAAAGAAGATGACGAAATACGAAATTTACTTCGGAATAAATTTGACCGTGAAACCCTTATGGCTTTACTACAAATCAATAAGGTGGAAATTGATGAGATTTTAGGTCGCTGTAATTATTCAAAAAATTTCATGCGTACAGCTAACGATCTGCAAATTTTGGATGCTATAAGCGGTTGTTATGAAGAATTCAAAGTGCTTCAGCGCAATTAATCCCTGCCCTCCAAAATAGTTTTCAGATTTATTAATCCCTTTTCCAGGTCATTCCCAAGCAATTTATCCAGGCTATAAAAAATTGAAATGATACTAAGCGGAAAAGGCAAAAACCCGCGAACACCCCAAACTATTTTCGATTTTTTAGGCTCCAATTCTTTAATACCGATATAGGTTAAGGAGTTTAGTTTTATGGGTCGCACAAAAAGCAGACGCGTCTCCATGATCGCTTTGGGTTTGAGTTTGACGATCTTTTGGGTTCCTTCTCCTACCTTTTTATTTCCCCTCCAATAAAAACCGGCTTCTTCTTTCCCATCTACCCCTTTAAATTTCAGGACTGCATTCGGGTCTCTTTTAAACCATGGCACCCAATGAGGTTGTTTTCTTAATTGACTTACATAATTAAAGATATCTTCTCTGGAAGCATTGATAATCATAGTGCGACTCAAATCATACGACTTTTTTGCGTAAGCGTGTAAAAAAGCGAAAAAGGTAATAATCGCAATAACGATATAAAAAAAGAGGGTCATAGGTAGGGGCTTGAAAGGCTAAAAATAGCAAATTTATCGGGATGCTTTATAGTCCCCTACAAGTTGTTCTGAATTTTTTATGCACTTTTTTGTCCAATTCAATTCGATTTCAAGTTTTTCTTCAGGGGTTAGCTGCCAGGTCAACTCACTATGACGAAGCCTGCTGGTTATAGATTGTAAAATTATAGCAGCTGAAACCGATATATTCAAGCTTTCTGTAAAGCCTTGCATAGGAATTTTCAAATGAACATCAGCTTCCTCAAGAACTTCTTCAGATAGCCCATTTTTTTCTGTCCCGAAGAAAACGGCCGCAGGTTTGGAAATATCAAAATCTTCTAGGTTTCTGCCATCTCCATGTGGTGTTGTGGCTACAATTTGATAACCTTTATGCCTTAAGGCAGATACACAGTCTTTGGTAGAATTATAACGGTTAACATCTACCCATTTTTGCGCACCCATAGCTATTTCTTTATCAATTCTCCTGGGTTGACACTCTTCAATAACATGGATATTCTGAATTCCGAAAACATCACAACTACGTATTACCGCACTCGTATTATGTAACTGATGAACATCCTGGGTAACTACTGTAAAAAAATTGGTTCGTTTTGAAAGCACCTCCTCGAAAAGCTTATTACGACGGGGTGTTAGAAATTCCTTGAGATAATCCAGTAACTGCTGTTTTTCCATTCCTCAAAATTAAAAATTGAAGCCGAATTGAATGGCTATCTTAAGATTTTCTGTACTTATTTTAATATTAGCCTCCAGAATTTTCAGAAGTGTTTATTTTTATAGACATAAATAAAAAGTTATGAAAAAAATTGTTGTCTTAACCGGTGCAGGGGTTAGTGCTGAAAGTGGAATTAGCACATTTAGAGATGCCGATGGACTCTGGGAAAACCATGACATCATGGAGATTGCTTCACCTATTGGCTGGGAAAAAAATCAGGAACAGGTTTTGGAATTTTATAATAAACGTCGTCGCCAGTTACTTGAAGTAGAACCCAATCCGGCACATCTTGCCCTGGCTAAACTGGAAAAATATTATGATGTAGAGATCATAACCCAAAACATAGATGATTTGCATGAACGTGCGGGAAGCACAAAAGTTACTCATTTGCACGGCGAACTTTTAAAAGCAAGAAGCACTTTTAATGAAGATCTTGTTATGGACTGGAGAAAAGATATTAAAGTAGGCGATTTTTGTGAACACAACTATCAATTACGGCCCCATGTGGTTTGGTTTGGGGAAGCCGTACCTATGTTTGAAAAAGCCGCTGAAATTACATCTCATGCAGATATTCTTATAATAATTGGTACTTCAATGCAGGTATATCCTGCAGCAGGCTTAATGGAATTTGCGCCTCGGGATATCCCTGTATATTTTATAGATCCAAAGCCAAATGTAACACCAGAGAAAAATTTGGAAATTACACCGGAAAGAGCTTCAATAGGCGTTCCTCCATTAGTAAATAAGCTTATAAAAGCTTCAGATAAAGCATTTAAAAAGAATTAAGCCTGTAGTTTTAAAGATGGGTTGTAAGCAGTATATTTGGAGCTTTATAAATCAAACATCCACAACACAATGACTCCGCTAACCGCCATTTCTCCAATAGACGGTAGATACCATGCTAAAACCAAAAGTCTTTCGGCTTATTTTAGCGAAGAAGCCTTAATTAAATACCGCGTAAAGGTTGAAGTAGAATACTTTATAGCACTTTGCGAATTACCTCTTCCTCAACTCAGTACTTTTCCGAAGGAAAAATATTCGCAATTGCGAGAGATTTATGACAATTTTACCACCATAGATGCTCAGGCGGTTAAGGAAATAGAAAAAACCACCAACCATGATGTCAAGGCCGTAGAGTATTTTCTGAAAGAGAAATTTGATAAATTCGAGCTTCAGGAATTCAAGGAGTTTATTCATTTCGGTTTAACATCCCAGGACATTAACAATACTGCTGTCCCTTTAAGCTTAAGAAAAGCGATAGAAGATGAATATCTTCCTGTTTTAGATGAAATTCGGTCTAAACTGCGGGAGTTTTCTAAAGAATGGGCTAATATACCTTTGTTAGCAAGAACGCATGGCCAACCTGCTTCTCCAACCAGGCTGGGAAAAGAAATAGAGGTGTTTCTGGTGCGATTGGAAGAACAACTTACCCAGTTACATTTTATTCCTCACGCCGCTAAGTTTGGAGGCGCTACTGGTAATTACAATGCGCACAAGATCGCCTATCCTCATGTTGACTGGAAAGAATTCGGGACCAATTTCGTGGAGGAAATCCTGGGACTTCACCATTCTTTCCCCACAACCCAAATAGAGCATTACGACCATATGGCCGCTCTTTTTGATGTTTTAAAACGCATTAATAATATTCTTATAGATTTGGACCGGGATATCTGGACCTATGTTTCTATGGATTATTTTAAACAAAAGATCAAAGAGGGAGAGATAGGATCTTCTGCTATGCCACATAAGGTAAATCCCATAGACTTTGAGAACAGCGAAGGAAATCTGGGGATCGCGAATGCAGTTTTTGAACATCTTTCAGCAAAACTTCCTATAAGTCGTTTACAACGTGATCTTACAGATAGCACTGTACTTCGTAATATTGGGGTTCCATTGGGCCATACCCTAATCGGTTTTAAATCTACTTTAAAAGGAATGGGAAAATTATTGCTGAATAAAGAGAAACTCAATGCCGACCTTGAGGCAAACTGGGCCGTTGTAGCTGAAGCTATTCAAACCATATTAAGAAGGGAAGCTTACAAAAACCCTTATGAAGCCTTAAAGGGTTTAACCCGAACCAATGAGAAAATCAACCAGGAAAGTATATCAAAATTTATAGATAGTCTGGATGTTTCAGATGAAATAAAAAGCGAAATAAAAGCAATAACTCCTCAAAATTACACTGGGATATAAAAAAAAATCCCGCCGGTTTCAATAAAGCCAGGCGGGATATCTTTTTTATAATTTAATAAGCTTTAGGCTCTTACTTAATTCCTACTTCAACCTCCCCCTTTTAAAAATTTGGGCTATATTTCTAATTCCATCAACATTAAGATCGCCTTTTTTCAAAGATCTAAGAAGATTTAACATAGCCTGAGGTTGCATATCTTCTCCCAGTATTCTTGCCAGACCTACTCCCCGACTATCATCAAATCCAAACAAGATAAATTCGTCTACGGCACTTTCGTCACCGATAAAATAAATTTCAGCTTTGCGAAGTGTAGAGCCATATCTCATGAGGAGCTGATAATTTTCATTTTTAAGAATTTTCTGTAATTCAACTTTTTCTGCTTGGTACATCTCTTTATTGTTCCTTAAAGGATATACCAGCAAATTCACCTTATGTATACTTTCCAGGATTTGCTTTTGATCTGCATTCGGGGTTTTAATATTAGCCAAAAGGTTGGCAGGAATATCCATAGCAATAAAATCACTATTTCCAAGATTTTCAACATAATATTCCTGTATGCCAGGCTCATTGCCGCAGGAAATCGTTAAAAACATCAATACAAATAAAAACCCAAAAACCCCGGAAGTTTTCATACTATGATTTTTTATCGAGCTTATCCAATTCTTCGGCACCGGGAACCTTTAAATCCCGGGTTAATCTCGAGAGTTGAGAGAGATCAATGTCTCCGGTAATACTAAGAATAACCGAAATTGGTTCCCCATCTTCATGGCCTTCCAAAAACATAAAAAGCTCGCTTACCACATTTTCATTTTTCCCTGGTTTTGAATAGAATTTTATTTTCTTCCCGTCTTCGTTTACCTTCATTAGCAGTTCCAGGTTACCTTCTTTTAAATAACCGTCTACATCCCTAACCATCTCAGAACGAACCTGGTTATTGGAGGAAGTAAACATTCTAATCTCATCAAGGTTCTCAATTAATCTAATATATTGTTGTGCTTCCTCATCTTCTTCACTAAAATCAACTTTAGCCAGCATTTTAAACATTTTACTGGTCATTATCATCTCATCTACATCCTTCCTGCTTTCGTATTTTTTAAAGGCCTGAGCAGTGTTTATTAATGGTAATAAACAAATAATTATAAGTATTGTTATTTTTTTCATCTTTTTATTTTTCATGTTTGATTATTCTATCTCTGGTATTATTGAATTCCTTGAGATAAACCAGATCCTTTTTTCTTTCATTCATTAATTCTGAAACCATTTGAAGAGTTTCCCTCGTTCTTTGAAGTGCCAGTTCTTCATCCTGGATAGTTCCTAAATACACATTCTCAGGACTGTTTAAATTTCTCTGCTGAAAGAAAAAAATTCCAAATGCCAGACTAATTATCAGCATTATTCCACCCCAAACATAAAACTTTTTTCCTGAAGCTTTGGAATAGTGTTGTTTTTGATTTTTCTTAGTGTGTTGAAACTGGCTATTTGGTTCCATAATTAATTGTAATAGTCCGGGATTTCTGTATTTTCTTACGCCCTTAATAAAATTGGTATAAAGCTTGTTTAATTTTATACTAAATCCAAATTCAGGAATAACTAACTTTATTACGTTTAAGCGGCTAAAAAATTGTTATAATAAATTTTGAATTTACGATTTTGTGGCTAATTTTAGCCTTTTCACAAAAACTTAACATATATGAAGATTTACAAATTATTATTTCTTTTTCTTTTTTCTTCCAGCCTTTTATTATCCTGCTCTAAGGACGATGATGATGTAATTGATGAGGAAGTTGGAAAACCTGGTCCGGATAGAAATCTGGAAGTAGAAGACTTTATCTATAAAGGAATGAACGAAATTTACCTCTATAAAAGCTACGTTCCTAAACTCGCCGATGGCTATTTTACTACCCAAGCTGATTTAAATGATTTTCTTGATGATTTTGAATCGCCTGAAGATCTCTTTTATAATGGTTTGGTATATGAGCATAAGGTACAAGACAGGTTTAGCTTCATGACCGATGATTACATCGCCCTTGAAAACCGTTTTGCCGGAACAAGTACAACAACCGGGATGAATTATGGATTTGCTATCCATCCTAATGATGATAGTAAGGTTTTGCTCTACGTTCGGTATGTACAACCAAATACTTCTGCTGCCAGTGCCGGGATTGAAAGAGGAATGATCTTCAACAAAGTAGATGGTGAGGTAATGACTCTCGCAAACTACGGGGATCTGGTACAGCCGGAAAACTTCACCCTTCATCAAGCCGAATTCGATGAAAATATGGATGTAGTAGACCTTGATAAAACTTATGATCTATCTAAAGCCGAATATACTGCAAATCCGGTTTATATTACAAAAACCCTTGATGTTGATGGTAAAAAGGTGGGGTACCTGATGTATAATAGTTTTACCGCCGACTTCGATGCTGAATTAAATAATGCATTTAACAATTTTAAATCAGAAGGCATCACTGAACTTATATTGGATCTAAGATATAATGGTGGAGGAAGTGTAGAGTCGGCCGTGGATCTCGCAAGTATGATCACAGGGCAATTTGAAGGTGAAATCTTTTCTCAACAACAATGGAATCCGTCATACCAATCATACTTTAAAGAAAATAATCCGGATAGACTAGTTGACAGGTTTAACAATAAAATACGCACTGGTGATCTAATAAATAGCCTTAACCTTGATAAAGTATATGTTATTGCAGGTAAATCAAGTGCTTCCGCAAGTGAATTAACTATAAATGGACTCGATGCCTGGATTGATGTAGTACACGTAGGTCAAAATACCGTAGGAAAGTTTCAGGCTTCGGTTACTTTGTATGATTCTGATAACTTTGGAAGAGAAAATGCCAACCCTAACCACAAATACGCGATTCAACCTTTAGTCTATAAATCGGCTAATGCCCTTGGTAATTCGGATTATGTGAACGGTTTAGTTCCGGATATTGAAGCTATTGAATATATAAACGAATATAAGCCTCTTGGCGATCCATCTGAACCTTTACTAGCTGCAGCATTGGATGATATTAAAGGTGAGAAAAAAGCTTCTTATCTATCTAAATCACCGGAATTTGAAGTACTTGATGAGGCCGGATCTGATGCTCCTGAATTTCAGAAAATGTATACCGATGAAATTCCACCCGTACTTTTCGAAAGACTTGATTATTAGTATTTCCTAATCTTAAGATAAAAACAAAAGCCCTGAAGTTTAATTTCTTCAGGGCTTGGTTTTTTATTCAGCTATGTAAATTCCATTAGGATTTATACCAGTTGACAGTTCCTTAATTTTATTTCCAGACTGGTCCTGAATAATAAGTTTTCCATCTCCGGTAAAATCATAATTGGCAAAAGCAGCAAAAATTTTCTCTTTTACCACCCTAAAACCATACAAGACCCCTTCATTATTAAATTGCGTTAAAGCAGAATCAGGTACTTCCCCCTCCCCTTTTCCTAATACATAAACACCATCATCTAAGGTATAATAGAGGCGTTGGTCATCCAGGCTAAGATTTTTAGGATGCTCATGTTCATTAAAAACAATATCCTGAACAACCTCCTGTGTGGTCAGGTCTATTTTTGTTATTTTTCCTGTAGTTTCTTTTTCAGCATAAGAAGGTAAACCCGAAGATAACACCCATAAACTGTTACCATCACTTACCATTGAGTTAGGCACATCACCAACCTCAATTATCATTTTTATTTGATTGATATTGGGATCCAGCACAGATATTTTATTATTAAATCCGAAACCGCCTTTGTGAGCGACATAAACCTTATTATTTACAGTTAGAATTCTTTCCGGGCCTTCTTCAACTAAGATAATTTCTTCCAATTCAAAATTTTCAAGCTCATACACCGCCACAAAATCATCATCGGGATCCATGCCGTCTCCCCAATTAGTTACAAAAGCTTTTCCGTTGGAGAAATCAAGAAACCTAGGGTTATGCAACCCGTTTTCTATTGTTGCCAGGTGGTTAAAAGTATGGCGGTCTACGACCTGTATTTTGCCTGAAACATTCATTACAATAAAAGCATAATCTTCATAAAACCCCATATTCTGCCCCGTATCTCCAGGGGAGCCCCCTTCATTTTCTTCAGCATAAATGTTATTTGTCATGCTTTGAAGATCAGTATCAAGAAAGGAAACTGAGCTGTTTCCTGAACCGAAATTTCCCTCATTAAGAATAAATATTCCTTCGGAATAACTACCTGATTCTTCCAGGGGGATCTCATCGATATCATTGTCGCTCTCACAAGATGCGAACAAAAGAGCGCTAAGCACTGTGGTCATAAAAAATCTGATCTTCATAAATTATAATTTAAAGGTGATTGAACTATTAAAATATCTTCCCGGCATAGGGCGCCCGGGCATACTCATATATTTTTCATCGAAAATGTTTCTAATCTGAAACCCAATCTTCATAAAATTATTTGGGCCAAAATTCCGGGCAATCCCCAGATTGGAAATAGTATAATCGTCCAGGGTGTAATTATTATCTGAAGAAGTAAATATGCTTCCATTGTACAAAAACTGATAAAAAATGGAAAATCGACTATAGTTATAACCCAAAGAGGCCGTGGCTTTATGACTGGGTACATAGATAAGTTGCTTTTTTGTTACCTGGTTCTGAGTATGAGTCCAGGCGTAAGTGGCACTCAAATCCAAAATGTGGTCATCAATTGATTTGTTCCAGTCCAGGCCAGCCTCCATGCCAAAATTTCTTACTTCCCCCGTATTCTCAGGACGCCATAATCCGCCGCTTGTGGGAATCCACCGCAAAAGGTTTCTGGTGTCAATGAAATAACCAGCAAGGTCAAGTTTAAGCTTATTCAGGCTGAATTGATGGCCCAACTCAATTTGTCGCGAAGTCTCAGGTTTTAAGTCTACATTTCCTCCTGCATACCAGTAAAGATCATTGAATGTGGGGATTCGGAAGTTCTTTGATACCCCAAGTCTTATTTCGTAGTTTTCTGAAAATCTGTAAAGCCCGTTCGCAGCAAACAGCAATGGAGATTCATATTCCTCAGTTGCTTCCTTCCTGGCGCTTAGCTGATAACTGAATTCTCCCAGACTGTGTTTTAGCAAAAAGGCCAGGCTCCCAATATCTCTACGATTTGTGCCGGTATTGCTTCCCTCTCCTGCTATTTGTTGATACTCTAAAATGCCGGTAACTTCAAGATCCTGGGTGAACTGATATGTGAGATCGATTTTCGCGATCCCGGTTTTGGCTCGCCCAAAATTATGGGCTTTGGTCTCCCGGTTTTCGTAGTACCGAAATGTTTGATCTAAATAGGCTAATTTTAAGGAAGAGCTTAGGTCACCGTAAAAACCACTCCATTCCAATAGATTACGGCTGTTTACATCTTCATATTTACTATTGGATGGGGCAGAAATAGTTCCTGAAAAACCTCTTTCCCCCTCATAAAAATTGCTATGAAATTTCAGTAGATGATCTTTATTTAGTCGATGAGCCACAGACAAGCCCAGGCCGGTATTGCTGAAATCTCCATTTTCATTGAATTGGTTATCACTGGGATATTCAAAATCATTTTCAGAAGTTTTACGGATTAGATTTAACTGAAAACTGGTTTTTTCAGAAGAGATAACCGTTTTAAAGATACCTGAAAAAGTTTCGAAACTTCCATAATCAAGTTTTAAATGGTTATGGAATTTACCATCGAATTTAAAGCGGTTGTTTAAATGTACGCTACCGCCAATGGCTCCGCTTCCATAGAGCACACTACCTCCACCCGGCCGAAGGGAAACATCATTGACTATTCCAGTAGGGATGGTATTGAAATCTGTTTGTCCTGTGAATTGAGAATTGATATTGATCCCGTTCCATATCACCGCGGTTTGCTGCGCGGAAGTTCCCCTGAATGAGGCCGAAGAAACCATCCCCGGACCATTTTCTCTAAAAAAGATAGTACTATTAAATTTTAATACCGAAGTAAGCGAAGGCTCATTTTCTCTTAAAATAGAATCGTTCAGCAAAATTACCCGGCGTTCGCCTGAATCTCTCTTGAGAGATATGTCGCTTAAGACCACCTCCTCCAACCTGGTAACAGTTTTGTTTTGTGCGAATGCGGGAAAGGCTAAAAGCATTCCCAGAAATAAAAGGTAATAACGAGTTAGTTTCATTATACACCGACTTTTATCCCGAAAGTCTAAGAGTTAAATTAGTAATGCTTCTGGCAGGTCTCCTGGCTCGCGTCCTTGTTGCTTACCTTCCCGTCGAATATGTGACAGTGGTATGAAGTGTGACAACAGGCATTCCGGTTACGGAACTTAGCTTACAGTTGCGGGAACAGCTCAGGAATTTTTAAAGATTCAAATCACCTGATTCCCTTTTAATCGACGACAGTACATTCCGGCGTCAAACCAAAATTTCATTGTCAAAAATAAACATTTATGTTTGCGAAGCACTAAAATTTTTAAATAATCTTACTTTTGAAGTCAAATCTTTAATCTTGAAATATTTCGTTTCCCTTTTATCATTGCTATTTCTCTTTTCCTGCAAAAACGAGGAACAAAGAACTTCCCCTGGGTTAATTTCTGAAGGGAAGTCAATTGAAATAAAATATGCCAAAGGTTTCAGCATCGAAGAATTTAGTGGTTATAGTATTGTGAAAGTGCATAAGCCCTGGCCAAATTCAGACCTGGGCCTTACATACCTTTTAGCTAAAAAAGACGCTGAGATTCCAGAAAAATTACATTATGATCAAAAAGTTGAGGTGCCTGTAGAAAAAATCGTGGTTACTTCTACAACCCACATTCCAGCTCTTGAAGCGCTACAAGTCGAAGACAAATTAACAGGTTTTCCAGGTCTGGGTTATATATCTTCTGAAAATACCAGAAAGCTAATCAATTCAGGAAAAATAAAAGAACTGGGGAAAAATGAAAATATCAACACCGAAGTACTTATAGATCTTCAACCAGATGTTGTTATAGGTTTTGCTATAGACGGAAATAATAAAACCTTTGAAAATATTCAAAAAACGGGTATTCCTGTGGTTTTTAATGCCGATTGGGTGGAAGAAGACCCATTGGGTAAAGCCGAATGGATAAAGTTTATAGGGGCATTTTTCAATAAAACCAATCAGGCAACAGCCATTTTTAAACAAATTGAATCTGATTATCTGGAAGCAAGAGAATTGGCCAAAACTGCTAAAAATCAACCTGATGTTATTAGTGGTTCCATGTACAAAGACCAGTGGTATATGCCTTATGGTAATTCCTGGCAGGCCCGTTTTATAGCTAACGCGAATGCAAATTACCTATATAAAGAAACCGATGGTAGCGGCAGTTTAGCTCTTTCTTTCGAAAACGTTTTGGAAAAAGCACAAAATGCTGATTTCTGGATTAGTACCGGACAATTCACCTCTTATACACAACTACTTAATGAATCCAGGCATTATGAGCAATTTAAAGCGGTTAAAGAGAAAAAGGTTTATAGTGTAAGTCTGGAAAAAGGTGGAACGGGTGGAGTATTATATTTTGAATTAGGGCCACAACGCCCCGATCTTATTTTAAAAGATTTGATCTCTATTTTCCATCCAGACTTATTACCAAATTATAAAAGAGCCTTCTTCAAAGCCTTGAAAGAATGATTTTAAAGCAAAAATACATATTAACCTTTTCGGTATTAATACTGGTGCTAATAGGCTTATTGTTCCTTAATATAGGTTTGGGTTCGGTAAAAATTCCTTTCAAAGATATTGTGGGTTCAATTTTCAACCTTGAGGTAACTAAAGAAGCCTGGAGATATATAGTTTTGGAGTATCGACTACCCAAGGCGATCACGGCAGTAATCACCGGGTCTGGACTTGCAGTGAGTGGTCTTTTAATGCAAACGCTTTTCAGGAACCCTTTAGCCGGACCTTATGTATTAGGTTTGAGCAGTGGTGCAAGCCTCGGGGTTGCAATTGTTTTTATGGGAGCAGGATTGTTTGGCGGAGCCTTCGCAGCATTTCTACTTTCAAAATGGAGCATTGTTATCGCTTCCAGCCTGGGGAGCTTATTGGTTTTACTGGCAGTAATGCTTGCCTCCCTGCGCTTACGAGACACGATGGCTATCCTCATCATAGGTTTGATGTTTGCCAGTTTAACTGCTGCGGTAGTTAGTGTACTTGCTTATTTCAGTCCGGCTTCACAGCTTCAACAGTACGTTTTTTGGTCTTTTGGAAGTTTAGGGAATCTTTCCTGGGAGGAAGTGTCGGTACTTGGTTTGTTTTGGATTATAGGTATACTCCTTTCTGTGTTTGGCATAAAAAACCTGAATAGTCTGTTGCTTGGTGAACAATATGCTAAAAGCCTTGGGGTAAGTATTCAGAGAAACAGGTTGCTGGTAATTCTGGCAACTAGTATTCTGGCGGGTAGTATTACTGCCTTTGCAGGTCCCATTGCTTTTGTTGGACTTGCGGTCCCCCATCTTATCAGGCAGGTAATACCCGTGAATAATCACAGTATTCTTATTCCGGCGGTAATCCTGGGCGGAGCCATCCTAATGCTAATCTGCGACATTGCAGCCCAAATGCCGGGTAATGAATTCACCCTTCCCATAAATGCGATCACCTCGCTAATCGGTGCACCGGTGGTAATTTGGCTGTTAGTTAGAAAACGCCGATTTTTATTCTGATATGACCAAAAGTAACTCAAATAGCATCCTTAAAACTGAAGCGCTGAGCATTGGCTATCGCAGCAGGAATTCGGAAACTATAATTGCCAAAAATGTTAATATTGAAATATTTCCGGGTCAGCTTGTGGCGGTAATAGGAATAAACGGCATTGGGAAGTCAACCCTTTTGCGAAGCCTGAGTGGCGTGCAGGAAAGCCTTTCAGGAAATATTTTTATTGCTGAAAAGGATTTAAAAAGTCTGGCTCCATTAGAACAAGCTGCCCTTATAAGCCTCGTTCTAACAGGACAACCTGTTTCTAAAAACCTGAGCATCTTTGAATTGGTAGCACTTGGCAGGCAACCCTACACTAATTGGATTGGCCGGCTCACTACAAACGATTTGAGGCACATTAAAAAGTCGCTTCAGCTCGTTGATATTGAAAATCTGGAGCATAAAAAGTGCTATGAACTCAGTGATGGGCAAATGCAGAAAGTTTTAATTGCCCGGGCCCTGGCCCAGGATACTCCGCTGGTAATCCTCGATGAACCTACCACACATTTGGATTTGTATCATAAGGCCTATATCCTGCAGCTTCTGAAAAAACTCACCCGGAAAACCAATAAAGCCATAGTCTTTGCTTCTCACGAAATAAATCTTGCTCTTCAGCTTTGTGATAAAATATTACTGATGCAAAAGGATGATATTGTAATGGGCAGCCAACAGGAACTTGTAACATCGGGAGAACTGTCCAGAATTTTTCCTTCAGATCTTATTGTCTTTGATGAAGACAGTTCCTCCTTCAAGATAAAATCCTGAAACCATTACCTGTATAAGTATTCTCTGTTCTTTTTGAGTAATATTTTTTTCAAATAAGTATCTTTGGAAAAAGCATCCTCCGCAATGACTGATTCCTTATTACTCATTCTTCTTCCTGTTATCGCAATTCTGTTGGGCTTTATCCTGGGTAAACTTTTTTCCGGACTTAAATACAAGGGAAACATCAGTAAAATTGAGGAAAGAAATAATCAACTATCACTTCAAATAGAAGGACTTAAAAATCAATTAACCAGCAATATAATAGCTCAAAAGGAAGAAATAGCAGAACTAAAACGATCTGGAGCGATTCAGCTGGAAAAAACAGAAAAGGAGCGGGAAGAAATCCGTCGGGAAAAAGATTTTTTAAGCACAGAATTAACCCGAAGAAATTCAGAATTCGACAATCTTCAGCTAAGAAACAAGGAGCAAAAAGCCGAAGTAGAAAAACTTCAGGAGAGATTCAGCAAGGAATTTGAAAATCTTGCGAATAGGATTTTGGATCAAAAATCAGAGAAATTCACTTCGCTCAACAAAGAAAATATCCAGAATATATTAGAACCGCTCCAGGAAAAGATCAGGACTTTTGAAGAAAAAGTTGATAAAAACAGTACCGATTTTATTGAGCGCCACGCCCAGCTGGGCAAACAACTTCAGTTTTTAAACGAGCAAAATCTCAAGATTAGTGAGGAAGCCACCAATCTCACCAAAGCCTTAAAGGGCGACACCAAAATGCAAGGCAACTGGGGTGAAATGGTCCTCGAGCGGGTCCTGGAACGCAGCGGTTTGCAAAAAGACAGCGAATACTTCGTACAGCAGAACTTCCATACTGAGAGTGGAAAACGCGTTATGCCCGATGTAGTAATACATTTACCCGGGGATAAGAAAATGATTATCGATTCCAAAGTTTCTCTCAACGCCTATGAACGCTATATTAACGAGGATGAGGAGAAACACCGGCCAGATCACTTAAAAAATCACTTAATTTCGGTTAAGAAACGAATTGAAGAACTAAGCGCCAAGAATTACCACAATCTTTATCAGATGGAAAGCCCCGATTTCGTATTGCTTTTCATCCCCATAGAAGCTGCTTTTGCTATTGCATCTAACCAAAACCCTAATTTGTATTCTGAGGCCTTTGAAAAAAACATCATTATTGTTACGCCTACGACTCTGCTAGCGGTTTTAAAAACCATAGACAGTATGTGGCAAAATGAAAAACAAAAAGAAAATGCCATTGAAATTGCTACACGAGCAGGAGCCCTTTATGATAGTTTTGTAAATCTCACCAATGAACTTGAGAAGGTAGGAAAACAGCTGGGAACAGTTCAAAATACCTATGAAGGGGCAATGAAAAAACTAACAGGCAAAGGAAACCTTATAGTAAAAGTAGAACACCTCAGGAAGCTTGGCGCAAACAACAACAAACAATTGAATGGCAAACTTCTCAAGCAAGCTAAAATCGAACAAAAAGAAAAAGACCAAAATGATCAGCTAAATTTGAATTAATATGACCAGAAAACCATCTATTCTAACCTTAATTTTTTCCCTGCTGCTCCTTCAGCAGGCATTTACCCAAACCACCTATTTCCCTGATAAAGGAGAATGGGAAGAAAAGGAAGCATCAATATATAATCTGGATTTCTCTGAAGTAATAGAATTCGCAAATGAAAATGAATATAGCGGAGCCAAAGATCTTCGGCAGGCAATTTTAAAAGGATTTGAACATGAGCCATTTCACCGCATTCTTGGCCCAACCAAAGGTCGGGGCGGTCCGGCAGGAATGATCCTTAAAGACGGCTACTTAATCGCAAAATGGGGAGATACTCAACGGGTGGATATGACCTTTAGTGTTACCAAAAGCTTCCTCTCCTCCACTGCACTTATCGCTTTAGATAAAAACTTAATAAGTTCTGTTAATCAGCCTGTTAAGGAGTTAATTTGGGACGATACTTTTAAAGGTGATCATAACTCCAAAATCACCTGGAAACATTTACTTCAACAAAGCTCAGACTGGAGCGGCAGCTTATGGGATACTTACGATTGGGCAGACAGACCCTCGAGAGATAAAAGCATAGACGAATGGAGAGCCCGAAAGTTGAACGAGCCAGGAACTCATTTTAAGTACAACGATGTACGGGTTAACGTGCTGGCCTATTCCCTTCTTCAGGTTTTTCGGAAACCCTTACCAAAAGTTTTAAAGAAGGAAATTATGGATCCTATTGGGGCTTCCACTACCTGGAGGTGGTTTGGATATGATAATTCCTGGGTAAGTATAGACGGCCTCAAAATGCAATCGGTGAGCGGGGGCGGGCATTCCGGTGGCGGCATGTTCATCAATACTGAAGATATGGCTAGATTCGGATATCTTTTCTTAAATGAAGGAAAATGGAAAGAGAAACAATTACTCCCGTCAGCGCTTATAAACGAAGCAATGACCGCTTCAGAAGCCAATAAAAATTACGGGTATATGTGGTGGTTAAATCGTGCCGAAGAACCCCAGTGGGAAAAAATTAACCGCGATATTTTTTATGCAGCGGGCTTCGGAGGTAATTTTATTATAGTAGATAAGACCTACAATATGGTTATTGTCACTCGCTGGTTGGAACCAGCTAAACTTGAAGAGTTTATGCAAATAATTAATAAAAGCCTCAAGGATGCAAAATAAATATAAAACCGTAGAAGAATCCCAGGTAAGAATCTCGGAACTAATGCTACCCTCCCACTCCAATTTTAACGGGAAAATTCACGGAGGCTATATTTTATCTTTACTTGACCAGATCGCCTTTGCCTGTGCTTCCAAACACTCAGGAGCCTACTGTGTAACCGCAAGTGTAGATACTGTAGATTTCCTAAAACCTATTGAAATTGGAGAACTGGTTACGATGAAAGCTTCAGTAAATTATACTGGTAGGAGCTCTATGGTAATTGGAATTCGGGTGGAAGCAGAAAATATCCAGACCGGAGCTGTAAAACATTGTAATTCATCTCACATTACTATGGTAGCCAAAGACGAAAATGGAAATTCTGTAGAGGTACCAGGTTTAATTCTTAAAACCGATAATGATATCAGGAGATTTGCTCAAAGCATTAAAAGAAAAGAGATCAAGGCTAAAGACAAGGAGGAATTTCAGGCCACCGATTTTAACTCGGAAGAATACCTGCATATCGTAGAAACATACAAAGTAAAAATCGAAAAGTAATTTTGAAGTTTAACGGATTCATAGCTGCTCTTTTTGCTGCCATTATCATTGCTTTTTTTCTCCCGAATGGTATTAACACCCTTCCTTTAAAGACCATCACCGATATCGGGATCGGCCTAATCTTCTTTTTCTATGGACTCAAGCTTTCCCCTGCCGAATTCAAATTGGGTTTTCTTAATTACAAAGTTCATATAGTAATCCAGTTAACCACTTTTGTAGTTTTCCCACTTCTAGCTTTGCTCTTTTTACCGTTTTTCGAAGCAGGAACGGGCTCCAATCTTTGGATCGCGCTTTTTTTCCTCGGCACATTGCCTTCTACTGTTTCCTCTTCTATCGTAATGGTTTCTCTGGCTAAAGGAAATTTACCAACGGCAATCTTTAATGCCAGCCTTTCAGGATTAATTGGAATAATTGCCACCCCTTTATGGCTAAGTTTTTTTATTAAAAAATCGGGAGAATTCGATTTTGGATCTATTATTTTAAAACTCTTTCTTCAAATCATTTTACCCCTGATTATTGGTTTGGTACTCCAAAGATTTTGGGGGAAATATGCGAGAAAATATAGTAAGCAACTGAGTCTGTTAGACAAAACCACCATCATTTTAATCGTTTATTCTAGTTTTAGCGCTTCCTTTTTATCGAATTTATTCGAGAGAATAAGCATTTTGGATATGACAAAACTAGGGCTTATGGTCATCGTATTATTTTTTGGAGTTTACTATGGCCTGGGCTTTTTGAGCGATAAACTTGGGTTTAATACCCCCGACAAGATCACGGCTCAATTCTGCGGAACAAAAAAATCTCTTGTTCACGGTTCGGTTATGGTAAAAGTAATTTTCGGAAGTTCGGCCAGTACAGGTTTACTTCTATTACCAATTATGCTTTATCATTCTTTACAGCTATTGGTGGTTGCCTGGTATGCAGAACGATACCGGAAACAAAGAATTGTAGAGATTGAAGCCGAAAAGCTATAAGTAAAGAGCTATTTCGGCAATATTAATAGTGAAAAATATCCAACCCAGAATAAGTAGCAAGCCACCAAAAGGTGTAATCGGACCAAGAAAACGGAGTTTCTTTCCAAATGCCGAACTTAGTGTAAGTCCATAAATACTGAAAGAGAAAAGTAAGGTTCCAAGAATAAAGAACCAGGCAGTAAACTGCTGTGAGATCCCAGTAAACGGAAAACTAATTCCGCAGACAATCAACATTAACGCATGATACATTTGGTATTTCAACCCAGTTTCAAAACTCTTAAGTTGATCTGCACTAAATCGCTTCTTCAACGCGTGGGCACCAAAAGCACCAAAAATTACAGCTAAAGTACCATAAATCCCACCAATAATAAGAACCAGTTCTTTCATATCGCAAATTAAAAAACCCATCGTGAAAGTAAGGATCACAATGGGTTAAATTTATAAAATCAGGAGTTTTTATTTACTCAGATACATTTTTCTTCTTGAATAAAGATCGTAGAAAGCATCATCTTTCAAACTATCTATGAACAGAATACTCTCTCCGGTACTTTTCATTTCAGGCCCAAGTTGTTTATTCACATTATGGAACTTGTTAAAAGAGAATACAGGTTGTTTTATTGCATAACCATCCAGTTTAGGATTGAAATCAAAATCCTTAACTTTTTTATCTCCCAACATCACTTTTGTCGCGTAATTTACATAAGGCTCCCCATAGGCTTTAGCGATAAACGGTACCGTTCTCGAGGCCCTTGGGTTTGCTTCAATGATGTAAACCATATCGTCTTTGATCGCAAACTGGATGTTGATCAAACCAACGGTATTTAAAGCCAGGGCAATTTTTTTAGTATGATCCTTTATTTGTTGCATCACAAGGTCTCCCAGGTTAAAAGGTGGAAGTACCGCATTTGAGTCTCCCGAATGAATTCCACAAGGCTCAATATGTTCCATGATTCCAATAATGTAAACGTCTTCCCCATCACAAATAGCGTCGGCTTCGGCTTCAATAGCGCCATCCAGATAGTGATCCAGCAGTAATTTATTGTTAGGAATTTTTCTAAGAAGGTCTACTACATGAGCCTCAAGATCGTCCTTATTGATCACTATCTTCATTCCCTGTCCTCCAAGAACATAAGACGGTCTTACCAGGATAGGGAAATCGAGTTCATCAGCAAGTTCAAGAGCTTCATCTGCAGTTTCAGCTACACCAAAATCAGGGAAGGGAATATCATTGTCCTTCAACAGCTTTGAAAAACTTCCGCGGTCTTCAGCAAGATCCAGAGCTTCAAAACTGGTTCCCATAATTTTCACTCCGTAGCGAGCGAGTTTTTCAGCTAACTTAAGGGCAGTTTGGCCACCTAGTTGCACAATTACACCTTCTGGCTTCTCATGCTGAATAATATCATAAATATGCTCCCAGAATACCGGTTCAAAATAAAGTTTATCGGCAATATCAAAATCTGTAGATACAGTTTCGGGATTACAGTTGATCATAATGGTTTCATATCCACACTCGGCAGCAGCAAGCACCCCATGCACACAGGAGTAATCGAATTCTATTCCTTGTCCAATCCTGTTTGGACCTGAACCAAGAACTATAATCTTCTTTTTATTGGTTACTTTACTTTCGTTCGCTACATATCTATTCCCGTCTGGGCTTTCAATGTCTGCTTCAAAAGTAGAGTAATAGTACGGTGTTTCAGCTTTAAATTCAGCGGCACAGGTATCAACCAGTTTGAACACCCGGTTTACACCAAGTTCTTCTCGTTTCTTATATACTTCACTTTCCCAGCAATCCAGCATATGAGCAATTTGGCGATCGGCAAAGCCTTTTTGCTTTGCTTCCAGCAGAAGATCCTTCGGAAGAGAATTGATATCATATTCTGAAATCTTCACTTCCAGACCATACAGCTCTTCATATTGCCTTAGGTACCACATATCGATCTTGGTAATCTCATGAATGCGGCTAAGGGGAATTCCCAACTGGATGGCATCATATATCACAAACACCCTGTCCCAGCTTGGATAGGTAAGTTTTTCAATGATTAGATCGTAATCTTTATAACCTTTTCCATCGGCACCTAAACCATTTCTCTTGATCTCAAGGGATTGTGTCGCCTTATGCAGTGCTTCCTGAAAGGAACGACCGATTCCCATTACTTCTCCAACAGACTTCATCTGGAGTCCCAGAGTCCTGTCTGAGCCTTCGAATTTATCAAAGTTCCATCTTGGTATTTTTACAATAACGTAATCCAGGGTAGGTTCAAATAATGCTGAAGTAGATTTGGTGATTTGGTTATCCAACTCATCAAGCGTATAACCCAGAGCAAGCTTTGTAGCAACCTTTGCAATAGGATAACCCGTTGCTTTAGAAGCGAGGGCCGAAGATCGGGAAACCCTTGGGTTAATCTCAATGGCGTAAACCTCTTCTTTTTCATCGGGGCTCACTGCAAACTGTACATTACAGCCTCCGGAAAAATCACCAATACTGCGCATCATTTTTATAGCCAGATCCCGCATTCTCTGGAAGGCAGTATCACTAAGAGTCATGGCTGGAGCTACAGTGATAGAATCACCCGTGTGAATCCCCATAGGATCCATATTTTCAATAGAACAAATGATTACCACATTATCGTTCTTATCTCTTAAGAGCTCCAGTTCGTATTCTTTCCATCCCAAAAGCGCTTTATCGATAAGCACCTCGTGAATTGGGGAGGCTTCAAGGCCACGAGACAGCAATTCATCAAAATCTTCGGCTTTATGTACAAAAGCAGCACCACTTCCACCTAAAGTAAAAGAGGCACGAATTACCAGGGGAAACCCGAATTCCTGTGCTACTTCTTTTCCCTGAAGAAATGAGGTTACAGTTTTTGCAGGAGCCACCGGCACATTGATCCTTCCCATTAACTGTTTGAACTTCTCGCGGTCTTCAGTAATATTGATCGCATCAATATCTACCCCGATAAGTTTTACTTCAAAATCCTCCCAGATTCCCTTTTCATCGGCTTCGATACAAAGGTTAAGGGCTGTTTGTCCTCCCATTGTGGGGAGAACGGCATCAATATTAGGATGCTTTTTAAGGATCTCGATTATAGATTTAGTGGTAAGCGGCTTTAGATAGACGTGATCTGCCATAGAAGGATCAGTCATAATGGTAGCCGGGTTAGAATTGATAAGAATAGTTTCAATTCCATCTTCCCTAAGGGAACGCAGCGATTGTGTTCCAGCATAATCGAATTCACAGGCCTGTCCAATTACGATAGGACCTGAACCTATGATCAAAATACTTTTAAGATTCTCGTTTTTGGGCATTTTATATAGTTGTGTTGATGATAAAAATAACGAAGTGACAGGATATAAAAAAAGGCGTTACTAAAAAAGTAACACCTTTATTTTTCAAAAAACCAATTTTCATTAGTGCTTATGTCTGTTTTCAGAAGATACAGATAATTTTTTTCTTCCTTTAGCCCTTCTTCTGGCCAGGACTTTTCTACCGTTAGCACTTGCCATACGCTCTCTAAAGCCGTGCTTGTTTTTTCTTTTTCTCTTGGATGGCTGAAAGGTTCTTTTCATTTTAAATATCTTTAAATCTTCTGATAATTCGTTTTCTTAGTCTCTTAAAAACTGCGTGCAAATATACAAAGCTTTTTAACTCCTCCAAATACTAATTTGAAATAATTTCTAATTGTTTTTATTACCTTTGCGCTCTGTAAAAATACAGCATCTATGTTCAATAAAAATATCAAGATCGTTTTGGCGGGGATTATTTTTGCCCTGGCCATCTGGCAATTTATAGAAGGAAATATAGGAAATGGAATAATGTGGATTCTTTTATCCCTGATTTTTATTTTTCTCTATTTCAAAAACGAAATGATATTACTAGCTTTTCTAAAACTCCGAAAACAGGATTTTCCAGGGGCTAAGAAATGGCTGGACAAGATTAAAGATCCCGAAAAAGCCCTTACCCAAAAACAACAAGGCTATTACTGGTATCTTCACGGACTTATGGTGTCTCAAACCAATATGACTCAGGCTGAAAAATTCTTTAAAAGAGCTATCAAACTCGGACTTTCAATGGACCAGGATCTGGCTATGGCAAAATTAAATCTGGCTGGTATCGCCATGACCAAACGCCGAAAAAGAGAAGCCACTAATCTTCTTGCTGAAGCTAAAAAACTCGATAAACATGATATGCTCAAAGACCAGATAAAGATGATGAAACAACAAATGAAAAAAATCTAATTTTTAGATAATTTTCGTTAATTTCTGCAAGGCTTTAGAGAATTGATACTTTTAACAAGTATTTGGACCGTTTACCGATAAGTTTTCAGTAAATCTCCTGCTTCCCATATATTCGTATTCCCAAACTTTACTAACTGGAATGCATGAAGAAAATATTACTTGTTTTCTTACTTTTTTTTAGCATCAAAGGCTGGCCACAGCAGAATGAAAATAATGAAATTTCTTTCTCTAAGGCTCTTGCCCTCCATTTGCCCTCCTATAAAAAGAAAGCCGAAAAAGCTTACCGGTTAAGAAATTTTAATGAAGCTAAAGTTCTGTTTGATTCTCTGGTGAACTATAAATTAGCTGGGAGTTTCATGGATGATTTTGGTTTTAAAAACCTTAAAGGAAAAGAAATATACTTATCTAAATTCAAAAAACCTGTTTACCTGCTCACCTACGCCTCCTGGCACATCCCTGGAAAAGGGGAACTTCCCGCGCTTAATGAACTCGCAAAAAAATATAGTAATGAAATAGACTTTGTGGTTGTATTTTGGGATGATAAAAAAACTGTGAAAAATCTGTCGAAAAAATTTAACCATTATATTTCAGTGTTATATGTAGATGAAACTGAAAATGAAGGAGCTTTTGCAGTTAAACAGCTCAAACATTCCCTGGGATTACCTACCTGTTTTCTGCTGAATGAAGAAAAGCAAATAATGAAGATCAAAAGAAGTGTTTTTCATCCTTATGGAATCTCCAAAAAGGAATCTTTTGATATGAATTATGAAGCTATTGAAGAAGGCATAGCCAATCACTTACTCAAACAGAAATCTGAAGGGTCAAATGGAAATCATTTAGCTTTGAGTCCCGAATAATTATAACAAAGGTGCCCAAAGCCTGGAGAGTGATTCTTTTATTTTTTCTGAATAAGGACGATTACGCCAGTCTTCGAGATTTAATTCCTCACATTCCAATAAATCGGTGTTGAAAATATCCAACATTTCCTGTGCTATATATTTATCGTAAATAAAAGCGTTTATTTCAAAGTTGATATCAAAACTACGGTTATCGAGATTACAAGTACCAATAGTGCTTAAAACACCATCAACTACCATAGTTTTGGCATGAACCATCCCCTTGCAATAATGAAAAACCTGCACCCCGGATTCGAGTAATTTCTCGATATATGAATTTGTTGCGTGACGGGCCACCACCGAGTCACCAATTTCAGGTATAATAATTTTGATTTCAGTTCCTATTCTACTTGCAGTGCACAAGGCTGTTAATATTTCATTATTAGGGATAAAATACGGCGTTGTGATATAAACATATTCTTCAGCGGTATTAATTGCGGTGAAAATCGCCTCCATTATATTCTGCCAGTCGGTGTCGGGGCCACTGGCTGCAATTTGGATAGCGCTCTTTCCGACAGTTTCAATAACCGGAAAAAAATCGTCTTTAATCTCAATTTCTCTGTTGGTTATAAAGTTGAAATTTAAAAGGAATTGAGCCTGTATTGATTTTACGCCGTGACCTTCAATTCTTACATGCGTATCCCTCCAGAACATTTTTGAAGGGTCCTGGTCTTTATAATTAACGTATTCATCAGAAATGTTCACCCCACCTATAAAGCCTATTCTACCATCAATTATCACAATTTTTCTATGGTCTCTGTAATTGAGTTTTCGGGTTAGGTTAGGAAACCAAACGGGCATAAAAGGAAAAATCTCAATTCCGCAGGATTGCATTTGTTTTAGAGCTTTAGAACTTATCGAGCTACCTACATAGTCATAACTAATTCGTATTTCCACCCCTTCCTCAGCTTTATCACAAAGGATCTCTATAAGCCTGCTTCCAATTTTATCACTCTTAAAAATATAATACTCCAGGTGAATATGTTTTTCTGCTCTTCTTAGATCAGCAAAAAGTGTTTCAAACTTCTTTTCTGCATTAATCAGGATGTCTACCTTATTTCCGAAAGTAAAGGGCTTGGTTTGGTTGTTCTGCAAGAGTCTCACCAGCTTTATCTTATCATCTACAAAAAAATTCTCCAGGTGCTGGAGGTCACGATCCTCGAGCATAAGTAAGTCCTCCCATTTTTTGATCATCTGATGATCGTAAACTTTTTTACGATTAAAGATCTTATCCTTTCGGTATTCCTGGGCGAAAAAATAATAGATAATAAGCCCAATAACAGGCAGTACAACAAGAGCAAACAGTAATGAAATAGTTTTTACCGGCTCCCGGTTATGCATAATTTCATAGCCGGCAGTAATAAAAACAATCAGGTAATAAAAAACCAGTAAAAACCACCAGATATTATCCTGAATGAAACTCATTTATTTGGCAGAGATATAAACTTTCTTATCGGGGATTTCTATGTAATAGGTCTTACGCGAAGCATTATTAAGATGTGCTTCACGCAACCAGGGATTATGCAGTTTTAAAATTTTGTAATTGATATCAAACTCCTTTGCGAAATCGGCAAAATCTGAAACCGCTGTATCAACCTTAACTTTACGAGTTGGAACGTGATTGTAAAGATGTTTATCTTCAAAATTGAATCCGTATTTCTTGGGGTTATTCATAATCTCCTTTAATGCTAAAATCCTAAAAATATAGCGTCCAGTTTCTTCCCCTAACAATAAATCATAATAATCGTTTACTTTTTGTCTATCCAACTGTCTCTGAATTCCGCGATCGCCGGCATTAAAAGCAGCGGCGGCAAGAGTCCAGGTTCCAAATTTCTCTTTAGATTTTTTCAGGTATTTACTGGCAACCCTGGTAGATTTTTCAATATGATAGCGTTCATCTACATTATCGTTTATCTCCAGTTTATAGTCTTTTCCGGTACCTTTCATAATTTGCCAAAAACCAACAGCTCGAGCCGGAGAAACAGCCTGAGTGAGGCCGCTTTCAATTACAGCGAGATATTTAAAATCATCCGGAACTCCTTCTTCAGCAAGGATAGGCTCAATAACAGGAAAGTATTTATTGGCGCGTTTCAGCAACAGTAAGCCATTGGATTGCCAATAGGTGTTCACAAGTAATTCGCGGTCTATCCTTTCGTGTATATCTGGCAGGTGCAATGGCACCTCTTCTCCGGCAAAGTCCATCTTTTCCGGCACAGGCAAGGCGTAAACATTATAATCTTTTACAGCCTTATCATCCTTATCGGTTTTCTTCTCATTTTGTTGTTGCTCCTGACTTTCTTTGTAAGGAGTTTCCTGTACCGCATTAATACTGATGGCTGCAATACCAAGAACACCGGCTCCCATTAAAAGGTTTTTAACTAACTTCATCTTCTCTCTTTTTTAGTTTTGATTAATCTTATTTATTTCTGAAAAAATAGAGAAATCATTTCTCAATTTCTTTATTATTTTTTTGTTTAATACCTCCGGTAAGAATAATTTCCGGCAGATATTTATTAAACCAACGATACCGGTTTATCACCATAACGTGGGTTCCCCCTTTTACTTCGATAAAATTATTTATATACTTAGCCGGAAACACCTCATCCTTATCTCCGTGGATATGAATAACGTCTTTCCGAGGTTTATCGCAATCCCATAATACCATATTTTTTATAGCCCAATTTAGATATCGATGATTCCTAACCGAAAGGTATTTTCTATATAATTTCGCCCGTTTTTTAATAAACTCTCCCACAGCAATCTTTTCAAAATAATCTACATAATCCAGTAAGCTAACAGGTAAAAGCTTAAAAAGGCCGGTTTCGGCAGCAATTCGCATTCTACGAGGTAATTCATCTCTGCATTTTACACTGGAAATTATAATGAGTTTTCTTACCTCAATAAATTTACACATTTCCTGGACTATAACTCCACCAAAGGATACCCCAATTAGAACAGGGTCTTTATGCTTAATATATTTAAGCAGTCTTTTTGCATAACTGGTTAAGGCTTCATCCTCAAGTGGAATAATCCATTCCAAAAAGTGCATTTTAAATTTATCTTCAGGAAGTTCTATAAACTCAAAAATTGAAGAATTGGCGGCAAGACCGGGCATAAAATAAACATGGATCAGCTCCTTATTGTCTTCCATTTTAACAAGTATATAACACTATAGGCAGGTATAAAGCCGTAAATTTATCTATCAAAATTACTGCTATTTTATTGGCTTTCACAACCGAAAGAATAAAAATAATGAAGATTCTTTTGAAGAACGAACTCCCTTTTCCGGGATCTTCTGGACTCCGGAGAAAACATGCTTTATTTGTGAACTCTTCAAAAGAAAAACCCACCAACCAATTTAAAAATTTTGTGATAACCCGGAAATACACAAAATGTTTCCACTCCCCTCCTGCGCAGGCAAGACCGGACTAAAATCCTTTAAGTGATGAATGTTGAAGATTTGAAAATTACTGATAATGAATTCCTGAGACAATTTGAAGTTAGCATAAACAACGAATTAGCCGCAATAGAATACGTTCAACAGGAAAGAAAAATATTTCTAACTAAATTGCAAATGTCTGATGCCCTTAAAGAGCAAGGCTATATGGAACCTTTCATAAAAGCAGTTTTGGAAGAAATTAAGGAACGAAATACCAGGGTTATGCCTACCAGTCCTGAAATCGCAAAATATATGCGAAAAAACAAAAGACTTTACAAAGACCTACTCCCGGTTGGAATTAATATCTAAGCCGGATGCGGTTCAGGAATAAATTGCACACGAACCATCCCGTCTTCATCGATCTTTTCCAACCTAACTTTATGTAGGGTGTTTACTAATTCCGGATCCCAGGGAGCTTTAATTTTCACGTAGTTCTCGGTGAAACCATGAATATAGCCTTCTTTGTTTTCACCTTCAAACAGCACGGTGAATTCCTTTCCTATTTGGCTTTCATAAAAAGCCCTACGTTTTTTGGCTGAAAGACCCCGCAGCATTTTACTGCGTTTTTTTCTAACTTTCATAGGTACTACGCCTTGCATTTCAGCCGCAGGAGTATTATCTCTCTCAGAATAAGTAAAGACGTGCAGATAAGAAATGTCCAGCTCATTTAAAAAGTTATACGTCTCCAGGAAATGTTCGTCTGTCTCCCCCGGAAAGCCCACGATTACATCTACGCCTATACAGGCATCGGGCATAGTAGATTTTATACGGGCAACCCGGTCTACATACAGTTCCTTCTGATAACGCCGACGCATCTGTTTCAGGATCTCGTTGCTGCCACTTTGCAAGGGTATATGAAAATGAGGCACAAAAGTTTTGCTTTGAGCTACAAAATCTATGGTTTCATTTTTAAGCAAATTGGGCTCAATAGAAGAAATCCTCAACCGCTCAATTCCTTCTACCTCGTCCAGGGCTTTTACCAGGTCGAGAAAGGTGTGTTCGTGTTTTTTATTTCCAAATTCACCCTTTCCGTAGTCTCCGATATTTACTCCGGTAAGAACGATTTCTTTTATTCCTTTTGCCGAAATTTCGGTAGCATTATTCAGCACATTTTCGAGCTTATCACTGCGGGAGATTCCCCTGGCTAATGGAATTGTACAATAAGTACACTTATAATCACAACCATCCTGCACTTTCAGGAAAGCGCGGGTTCGGTCGCCAAAGGAATAGGCCCCTACATAGAAATCGGCTTCATCGATCTCGCAGGAATGCACTTCTCCATGATCATTTTTGGATAAATCGTTAAGGTAATCAGTGATCTTAAATTTCTCGGTGGCTCCAAGAACAAGGTCTACTCCGTCAACATCGGCAAGCTCTTCGGGTTTTAACTGGGCATAACACCCTACCCCCACAACAAAAGCATCTTCATTTGCTTTTTGGGCTTGTTTAACAATGGTTTTGAAGCGTTTATCGGCATTATCGGTAACCGAGCAGGTATTAATCACATAAATATCAGCTTTCTCATCGAAGTCAACACGCTGAAACCCTTCATCTTTAAAAGACCTGGCAATCGTTGATGTTTCGGAGAAATTGAGTTTGCAGCCCAAAGTATAAAATGCCACCTTCTTATTGTTCATACACCTGCCTCTTTCTGTTTGGGTTAATCGATTTTTAGGGCTGCAAATATACCAACTTTAATCCTTTTAAGAAAACCGCTTTAGATAATAGAAACCGAAACCTGAAACCTGAAAATACTCGTCAAAAATTAGCCTCTTCTCCACTTACTGGTTTCCTCAAACACGTGTTCCAGGATTTTTTTATCTTCTTCTGAAAACTCTTCGTTTCTGCGTTGCATTACGATCTCTGCAACTTCAAAAGCTTTTTGGGTTTTGTACGTGGTCATTCCGCCGCTGCCACCCCAGCTGAAACTAGGCACAAAATTTCGCGGAAATCCGGCACCAAAGATATTAGCGCTTACTCCAACTACAGTCCCGGTATTAAACATGGTGTTTATACCGCATTTACTATGGTCGCCCATCATAAGTCCACAAAACTGCAGACCGGTTTTTGCAAAACCTTCGGTTTCATAATCCCAGATGCGAACTTCAGCATAATTATTTTTCAGGTTAGAATTATTGGTGTCGGCCCCAAGATTACACCATTCACCGAGAACCGAATTTCCTAAATATCCATCGTGCCCCTTATTAGAATTCGCAAAAAGAACTGCATTATTTATTTCGCCACCACCCCGGCAATATGGTCCCAAAGTTGTAGGACCGTAAATCTTTGCGCCCATTTTTACCAAAGCGCCTTCGCAAACTGCCAAAGCACCTTTTATAAGACTTCCTTCAAGAACTTTGGCATTTTTTCCTATATAAATTGGTCCTGAGGAGGCATTGAGCGAACAATTCTCCACCTCGGCTCCTTCTTCCAGGAAAATTCTTTCGGAGTTTTTAACGTAATTAGATTCGTGGATGGGTTTTGACTTTCGTCCTTTGGTTAAAAGCTCAAAATCGGCCTTCAGAGCTTCGCCGTTTTTAGAGAAAATATCCCAGGTATTGTTTATGCGAATTACGTCTTCAACAAGCTCTATTTGTTCATATTCATCTAAAGCGACCTCCTGATCTTCATAGGCATGGAAAGCCACAATATCTTCTTCATAAAAAATCGCCTGATTAGGTTTCAGGTTCTTTATTTGCTTCAAAAACTCTTGATTAGGCAAAAAAGAAGCATTGATCATTACATTTTCTTCCAGCTCCACCATTGGCCATTTTTCAGCTAAATAATCTTCAGTGATGGTAGAGGTAGTCGACTGCAAAACCATCTCCCATTTTTCCCGAATAGTGAGAATCCCGACTCTAATATCGGCAACCGGCCTTGTAAAGGTAAATGGGAGTAAGCGATTCCTGGCAGAACCGTCAAATAATATATAATTCATCCGCACAATTTTAGGGCTCAAAGTTACAAGTAAAATTAAAACTGAAAAGTTTCCTTTTTTAAAATGCCGTTAATTATTGACGGTTTAAGAAAATGAAACAATAAAAAAAGTCGCCTAATTTCTTAAGCGACTTTTTATATGATAGGTTACAAAAAATTTATTTCTTAAACTTCTTGTATTTGTTTTTAAACTTGTCAATTCTACCTGCACTATCAACCAGTTTGGTTTGCCCTGTATAATATGGGTGTGAGGTTCTTGAAATTTCCAATTTCACCAAAGGATATTCAGTACCATCAACTTCAATGGTTTCTTTGGTATTGGCGGTAGATTTAGTGATAAAAACATCTTCGTTTGACATGTCTTTAAATGCAACTAATCTATAATTTTCCGGATGGATTCCCTGCTTCATCGCTTTGTTCTTTTTATTTTTGGAAGTGCAAATTTAAGCAATTGAATTATAAATGCAATAGCAATAACAAAAATATTTTTAATCCTCCTTCAAATGTAACGTTTTGCTATATTTGTTTACTAACCGCTATCTAACCAATCTTTATCAATTATGGAAATTCAAAAAACAGATTCAAAAGGAATTATTATTAATTATGGGGTTCTTTTAGGAATCCTATCGGTTGTTCTTGGGGTTATTATGTATGTTACTAATGCCTATTTAAACCCAAGTTTTTATTTTAGTGTTGCTTCCTTTTTGATTATGGTTGCGATTATAGTTCTTGGGATAAGAACTTACAAAAAAGCCAATCAGACTTACCTTTCTTTAACTGAAGCCTTAAAATTAGGGCTTGGAATCGCTCTTATAGGTGGTATTATAGGTGCCATCTGGCAATTGCTTTTAATGACGGTTATAGAGCCTGATTATATGATGCAAATGGCAGATGTGCAACGCGAGGTAATGCTGGAGCGCTTTCCAAATATGACCGACTCCCAAATTGATGATGCAATGGCGATGAATGAAAAATTTTCTTCTCCATGGATTATGATGGCAATAGCAATTATCGGAAGTTTGTTCTTTGGTTTCTTTATTTCTCTGGTAGCAGGATTGATAATGAAAAATAAGAACCCGTACGAAGCCTAATCTATGCAACTATCTATCGTTATACCTTTATTAAACGAAGAACAATCTCTGGTAGAATTATATAATTGGATCGCAAAAGTAATGCGGTCCAATTCCTTTTCTCATGAGATCATCTTTATTGACGATGGTAGCACCGATAATTCCTGGAAG
>NZ_DATCSO010000003.1:0-34565 GCF_036568425.1 Salegentibacter sp. | reverse complement strand
TACATCCCGGGACGCATCCTGATGTGTTCTTTCCAGTCTAACGACCGTATATTATCTTCGGTATATCTGGTTTCCTCACTCATAAGTAGAATTGGAGTTTGTGGCTAATATAAGATATACCTTAAAAAGTTGAAACCCTTGTGGCACAAAGTAATTAACAAAGTTTTAGGAACAATGTTAAAAGATTTTTCTCCCTAAATATCCTTCTATAAATTTCTTTGGAGGTATAAATAAAAAAACACAGCGTTTTTCCGAAGCTTCTTCAAATCAAAAATCGAAGCAACAATTCCCGGCCTTTTTTATAAAAGGCAGTACAGGGATAATTTATAATAACACCTCTTAGACGTTGAAACGGAAATGCATGACATCGCCGTCTTTCACGATATAGTCCTTTCCTTCTACCCGCATTTTTCCTGCTTCTTTCACTTTTGCTTCGCTTCCGTAATGTACAAAATCTTCATAAGCGATAACCTCAGCCCTGATAAAGCCTTTTTCAAAATCGGTATGGATCACTCCTGCGGCTTGTGGGGCAGTAGCTCCTTTTGGGAAAGTCCAGGCTCTCACCTCTTTCACTCCTGCGGTAAAATAAGTTTCAAGATTAAGCAATTGATAGGCTCCTCGAATTAACTTAGCCGAACCGGGTTCTTCCAGGCCAATATCCTGAAGAAACATCTGGCGTTCTTCATAATCATCAAGTTCGGTAATATCTGCTTCTGTTCCTACTGCAAGCACGAGAACCTCAGCATTTTCTTCTTTTACAGCTTCTTTTACCCTATCAACCTGTTCATTTCCTGAAACTGCCGCACCTTCATCTACGTTACAAACGTACATAACCGGTTTATCGGTAATTAACTGCAGAGGTCTAATAAATTCCTTGCGTTCATCATCGGTGAGATTAATGGCCCGAACCGATTTACCAGCTTCCAGACCTTTCTTAACCTTATTTAAAGCTGCATCCTCTTTCTGTGCTTCTTTATTTCCTGTTCTGGCGGCACGCTTCACCTTTTCCAGTTTCTTCTCAACGGTTTCAAGATCTTTAAGCTGAAGTTCCATATCTATGGTTTCTTTATCCCTAATTGGATCTATAGAACCATCGACGTGAACAATATTATCATTTTCAAAACATCGCAAAACGTGAAGAATAGCATCGGTTTCGCGAATATTTCCCAAAAACTGATTTCCTAGTCCCTCACCTTTACTGGCTCCTTTTACAAGGCCGGCGATATCAACTATCTCAACGGTGGCGGGCACCACTCTCTCCGGGTTAACAAGGCTTTCCAGTTTTTCCAGTCTCGTATCGGGTACGTTTACCACCCCTATATTAGGTTCAATAGTACAAAACGGAAAGTTTGCACTTTGCGCCTTGGCATTTGATAAACAATTAAAAAGGGTAGATTTTCCTACGTTTGGTAATCCTACGATTCCGGCTTTCATAAATTAAATTTTAAGCTGAGTTTTTGCGGCTGCAAATGTAAGGATTAAGAACGATATATTATTGCTCCCTTGATTATTCTCAGGATTTCTTTTAGCCGTCAATTTTTGGCAATTTTACGAGATTGATCCAGAAATCTTCAATTTGCCCTATTGCATCTATAAAATCGCTTAACTCAATAGGTTTTGTGATATAGCAATTAGCATAATTTTTATAAGATTCGTCTATATCCTTTTGGGAGGAAGATGTGGTTAACATTATAACCGGAATGCTTCTGAAAACAGGATGAGTTTTTACATATTTCAATACTTCGTGACCATTTTTTCTTGGTAAATTAATATCCAGAAGAATAAGATCTGGTAATTCAGAATTTCTAAATTCTCCTTTTTTATTGAGAAAATCCAAGGCTTCCTGACCGTCCCTTGCAACGCTTAATTTGCTCATCATTCCTCCTTCCTCTAAGGCTTCAGTAGTCAGTAAGATATCTCCTTCATTATCTTCAACAAGTAAAATGTGAATAAATTTCATAAGGTGTTCATGTTAAATAATAAATACACTTTGAGAATATAGTAAAAAAACTTTTATACTTTAATGTTTAACAATACTGAAATAAAATTTGGTGCCTTTCCCTTTCTCAGACTCTAACCAAATTTTACCTCCCAGGTTTTCAATAATCTTTTTCGTGACAGCTAAACCCATTCCGGTACCGGCATAGGTTTGTCTCTGATGTAAACGTTGGAAAATAATAAATATCTTGTCAAAATATTCCGGATCTATGCCAATTCCATTATCCTGCACACTAAAAATGAAAAAATTACTGGTTTCCTCTACTCCTATTTCAATTCTGGGAGCCACTGAATCTTTGCGGTATTTAATGGCATTACTAATAAGGTTTTGAAAAACCTGTCGTAAAGGACTTTTAGGAGCCATAATTATAGGAAGTTCCTCTGAAAAAATTTCGGCACCTGTATCCTCAATTTCTTTCTGATAAAGGATTTTTACTTCAGAAATTATTTCGTTAACAGGAATTATTTCCTGTTTATCCTCAGTCCGTCCAACACGGGAAAACTCCAAAAGATCAAGAATAATACTCCGCATGCGTTTAGCGCCATCTACCGCAAAATGAATATAAGTGTGAGCCTTTTCATCCAGTTGCTGTGAATATTTCTTTTCCAACTGCGTTAAAAAACTGGTAACCATTCTCAACGGCTCCTGAAGGTCATGTGAGGCTACATAAGCGAATTGCTCCAATTCTGCATTTGAAATCTCAAGTTCTTTAGTGTGTTTTTTTAAATCATCGTTAAGGGATTTTAAAGAACTTTCATATTCTTTGGTTTTTGAAATATCCTGCATGGCACCAACTGCCCTAATTGCCTTACCAGCTTGATCTCTTACAATATAACCTCTATCATAGACATATTTATGTTCTCCTTCTTTTGTAGCAAAGCGATATTCTGCTTCCCATTTTCGTTCGCTACCGGTAATAGCTTTCTCAAAGCTGTTTTTGGTCACGTCTAAATCCTCAGGATGTATATTGTCAAACCATACATTAATATCTTTAGTAAGCCCAGAGAGTTTATACCCGAATAAAGTTTCAAAACCTTCTCCCCAATAAACTTCATCTTTCTCTAAATTCCAATCCCAGATCGCATCAGAAGTAGCCTGAGTAAGATATTTAAAGCGTTTGTTACTCATAAACAACTCCTTTTCATACTCATAGAGATCAGTAACATCACGTAAAACTCCTATCATTCTATAGGCGAAGCCTTTATTATCCCTTAAAATATAGCCATTCTCAATTATATGAATGTATTCTCCCTTTTTATTTTTAAATCGGTATTTTTTACTCCACTTTTTCTTCTTCTGATCGGAAAGATGAGCATCCAGACTGTCATGGGTTTCCTCCAGGTCTTCGGGGTGTACTTTTTCACTCCATTTTTCTACAGGAAAATCATTATTGGTCCTGTTATAACCAAATAATTTTGTGAAGCCTTCCCCCCATTCTATATTATTATTTACGATATCCCAGTCGTAAATCGCATCTTTTGTGGCTTTATTTACATATTCATAGCGCTGATTACTGCTTGTTAGATCATTTTCTTTTTGTTTGAACTCTATAATTAACTGAAGCAAACCAATTGTTCTATCTATGGTATTACCAAAAATTGCCTGGTCTTTATTTCTCTTTTCAGCATATACTGAAAATACGCCAAGTAATTTTCCTGAGGAAGAAAGTACCGGGTATCTGGACACCGATGAAATATTATGAGTTTTCATCAATCGAGATAATTTAGAATTCTCAGGCCATTTATTGATTTCAACCAGGGATTTTTCCTGGATCATTTTTTGAATAAAATCAGAATTAAAAGCACTTCTTTTTAATTCCGCAATCAATTCTTCAGGAAGGCCAGGAACAACCCAATTTACCACTTTAAAGTTTTCGAGTTTCCAGAGGCCAATCCGGATTCCTTCCTGGATTTGCACTAAATTCTCAAGATAATATTCCAGAATTTCGTCAAGAACAAACTTCTTTTTAAAACTCATTTCCATTACCTGTTTCTCAAGATGTTCCAAATCTTGAAAGTATTTTTTCTCGGTAATATCCCTGGAATTAACAGCAATTCCTCGAACTGCAGGATCATTTATCAAATTGGTAACAGTAGTTTCAAGCCACCTCCAACCTCCATTTTTATGCTTAAACCTAAAAGGAGGTATATTGAATCTTTTTTCACTTTCCAGTCTTTCATAACTCTTCTGAAGCCGCTCCAGGTCTTCAGGATGAATAAAGTTCCAGGCGTTTTTAGCATGGAAATATTCAGAAGTATAGCCCAAAACATTTACCGAGTTTGGGCTGGTATAGAGGTAATTTTGATTTTGATCTAATATTGCAATGAGATCGCCACCCTCCTGGACCAGGCCTTTAAATCGCCGTTCGCTGAGCTTTAATTGCTTTTCAGCTTCTTTTCTCTCACGATTGTCACGAGCAATAGCATATATTAACTCCTCACTCTCATCCCAGCTCACCGCCCAGGTTAAAGGTATAACCTTCCCCGATTTTGCTACATAGTTATTTTCAAAATTGGTCATGGGTTTTCCTGCCATAATTACTTCCCTTGCAGCCTTAGTTCTCTCTTTATCTTCTGATAAAACAAGATCCATAAAAGGCATCCCCTCTAATTCACTGGTAGAATACCCCCACAACCTAGAAGCGGCAGAACTGGTTTTTACAAACCGACCATTTTTATCAATTATAGTAATGGCATCCAAAGATTGGTCCATTATTCTATTGAGACGCAGCCGATTTTCTTCAAGGGCTTTTTCGGCTTCTGCTTTAGAATGTTGTTCCTCTTTTTCCATTGTAATATCAAGAATTACAGAATCCCAGATTATACTACCATCCCTTAACTTTTTAGGAGTTCCAATTCCTCTATTCCATCGTAATGTACCATCGGGATGGTTTATACGCCATTCATGACGCCATTCAGTAAGATTTTTAGCTGAAAGCTGAATACTTTTTAAATGATCTTCCAAATCTTCCTGATGATATAAACTCCATATTAAATTATTATCCCTGGCTGCCTCTTCGGCAGAAATTCCCCAAAGTTTTTCTGAGCCTTTACTTATATACATTAATTCATCACTACCATCTGGAAATAACTTATATCTAAAAACAACTCCAGGAATATTATTATTAATATTTTCAAGACGTTGTTCAGTTATTTTCCGCTCAGTAATATCCTGAGTTGCACCATATACCCGGGTACAAACCCCATCCACAAACTCTGGTCGCCCTGTAGCCCGAACCCACTTTTCATTTCCTTTGGCTGTGACTATCTCCAATTCCAGGTCAAAAGGTTCAGCCTGCTCTATAGCCCTGTTTACAGCCTGGGAAATTATATTCTTATCTTCCTGGTTCTTATAAAAATCAATAGCTTCATCCAGAAGTGGAATATAATCGGATGCCACCTCATGAATCTCTTTAATCATTTTGTTCCACCGCAGCTTATTATTCACAAGGTCGAGGTCCCAACTTCCTATTTTAGCAACTTCCTGGGTTTCCCTTAAAAATTTTTGGTTCTCTTCCAGGGTTTCAATTGCGGTTTGCTCCCTTTTTTGCAAAGTTTCTTCTTCAGTGACTTCCTTTACACAATGAAGAATATATTTTACCTTATCATCAAAGACCACAGGTATATTCGTGTTTTCACAGTAACGTTTTTCCCACTTCGCCGTCTTTTTACTTAAGAAATCGTAACACAATCTCTCCATCTCATGAGGCTCCCCCGAATTAATTGTCTTTTCAAAAGAGCTTCGCATAAATTGGTTGAATTCCTCTTCCCGGCCGCCTTTACTTTTAAAAACCTCCAGTAAACCTTTGCCAATCAAATCCTCCCTCGAAAATTCTGTGGCATCAAGATAAAGCTTGTTAACTTCGATTATTTTAAAGTGTGAAGATTCAACTTCTAAAACTAAACAAGGGGAAGGATATAAATTGAATAGCTTCTTAAAGATATCATTGGAGAGCATATTTTTTTTATTGGGATGCTCGTAAATATAAAAAAATCTAAACAGAGTGTTAAATTAAATAAGGCTTTGACAAAACAAAAAAAACCCGGTTCAAAAAGAACCGGGTTGATAATTTATTATCCTCAGCCTGTTTTAGGCATCGTTATGCATAAATTTTTGTTTTGTCAATAATTCTTCTTCTGTCTCGATGTGGTCTTCATCGGGGACACAGCAATCCACCGGACATACGGCAGCACATTGAGGCTCCTCATGAAAGCCCTGGCATTCGGTGCACTTATCCGGAACGATGTAATATATCTCATCGCTAATAGGTTCCTGGGCTTCTTCAGCATTAACCTGTTTTCCATCTGGAAGGACTACATCGCCATCAAGGTCGGTACCGTCGGCATAACGCCAGTCATCGGCACCTTCATATATTGCAGTATTAGGGCATTCTGGTTCGCAGGCCCCGCAGTTTATACATTCATCTGTGATAATAATTGCCATAGCTTCTTTTATTAGTAAATTTAAGGTTTTAATTAAAAATGAAACCTCTCCTTATTTTTCAAGGAATCTTAGGAGTTTGCAGGCTGAAGTTTTAATTTCGCCGCTACAAATTTAAAACCAATCGCTCTCATAACCAAATATGGCAATGACTATCGAAGACCGCAAAGAACACTTTATCAAACTTGGTGATTTCCTGGCAAATTATGAACTTAATCCTCATAAAAAGCCAGTGATCAAAGATGATTATTGGGATATCTATAATGAACTCAACGAGAAAATTGATGCCGCAATTCATTATAACGGGTGGTTCACTCGTGAAAATGTTATATTTTCTTTGCAACAATGGAGTGAAGCTCTTACCAGGGAAAGCTTAGACCAATGGTTAGATCGTTATGATCTCTCTAAGATCGAACCCAAAACCCTTGGAATTGTAATGGCAGGAAATATCCCTCTGGTGGGTTTTCATGATTTCATTTCGGTGTTGCTTGCAGGTCATAAAGTTGTGGCCAAGCTTTCCGGTAATGATAAACAGCTTATGCCGGTGATAGCACGGTTTCTTACCCGTTTAGACCCTGAATATAAAGACCGAATACGATTCACCGATAACAAACTTGAAGATTTTGATGCTGTAATCGCAACTGGAAGCAATAACACCGCCCGGTATTTTGAATATTATTTTTCTAAAGTACCAAGCATAATCCGTAAAAACAGAAACTCGGTTGCCATCTTAACAGGGAAAGAAACCCCTGAAGACCTGGAAGCTTTAGGCGAAGATATTTTCAGATATTATGGTCTCGGTTGCAGGAATGTCTCTAAACTTTATGTTCCTGAAAGTTATAATTTTGATGATTTTTTCAAAGCGATATATAAATGGAATCCTATCATCAACCAGGCAAAATATGCTAATAATTACGATTATAACAAGGCCGTTTACCTAATGAGTGAATTCAAACTCCTGGAAAACGGTTTTCTCATACTCAAAGAAGATTCCGGTTATAGTTCCCCCATTGCTACTTTGTTTTATGAAACTTATGAAAATCCTGAGGCCCTAGGGGAACACTTAAAAAATGAAAGCGAAAAATTGCAGTGCATCGTTAAAAAAGATCCTGACGATAATGAGGTGAAGTTTGGTCACACCCAGAAACCACAGCTCTGGGACTATGCCGATAATGTGGATACGATGGAATTTCTGCTGAAAATATAATTATAAGGAATTCTTATCTTAGTAAGATGATTTAAAAACTAATTGATATATTTTAGTAATGAAAAAACACAACTTCAGTGCAGGTCCCTGTATTTTACCGCAGGAAGTTTTTCAGGAAGCTTCTCAGGCCATTTTGGACTTCAACAACTCAGGTCTTTCTATTTTAGAAATTTCACATCGTAGTCCCGATTTCGTATCGGTAATGGAAGAAGCCAGAAGCCTCTCATTAAAACTTCTCGGGCTTGAGAACAAAGGCTACAAAGCCCTTTTTCTTCAAGGAGGAGCCAGTATGCAATTTTTAATGACTGCATATAATTTGCTGGAAAAGAAAGCTGCGTATCTTAACACTGGTACCTGGGCTACTAAAGCGATTAAAGAAGCAAAGTACTTTGGAGAAGTTGTCGAGGTGGCTTCCTCTAAAGACAAAAATTTCAATTATATCCCAAAACAATACAAGGTGCCCGCAGATGCAGATTATTTCCATTGCACCAGCAACAATACCATTTTTGGAACCCAGATAAAAGAATTTCCATCAGTTGAAATTCCTTCGGTATGTGATATGAGCAGCGATATCTTCTCCAGGGAAATGGATTTCTCTAAATTCGATATGATATATGCCGGAGCTCAAAAAAATATGGGACCTGCAGGAACTACTTTAGTGGTTATTAAAGAAGATATTTTGGGTAAAGTTTCCCGTGAAATTCCTTCCATGCTTAATTATAAAACACATATCGCAAAAGACAGTATGTTTAATACCCCGGCTGTGTATGCTGTATACGTATCCTTATTGACCATGCGTTGGCTAGACAAAAAAGGTGGGATTAAGCCTATGGAAGAACTCAACAATAAAAAAGCAGCCTTGCTTTATTCTGAAATTGACAGAAATGAACTCTTTAAAGGCTATGCCGAAAAAGAAGCCCGCTCTAATATGAATGTTACTTTTAACCTTACAGATGAGAACCTGAAAGATCGTTTTGATAAGTTATGGAAAGCAGAGGGAATAAATGGATTAAACGGGCATCGAAGTGTTGGGGGTTACAGGGCATCAATTTATAATGCTCTTCCAACCTCTAGCGTGAACATCCTGGTGGAGACAATGAAGGAACTTGAGAGAAAAGCCTGATCTTCTATACTTGAAAATTAAATTATACTAAAATAATAAATATGAAAATATTGGCCAACGATGGCATTTCGCTAAGCGGAGCTACTGCTCTTAAAGAAGCAGGCTTTGATCTAATCACTGTAAAGGTAGCTCAGGACCAACTAGAGAATTATATCAAGGAAAATAACATTGAAGGTGTTCTGGTTCGCAGCAATACTAAAATCAGAAAACCGCTAATAGATGCTTGCCCCAATATTAAATTCATTGGCCGGGGTGGTGTTGGAATGGATAATATAGACGTGGAGTATGCCAGGTCTAAAGGTTTACACGTTTTCAATACGCCGGGAGCTTCAGCGGCGTCGGTAGCAGAGCTTACTTTCGCTCATTTATTTAGTGGAGTGAGGCAGCTCTATAACTCAAACCGGAATATGCCACTTGAAGGAGATACAATGTTTTCTGAACTCAAGAGGTCTTATGCCGGGGGTTATGAATTAAGAGGAAAAACCCTGGGAATAATCGGTTTTGGAAGAATTGGACGAGAGGTAGCTAAACTTGCACTCGGGGTTGGCATGAAAGTTATTGCCAGTGACCAGGAAGTAGGAGAAGCAACTATAGAACTGGAATTTTACAACCATCAAAGCATAAAGATTCCTATTAAAACTGAACCTGTCGAGGAGATTATTAAACATTCAGATTTTATTAGTCTCCATGTTCCGGCTCAGGAAAAACCCATTATTGGAAAAAAAGAATTTGCATCCATGAAGCAGGGAGTTGGGATAATTAACACCGCACGTGGTGGAGTAATAGATGAAGCCGCCCTACTTGAGGCTATTGAAACAGATAAAGTAGCATTTGCAGGTCTCGACACCTTTCAGGATGAACCCAAACCCGCCATAAAACTGCTTATGAATGAAAAAGTTTCCCTAAGCCCACATATTGGTGCCGCTACTATTGAAGCACAGGAAAGAATTGGCCAGGAATTAGCAAATGAAATAATTAACAGGTACAAACCTTAGCCTTTCTGAATTTATAATAAAGCTTTAACGTAAATAGCCAAAAATTATCTTTAAGTTTAAAGTTCATTTAAAACTTTTTTCTGTGTATCTATTTCAGTTTACCAGGAGAACCTCTAATTTAAAAAGCAAGTATTTCGACTTCTGCAAGTAAGATTGGAGAAAAAAACTTTTACGATGAAAAACTTTTTTTACATATTCATTTTAGGCTTAATGATCTACAGTTGTGGTAGCCAGAACCGTAATCTTAGATCAGACAGAATTGCAAATGCCGAAAATGATACTGTTCGCATAGCCAATGATAGCCTGGAGTATGAGATCATTATTATAGAGCCCGGCTTTAATCTTTTTATTAATAGTATTGCCAAACCGGAAGGCTATTATTCCCAGAATTACCTTGAGAATAAAAACCGTTTTCTGGTACAGGAATATAACCAGCGGGTAATGAATCCGCAGCGCTATAACCCAAATCTCTATATTCAGGAAATTAATTACGATAGCAGTATTGATTACGGTTATGAAGTGAATTACCTCCTGTACAACTATTTCGTGTATTTCAGCAGGCAGTATAACCAAAGCTTTTCGGTACCCACGCGTATTTAGTTTTTGTTGAGTTTAATAGTAATAATGCTTTTAATATATTTGCCGCATGAATAAATTAAAAAAGCGTTGGGGAATTAATTCCAATTGGCAAATTCTAATCATTTTTATTGTATTTGCCATTACAGGGTCAAGTGCTACGAAACTAGCCGGTCCTGTCACCGATTTTATAGGTTTATCATCAGAAACAACCCCCTGGATTATTTATTGGGGTGTTAGAATATTGCTCATATTCCCAATTTACCAGGTCTTACTCGTAAGTTTTGGGTGGCTGTTTGGTCAATTCGAGTTTTTCTGGGCGTTCGAAAAGAAAATGCTTAGCCGGATAGGCTTTGCGAAAATTTTTCAGGATTAAATTGAATTTTATAAAACAAATATTTCTTTTTTCTACGGCTGTTATTATTTTGATACCAACCGCAGTAAACTTTGCTCATATTTTTAGTGGGCACGGACATGAGATATGTGATGATTACGCTGAAGAACACTTTCATGTTAAAAACCTGGATTGTGAATTACATCAGTTTCAGAAGAACTCAGCCTTAAGCATTATATTTTTTGAATTCAGTCCTGAAGTACCCATTTTTGAAAAACAGGCCTTACCCGATTATTACCAGTTTTTAAGTGATTATATAAAGCTCCCTTTTGAGCTGCGTGGTCCTCCCCTTGCCTGATTTATCTAAGACAAGTTAGTAATCAGAATCATTTTAAAAATATCTTATGAAACTCAAAATTTTATTTTTGCTGCTTTTAGCAGTGTATCCTTATATATATGCACAAAATAATTTACAGGGCACTGTAACAAATCTTGTTAGCGGTGAACCTGTTATTGGCGCCACCGTTTATTTTCCCGGCCTTGAAAAGGGGGAATTAACTGATTTAGATGGGAGGTTTATGTTCAAGAATCTTCCTGCCGGAAATCATAAAATTGTAATTTCCTCGGTGGGATTCAGCACTTTTTCAGATGAGATAAGTATCCCATCTTCCGGAAGTTTTGACCTTAGCCTGAAACCTTCAGCAATAGAGATGGAAGAGGTTATAATTTCAACTCCATTTCATCAATTGCAAAGCGATAATGTTATGCGGGTTGCCCGGGAGAACGTTTCAACATTAAACAGGAAGGGAGCTATTACCCTCACAGACGGAATCTCACAGATTGAAGGTGTAGAAAGCCTTACCACCGGTTTGGGTATAGGTAAACCCGTAATTAGAGGTATGAGTTCTAACAGGGTTTTGGTTTATACACAAGGTGTCAGACTGGAAAACCAGCAATATGGAGATGAACACGGCCTCGGGATCAGCTCAAAGGGAATTCAGAGCGTTGAAGTAATTAAAGGCCCTGCTTCCCTGCTCTATGGAAGTGATGCCATAGGAGGTGTTCTCTATCTAAACCCCGAACGTTATGCTTCATCCAAAGCTACCAAAGCTGAAATAGATGCAAATTATTTCAGTAACACACAAGGTTATCAGGGAAGCGCCATGGCGGCAACTTCAGGTGAAAAATTTAAATTCCTTGCCCGTGGAAGTTATGCCGCACATAGTGACTATGAAACCGGAGACGGAGAAAGAGTTACCAATACCCGTTTCAACGAAAAAGACTTTAAAGCGGGAATAGGTTACCAATACCAGAAATATAAAGGAGACCTGCGCTACAACTATAACCGCTCTAACATAGGGATACCTGAAGAGATGGGGATCCAGAGTACCCAAAAGGAACCTTTATTACCTTTCCAGGAAATCGACAACCACATACTTAGCCTGGATAATAAATTCTATTTTAAAAAATCCAGCATTGATTTTAAGCTAGGCTATCAATTTAACAACAGGCGGGAATTTGAAGACGAGCACGGTCACGAGGAAGAGGAAGAGGATCATGAAGAAGAGATTCATGAGGAAGAGGAGGTTCACGAAGGTGAACACCCTGCGCTGGAAATGCATCTGGAAACAATCAATTATAATCTGAAATATAATTTCCCGAAATTTGGTAAATTTGAAACTATTGTCGGCATTCAGGGGATGTACCAGACAAATTCAAATTTAGGAGAAGAGATTCTGATTCCAGAAGCCGAAACTACCGACTTTGGAATTTTTGCTACTACACACCTTCATCTCAAAAAGTGGGATTTTCAAGGCGGATTACGTTATGATTTTCGTAATCTGGAAAGCCAGGAATATGGCCACGATCACGAAGATGAGTTTATACCTGCAATAGATCGTAATTTCAATAGTATAAACGGGGCAATTGGAGCAAAGTATGAAATTTCTGAAAGCATTAATGCCAGGTTAAATCTGGCAAGTGGTTTTAGAGCTCCCAACCTGGCTGAACTTACTTCTGATGGAGCGCACCACGGCGCCAACAGATACGAAATGGGTGATCCAACGCTGGACAACGAGCAAAACTTTCAAATAGACCTTTCGGTAGAACTTAGAAACGAACATTTCGAAACTTATGTAAATATGTTTCATAACAACGTAAGAGATTATATCTATCTAAACCCCACAGGGGAGATTATTGATAATGACCTGGTATTTCAATACACACAAAATAATGCCAGCTTGTACGGAACTGAAATTGGAGCCCATATCCATCCGCACCCTTTAGACTGGTTGCATTGGGAAAGCGGTTTCGAATTGGTTCACGGAGAATTGGAAGATGGGGAAAACCTGCCTTTAATACCTGCAAACTCACTCACCAACACATTTAGAATTGAACTGGAAGGAGAAGTAGTAAAGAAAAAGTACGCCTTTCTTAGGTTAAAAAATGTCTTTAACCAGAACCGGGTAAGTACATTTGAAACCCGTACCGGTGGTTATAGTCTATTAGGGGCAGGTTTTGGAGGTACTTTCGATCTAAATGGCTCAGACCTTCAATTTACCATTAGTGGGAATAATATTTTAAACAAAACCTATATCTCCCATTTATCCCGGTTAAAACCAGATAATATAGCGAACATTGGAAGAAATATCTCATTTTCATTAAACTGGTTTCTATAAATACTTCTCCAGTAAATAAAAAAAGCAGTCGGGCATTTTTCCGACTGCTTTTTTTATAATTTAATACGTATAATTTAAGATCTTACTTTTATTGGGCGTAATTCCCCAGGGTTATCTTTATTCCAAATGTAAGTATACAACCACATAAGAGTAAAGGTTGGAATAATATCCGTTCCCGGTAGAATCTCCTCAATGAAGAGAATCGCCGAGGCCAGTTTCCCTTTTTTTCCGGGATACATTTTCTGAAGTGTTTTTGCTGCATATGGTGCCCATAGAATATCCAAAAATGGCCCTACAACCGGAATAGCCATGGTAGTCATACCAACAACATCATATGCAAGGCCCTTTATCAGTAATTTATTTTTTGATTTATCCATTTCTAACAGTTTTAATATTTAAGGCAATAAAGGTGCCAATTTTAGCCATAGCAGGGTTTCCCGGCTTAATTAGGGGTTTTAAGCTTATCTGCAAATGATTTTCTCAATTTTTCAATCTTTGGATCTATGATATACTGGCAATATGGCTGCTGCCGGTGTTGGTCGTAATAATCCTTATGCTCCTCCTCTGCTACGTAAAAATTGGAGGCGGGGGTAACTTCTGTTACTATTTTATCCTGAAAGACTTTCTCATTCTCCAATTCACCGATAACTTCAAGAGCTGTATTTTTCTGTTCTTCTGAATGATAGAAAACGGCACTCCTGTATTGAGTACCAACGTCATTTTGTTGTCTGTTTAAAGTAGTAGGATCATGAGTGCCAAAGAAAATCAACAATAAGTCCCTGAAACTTATCTTTTCAGGGTCAAAACTTATCTGAATTGCTTCAGCATGACCTGTCCTCCCGGTAATAATCTCTCTGTATGCAGGGTTTTTAATATTTCCACCGGTAAAACCAGGGATAACATTTTCTACTCCTTTAATCCGCTTAAAGACTGCTTCTGTACACCAGAAGCATCCCCCGGCAAGGGTAGCGGTTTCTAAACTTTTTTGTACCATATTTTATAAATATATATAATGCAGAAACAATAAGCTTTATAAGCCGCAGAAATTAACCCAAATTAACGAGAAATTGGCTAATTTTGTAGACCTTACTAAAGATGTAAGAATACTAAAAGTCTTTTATCTTTTAATAAATAACTATTGATGCCTATTCGTTTTTTCTTTCTGCTTTTTATATTTTTTACTTCTAATATTTACACTCAAACAGAAAAGCTTGATTTAATAGATCGCAAAACTTATGAAATCACCAGAATCAAGGAAGCTCCAAATATTGATGGAACCCTAGAGGAAGAAGTCTATAATTCTTTACCATTAGCTTCAGATTTTTTAATGTTCGAACCCGGAGATGGAGACCCTATCCCCAAGGCCTACGCAACCGATGTGGAAGTTGTCTACAATGATGAAGCGATTTTTATCGCTGCCTATATGCGTTCTGGTGAGCCCGAAAAAACGGTAAAACAATTTACTCAACGGGATAACATAGGAATTTCAGAGTATTTTGCAGTAGATATAAATCCTTATGACGATGGCGAAAATCAAACGCGATTTATCGTCACAACTTCCGGGGCCATTATAGATGGTAAAGCAAACGGAAATAATGAAGATTACACTTTCAATACTGTGTGGGAAGCAGAGGTTCTTCACGATGAGACCGGTTGGTATGCCGAAATTAAGATTCCTTACTCTGCCTTAAGATTCCCCAAAAAGAAGGTGCAATCCTGGGCCATCCAATTCACCAGGAAAATCACCCATCGCAATGAAACCTATAGCTGGAATTACATCGATAAGTCGGTAGGAAAAATTAGTCAGTATACAGGCTTATTAACAGGGATTAAAAACATTGATCCTCCAATTAGGCTTAGTCTTTATCCCTATGCTTCAGCAGAGGTCCAACAATTTGATGATCGCACTAAAACCGCTTTAAGTGCCGGTTTGGATGTAAAGTATGGAATAAATGATGCTTTCACTCTGGATGCAACCCTTGTCCCCGATTTTGGGCAAGCGGCCTTCGATGATGTTGAGTTGAACCTCACCCCTTTCGAGCAAGAATTTGGTGAAAACCGGGCATTTTTTACAGAGGGAACTGAACTTTTTACAAAGGGTGATCTTTTCTATTCACGCAGAGTGGGCGATAGACCAATAGGATATAGATCGGCCGCTGAAAATCTTAGAAACGATGAGGTTATTGAGGAGAATCCAGAGCGCACAGATCTTTTAAATGCATTTAAAATATCCGGCCGCACTGAAGATAATCTCGGAATTGGATTCTTTAATGCAATAACCAGTGAAATGAAAGCCATTATTAGGGATACCATTACCGGTGAAACTCGTACCAGAATTACAGAACCATTTGCGAATTACAATATCCTGGTGCTCGACCAACAATTTAATCAAAATTCTTCTGTTAGCTTAATAAACACAAATGTAACTCGCGAAGGGCATTACAGAGATGGGAATGTAACGGGCTTTTTATTTGATGTCTACAATAAAGCTAACTCTTATAATTTTCAAGGCGAACTAAAGATGAGCCAGGTCAATATTACTAACAACACGCTCGCTGGTTTCGCTTCAAAATTTTCAGTAAACCGCACAAAAGGAAACTTTCGTTTTGGGGCTAGTCACAGGTTTGCGAATCAAACCTACGACATTAACGATCTGGGGATAAACTTTTTTAATAATTACAATAATTTTTTCTGGAGTACATCTTATCAGATTTTTGAACCTACCGAGCGATTCAACCGTTACAGAATTAATATCTACGGCAAACACCAACGAAGATACCGCCCCGATATGGCCGTAAATACAGGTGTTGGAGGAAGTTTTTTCGCCGTAACCAGGCAACGCTTTGCTTTTGGGGGAAATTTGGATGTTAATTCCAAATTTCGCGATTTCTTTGAGCCTCGTAAGGACGGCATGTTTATTAATTACAATAAAAGTATTTTTAGCCAGTTATGGGTTTCTTCCGATTACAGGAAAACTTTTGCATATGATATTCGTCTTCGTTATGGGAAGTTTCTGGATTCTCCCCAGGAAGAATATCGGTTACGCCTAAGCCCTCGGGTAAGATTTTCTGATAAATTTGATGTGATTTATTCCTTTAATTATTCCCTTGAAGAAAACAGGCACAGTTTTGTAGACTTTTCAAACGGAGATATCATATTTGGAAAAAGAAATATGGAAAGTATTGAAAACTCGCTTAAAGCCAGTTATAATTTCAATACCAAACAAGCATTGAATTTAAGTTTTAGAAATTTCTGGTCAACAGCTCACTTTATGAAAGAGTCCTATTCTGTTCTCGAAGATAATGGGACGTTAAATCCAAATTCATATCCGATAGACGACCAAAACAATCCAAACCGAAATTTTAATATATGGAATCTTGACCTGAGCTATAGCTGGCAATTTGCACCGGGAAGCCAGGCCATCCTACTTTATAGAAATTCCATATTTAACCAGGATAAGTTAAGCTTGTTGAATTACCGGTACAGCCTTGAAAATTTATTCGAGCAACCCATAAAACAGGTTTTGAGTCTGCGGGTGGTTTACTTTATCGATTACAATAATCTTTATAACATCTTTGAGAGCTAATCTTGGGGATTCTGTGTAATTTGGGTATTTTTCCATCTTTATTAGTCCAGATATAATATGATACTTGCCAAGAACATTCATAAATATTACGGAGATCTCCATGTTTTAAAAGGAGTGAACTTGCACATAAAACGCAGCGAAATTGTTTCTATAGTTGGGGCATCAGGGGCAGGTAAGACCACCCTTCTTCAAATATTAGGCACTCTGGATAATCCTGAAAAAAACAAAGCTTCAGAGTTAAAAATAAACGGAACCGAGATCTACGGACTTTCTTCCAGAGACCTATCCAAATTCAGAAATAAACATATAGGATTTATCTTTCAGTTCCATCAATTACTTCCCGAATTCACTGCCTTGGAAAATATATGCATTCCTGCTTTTATTCAGAATAAATCAAAAGCAGAAGCCGAAAAACGGGCGCATGAACTCCTTGGATTTTTAGGGTTGGAAAACCGGGCAAACCATAAACCCTCGGAATTAAGCGGCGGGGAACAACAACGCATCGCAGTAGCAAGAGCCCTGGTAAATAACCCAGCTATTATTTTTGCCGATGAACCTTCTGGAAATCTCGATAGTGAATCTGCAGAAAACCTGCATAAACTGTTTTTTAGGCTTAGGGATGAATTTCAGCAAACTTTTGTTATCGTTACTCATAACGAGGAACTGGCCGATATGGCCGACCGGAAACTCACGATGGTAGACGGAGAAATTATTTAAATTAAAATGCCCGGATTTTGAATAAAAGCGAGTTAAAGTCTTTTCTTGATTTTAAAGTTGAACAATACAATACTTTACATTTTATTGAGACCGACCCTATTCAAATCCCGCATCAATTCAGTAAAAAAGAGGATATTGAAATTGCGGGTTTTCTTACGGCAAGCATTGCCTGGGGAAACAGAAAAAGCATTTTGAAAAATGCTGATAGGATAATGGAATTGCTTGACAGATCTCCTTATGATTTTGTTATCAAGCACTCCCCTGCCGACCTTAAAAACCTGGAAAACTTCGTTCATCGCACCTTTCAGGGGATCGATTTTCAATATTTCATAAGAGCACTTAAAAATATCTATTTGAATCACGGCGGCATAGAAAAAATCTTCAGCACCCACGCTGAAGAAAAATCCCTGCAACCTGCCATTCATCATTTTAAGCAGATTTTCTTTGAACTCCCCCACGCCCGGAGGACCGAAAAGCACGTGAGCGACCCGCAAAAGAATTCAGCGGCAAAACGCATTAATATGTATTTAAGATGGATGGTTAGAAAAGACCCTTCCGGGGTAGATTTTGGGATTTGGGATAGTATAAAACCTCAACAATTAAGTTGCCCGCTGGATGTTCATTCGGGGAACGTGGCTCGCAATTTAAAGCTTTTAAAACGCAAGGCGAATGATGCCAAAGCCCTAAGCGAACTCGATAATTCCCTCCGGAAAATGGATCCTGTAGATCCTGTTAAATATGATTTTGCATTGTTTGGAATTGGAGCCAATGAAAAGCTCTAACTAATTTAACTTACCTGGATGAGGGCAACGGTCCAACTCGCAAAAAGAAAAACAAGAATACTGATGCCGGCATAATTTAAAACCTTATTTCCTGCATACCTCCCGGCGATGTACCTGAAAAAACATCAGATAACTTTTGAACCCCCATTAGAGATTAGACCCCCTCCACTAAGTTTTAGAATAGTAGTGAGAAAATCAATACTAACTATTACAGGATAATAACCCCAATTACAAGGAGTATCAAATTCATAAGTTTATTCTTTTGCTATAATTATAAAAACGGTAAACCAATATGGCCATTTGAAAAAAGTTTGAAATAAAATCCACTTAAAAAAACGGACGTTAATATTATTTTAAAGCCTACAAAAAACAAATCCAAAAATTTTTAATCTTATTTTAACATATGTAAAAATTTTTTGTTAATTTAGGTTAATTATTTGCTATGATAAAAACAGGGGCTAAACAGATGATCAAGCCAGCGATACCGCGAAATGAACTAGAAAGGTTAGCTTCTCTTGAAGAGGCAGGAATTTTTAAAACCCCTCCCGAAGCTGAATTCGATAACATCACCAAACTCGCTAGTTTCATTTGTAAAACACCCATATCCTTAATATCACTGGTTGGGGAGACAGAGCAATATTTTAAATCCAGATATGGAACTGAAGTTTGTGGTTCCAGTCGGGAAATTTCTTTTTGTGCTCATGCCATTCTGAAGCCAAACCAATTGATGGTTGTGAATGACACCAGATTGGATGAACGCTTTAAAGACAACCCTTTTACGCTGGATAAAAATAACCCTGTTCAATTTTATGCGGGAATGCCCTTGGTAGATCATCATGGTTTTGCCTTGGGAACCTTATGTGTACTGGATAACAAACCTAATAAACTTGATAAAGAGCAAAAGATCGCTCTAAAAGCTCTGGCCAAACATGCAGAAGTACTATTCGAACTAAGGAGAAAAAACAAACATCTGGAAAAGATAGAGAAGGAATTAAAAGAGCATAATACCGCCTTAAAAGATTTCGCAGGAGTAGTCTCACACGATATGAAAATGCCATTGGCCAATATGATTATTACAGCCGATATTTTAAAGGCTAAGTATAGTGACCAATTAGGGGAAGAGGGGATTAAATACCTTAAAAATTTAAAGAGTGCGGGATTAAATTTAAGTGATTATATCAATAGCTTATTAAATCATTATGAAAGTAATGATACTTCAGAATTCAAGAAACAGGAATTCGATTTGCACCATATGCTGGAGGAAATCATTGATCTATTTAATATCACAGATAATGTAGATATAAACCTCCCCCATGAAAATATAACCATCCAAACCAACCGGGCTGCCCTGGAACAGATTTTTCTAAATCTTATAAGCAATAGCTTGAAATATAATAAAAGTGATAAGATCATTATAGATATTGATTTTAGACAAACTCCTGATTTTTATTATTTCAGTATTACCGATAACGGAATTGGAATCCCACAAGACAAACAGGAAGAAATATTTCAAATGTTTAAAACCCTGAAAGTCACTGACAGAAAAGGAAATAAAGGAAATGGAATTGGCCTTTCTACTGTAAAAAGACTAGTTAAAAACCTGGGTGGAAATATAAAAGTAAACTCTCATCCTGGCCGGGGTACTCAATTTACATTTTCGGCAAAGCGAACTTCTAAATAACCAGCTTAAAATTTATTTAGTTGTATAAAATTTAGTAATTTAAAGGAAGTCATCCTGGGGTATGCAACAAAATACAGTATCAGTTAACGAAAAATTACGACGTGCTGCTTTAGCACAATATGCTATTTTTAAATCGGGTCCCGACAAGGATTATGATCAATTAACTTTTCTTGCCGCCGAGATATGCGAAGTTCCTGTTGCTAAAATCAACATTATCGGAAAGAAAGAGGTTTGGAGTAAAGCGGTTTACGGCACAGAACTTTCCTCGATTTCCCGTAAAAATTCCTTTTGTGAACTCAGTATACATTCAGAAGAAAAATTTCTTATCCTTCAAAAATCAGATAACCCGGAGGTTTTTGAAAGAGCTGCCGGTCTTTATGAGCAGGAATACCAGTTTTTTACCGGAGTACCATTAGTGAATTCGCAGGGGCATGCCATAGCCGTATTCTGCGTTTTTGATGTTAAACCCAGAGTACTAAAACCAAATCAGCTTAAATCCCTGGAAGCCTTGGCTAACCAGTGCATGAACCTTTTCGAATCACGAAAGCAAACCTATAAATTACATCACGTACAACGCTCATTAAAACAGAAATACCGGGAGCTTGAAAAATTTGCAAGCCTGGTTTCCCACGACATAAAATCGCCCCTAGCCAATATTATTTCCTTAACAGAACTCCTGAAAGAGGAAAACGAGGATAAACTTGATGAACAGAGTAAAGATTATCTTAACTTTTTAGTAGAATCCTCCTATTCCCTTCGGAATTATGTAGATGGAATTCTAAACTTCTACCGCAGCGATCATATTCTTGAAAAGGATTACGAAAATGTGGAATTTCCAGAGCTATTAAAAGGTGTGGTTGATCTTTATAATATTTCTGATGATATTGAGATCAATTATCCCAAAACAGGAAAACTTCAGAATATAAATAAAGCAGCACTTACCCAGGTGTTTATGAACCTATTGAGCAATTCTTTAAAATATAACGATAAGGAGCAACGAAAGATCGATATTCGGTTTAGAGAAAGCAATTCATTTTATCACTTCGAAGTTGAAGATAACGGAAATGGGATCCCACCAGAAAAAGTTGAGAAAGCCTTTGAACTCTTCGCCACTTTAGATACCAATGATCGCTATGGTAACCCGGGAAGCGGAATTGGCCTGGCTACCGTTAAGAAACATATAGAAAATATGCACGGCCAAATAGAAGTGCAATCAACACCCGGAGTTGGTAGTAATTTTAAATTCAGGATTAAGAGGCTTTAGCGTTTCATTTCCTATATTTGAGAAACATTTAAGTCAGCATGCATTTTAGACAGCCGGAAGTTCTTTTCGCCCTTGTATTTCTGCTTATTCCGCTGCTTGTTCATCTTTTCCAATTACGTAAGTACCAAAAAGAGGATTTTACAAATGTAAAGTTCCTTAAAAAGATTTCCCGGGAAACCCGGAAGAGCTCGAAACTAAAAAAATGGCTCGTATTGTTCGCGAGAATAATGGCCCTGGGGAGTATTATTATTGCTTTCGCGCAGCCATACCTTCCTGCCGAAGAGCAAAACAGAACAACTTCAGAAAAAGTAATTTACCTCGATAACTCGTTTAGCATGCAGGCAATGGGGAAATCTGGTGAACTCCTGAACACCGCTATACAAGATCTATTAAAGAATATTCCTGAAGAAGGAAACTTTCATTTCATTACCAATGATCAAGAGTATCGAAATTTAAATTCTGAGGAACTAAAAAACAGAATTCAGCAAACCGAATTTTCCTCAAACTCCTTGGACATACAATCCCTCAAATTAAAAACTTCTCAATTTTCTGATAAAAAAATATCTGCTGAAGTACTCATACTTTCAGATTTTCAGCAACAATTGAATTTCCCTGAACAGGCGAAAGGAAAAACCAGTTATCACCTTGTCCCTTTTAAAGCAGAAAATTTCACCAACTTTAATCTGGACAGCCTCTATATAGAAGAACGCGATCCAGAGTTTTTACAACTTAATTTTATTCTAAAAAGCAACAGAAAAAATTCAGAACAGATCACGGTAAGTGCTTTTAAGGCTGAAGAATTACTGGCCAGAAAAACCTTTACTTTAGACAACCAGGACCGATTGGAAGGGAGTTTTAAATTGAGGAACGAACAGGTTTCGGCGGGTAGACTGGAGATTGAAGACAACGGATTACAATATGATAACCGGCTATATTTTAGCATTAATCCTCCCCAGGAGATTACTGGAGCAGCAATTTCAAATGATTTAACCCGGGCAGATTTTCTGGATCGAATATTCACTAAGCCCGAATTTGAATTCTATAATTTCACTTCAGGCAATATTGATTACAATCTGCTTTCACGAGCTTCTTTTATAATTTTGAATGAGCTGGAAGAAATGCAAGCATCTTTAAGCAATAAATTGCAGAAGATGTATAAGGAAGGTAAGACTATTATTATCATACCTTCAGAAGAAAATACAGCGATCAATTCTTTTCTAAGAAATTTACCGGCCTCTGGTTATGGCAGCTTACAAACACAGGAACTTTTGATTACGAATATCGCTTTTGACCATCCTCTTTTAAATGGGGTCTTTGAGGAAGAAGTAAAAAATTTCGATTATCCCAAAATTAAAAGTTATTACCAAATTGCTGGTGTAAATACGATTCTGGGATTCCAGGATAACTCTGCTTTCTTAAATGAACAGGGAAATATTTATCTTTTTGCAGCGCCTTTAAACAATGAAAATTCGAATTTCAAAAACGCACCGCTTATAGTACCAATATTCTATAATCTGGGGCGAACTGCTCTTAGCCTACCCCAATTATATTACCAGGTAAACCGTACTAACCAGATAGAAGTACCCATAACAAACAGTGGGGATGAAGTGATTAGTCTTGTATCAGAAAATGAAAACTTTATTCCGGCTCAGCAGGCCTTTGCAGGAAAAATTGTACTCCACACAAAGGACCTGCCGGCAACTTCAGGAAATTATAGCATAATCTATAAAGGCGAGAAAACTGGAAACGTTAGTTATAACTATTCCCGCCAGGAAAGTAGCGGTCTTAATTATGAAGACTTTATTAACGCCGAAGTCTACAAATCCGTTTCGGAATATTTTAATAATGTACGAACCGCAACTCAAAGCAAGGCGCTTTGGAAATGGTTTGTTATTTTAGCACTGATTTTTTTAACCGCAGAAATGCTCCTTTTAAAATACCTCAAATGAAACTACTCATTAAATCGGCCACCATCTTAGACCGTAAGTCTGATTTTCATCAGAAAACAGTTGACATTTTAATTGAAAATGGAATCATAAAGAAAATTGGGCTCGATATTCAAACAAAGGTCAGCAAACGTATTTCATTTAAAGATCTGCACGTTTCCCGGGGCTGGTTCGATTCTAGTGTAAGTTTTGGGGAGCCGGGATTTGAAGAGCGGGAAACTATCGCCAATGGATTAGATACTGCCGCCAAAAGCGGATTTACTGCTGTAGCACTAAATCCTAACACTTCCCCGATTTTAGATAATAACGGTGCGATTACTTCGGTTTTATCAAAATCCGGAAAACATCCGGTAAGCTTACATCCGGTTGGAGCCTTAACCGTTAAAAGCAAGGGTGTAGACCTGGCTGAGCTCTATGATATGCAACAGGCCGGCGCTATTTCCTTTGGTGACTACAAAAGATCTGTAGGCAATCCCAATTTATTGAAACTTGCTCTGCAATATGCTCAGAATTTTGATGCTTTGGTACAATCCTTTCCCCAGGAAAACCGTATTGCCGGTAATGGGATGGTAAATGAACATTACCAAAGTACAATGCTTGGGTTAAAGGGTATCCCTGACCTGGCAGAAGAATTACAAATTACCCGTGATCTTTATCTTTTGGAATATACCGGCGGAAAATTGCATATTCCAACGATCTCTACAGAAAAAGCTGTAAAACTTATAAAAGAAGCTAAAGATAAAGGATTGGATGTAACCTGCAGCGTTGCAATCCATAACCTGGCATTAACAGACGAACTTTTAAATGAATTTAATACCAACGCGAAGCTTCTGCCACCGCTTCGTACTAAAAAAGACGTTAAAGCTCTCAGAGAAGGTCTCAAAGAAGGAACCATAGATATGGTAACCAGCGACCACACCCCTATTGACACCGAAAATAAAAAAGTGGAGTTTGATAATGCACTTTATGGTAGTATAGGTTTGGAATCTGCCTTTGGAGCTTTAAACAGCATCTTTACTACTGAAGAAAGCATTGAATTCCTCACCAGCGGCAAGGAAAGATTTAAAATTGAAAATATAAGTATAAGCGAAGGGAATCCGGCAAACCTAAGTCTGTTTGAAGTGAAGGAGGAATCTGTTTTCGGTTTAGATCACATATTTTCGACCTCTAAAAACAGTATTTTTCTCGATCATAAAATGAAGGGAAGAGCTTTAGGAGTCGTCACTGAAAAGGGAAGTTTTACCGTCTAAAGAAACTAAGATTTCATACCTTTGTAAAAAACAAATAATCCCAAAGATGAAAACCCTCGTTGAAGAAGGTAAAACCGCAGCTATTGTAGCTTATTTGACCATTATAGGTACTATAATAGCCTACTTTATGAATTCTGAGAGTAAGAACACTTTTGCCTCATTTCATATTAGGCAAGCGCTGGGAATTCATATCACCTTTTATGTATTAGGCGTTCTTGTAGGTCTGTTCGACAGCTGGTTGGTCTCATCGGCCTTCTATATTTTTATTGCTATCCTGGGAATTTACGGACTTGTAACAGCAATACAGGGGGAACAAAAAGTTGTTCCAATACTTGGGCATTATTATCAAAAATGGTTTAGTACAGTAAATTAATGCAAACATCACTTTCTCTCCATCACTTTGTTCGCAAACCTTCGATAGCTTCTGAAAAAACTCCTTTACTCATTATGTTGCACGGATATGGCAGCGATGAAAACGACCTCTTTTCTTTTGCCGAAGAATTACCCGGAGAACTTTTTATCATTTCGGTAAGAGCTCCCTACCCTATGCAAGCTTTCGGCAATGCCTGGTATGCTATACACTGGGACAATACCGATGGGAAATTCAGCGATGATGAGCAGGCGGTTGAATCGCGAGACAGGATCGCTAATTTTATAAATGAAGCCGTAGAGGAATATAAGGTGGATAAAAACAATGTGAGCTTACTGGGATTTAGCCAGGGTACCATTCTTAGCTATGCGGTTGCCCTCTCCTACCCGGAAAAAGTTAAAAACATAATCGCACTTAGCGGCTATATAAACCAGGGGATTTTAAAAAACGGATATGAAAAAAATGATTTTTCAAACCTGGATTTTTATTGTTCACACGGCTCTCAGGATCAGGTAATACCTGTGCAGTGGGCACGCCAAAACAAACCATTTTTAGATAAGCTGGGGATAAAAAATCAGTATTCAGAATTTCCTGTAGGCCACGGGGTAGCTCCTCAGAATTTTTTCGAATTTAAATCCTGGCTCGAAAAAAGGATCTAATTTAAAGGATAGAGAAAAGATTTCTCCCGGTTAAAAATGATCTGGCTATCCTTATCCACTTCATAGCTAAAGAAAACTTCTCCCCAATAAGTGCCATCGGTAAAATCTGCAATAATCCATTTGTGGTTCAAAACCTCTATTTTATTGAAACGCATTAATCCTTCCATTCCCTCATAAGGCACCAGTTCGTTATCGTTTTCGGCAAGATTACGGCTTATCAATTCGTCTTCAATTTTTGCGATCACTTCCTCTGAATTTATACCCATATTCTCAAAGTAGGTAATAGCATCATCGTTTTCCTTCAAAGAAAAATACCGGAGATTATCACTCTTAGCCTTAAGAATTTCATTTTCTGTTTCCAACTCTTCTATTTTCAACTCCCGGTTTGCCAGATCTTCCTGCAGAGAATCAAGAATCCTTTTATCATTCACATAGATGAATATGGTGAAAAGTACACTGAAGATAAACAGGTACAATAATATTTTATTACGCATTTTAAATAGTGATTTTCAAATTATCATAGGCCAGAAAAACATTTTCTGGTAATTGTTCCTGCACTTCGTCGTGAAATCCAAGCAGGTGGCTTATATGAGTAAGGTAAGCCCTTTCAGGCTTTAAGTTGTCAATAAATTCCAGCGCTTCCTTAAGGTTTAGATGAGAATGGTGTGGCTCAATTCTAAGGGCATTTACCACCAACACCTTTAGATCTCTTAGTTTATCTTTTTCCTCTTCTTCGATGGATTTCAGATCGGTTAGATAGGCAAAATCTTTCATTCTAAAGCCAAAAACCTGAACCCTGTTATGATCGAAATCTACAGGAGTTATTTCCAGATCTTTAAAATAAAAAGGTTTATTTACAATTTCATTCTCAATTACACCTGGGGCACCCGGATATTTATTTTCTGTTTCAAAAATATAGTCAAAGCGCTTTCTCAGGCTTTTAAGCACTCTTTTGTGAGCGAATACAGGAATATCACCCTGGCGAAAGAAAAAAGGTCGAATATCATCCAGCCCGGCGGTATGATCGTTATGCTCGTGAGTGTAGAGAATAGCGTCAAGTTTTTGAACCTTGTTAGACAGCATCTGGCTCCGGAAATCGGGACCACAGTCAATTAAAAAATTATACCCTTCCCATTGTACCAATACTGAAACCCTGAGACGTTTATCCTTTGGGTTTTTACTCAAACAAACCGGATGATTGCTTCCTATAATTGGAATTCCCTGAGACGTGCCTGTACCTAAAAATGTAACTTCCAACAAAGATGATTTTGGTCACAAAAGTAAATATAATTTTTTGTTTACTTTAACGATTTAGTACCTTTGATAGGACAAAAAACAGGAAACTTTAAAAGAAGAATTATGCCAATAACCATAATGGGCGACAAGGAATTTGAAAATGTTCCTTCAATAAAAAGTAAAGCCCTTCGCATCAATCTAAATGAGAATATCTACGGAACATTCTCAGAAATTGGTGCAGGACAGGAAACTGTTAGAAACTTTTTTCGTGCCGGTGGTGCTTCCGGAACTATTGCCAAGGCGATGAGTGCATACGATAAAGATTTTAGTGATTCCATTTATGGGATTGAAGAAGACAAACGTTACGTGACAGAAGCCCGGCTTAAAAAAATGTTGTCGCACGAAATTAACCTAATAGAAGACCGTATCTCCCGGGAAAAGCACCCCAATAAATTATTTTTTAGTTATGCCAACACGGTTGCAACCATAGATTTCGCTAAGAAATATAAGGGACACGGATGGATTGGTATTAAGTATCAGGTTAAACCCGATGAAGATTATAACGAAATAAGTCTTCATATAAGATTTCATGAAAATGACGCCAGACACCAGCAAAACACCCTTGGAATCTTAGGGGTAAATCTTATTTATGGTGCCTATTACAAATATGATAACCCAAAAAAATTACTGAGATATCTTTACGATCATATCGATAAAGACCAAATTGAAATAGATACTATTAACTTCAGCGGGCCTCGTTTTAAAAACGTAGATAACCGTTTGATGAGCCTCCAACTGGTTAAGAACGGGATGACCGAGGCTGTTATGTTTTCTCCTGATGGTAATAACGTGCTTCCCGCTGCCGTACTTTACAAAAAAAATATTCTGGCGCTACGCGGAAGCTTCCGACCGGTTACCAAGGTAAACATGGATATGTATGAAAAATCCCTGGAGATGTTCCTCGCAGAAAATAAGGTAGAAAAAAATAACACAGAAGTGATCTTTGAAATCACTCTTTCAAACCTCAGAGCTGAAGGAGAGATTGATGAACGGGATTTTATGGACCGGGCCAAATTGCTTTGCTCTTTAGGACAAACGGTAATGATCTCGAACTTCCAGGAATATTATCGCGTAGTTGAATATTTCTCGAGATACTCAAAACAAAGAATGGGTCTAACAATGGGGGTAAATAACCTGGTTGATGTTTTTGATGAAAAATACTATCGTCACTTAAGCGGAGGAATTCTGGAAGCTTTTGGTAAACTATTTTTCAAAGACCTGAAAGTATACCTCTATCCATTTAAAGACCCTGAAACCGGCGAGATTACTACCAGTGATAATTTAAAAGTGCACCCAAGAATGAAAGAACTTTATAAGTTCTTCAAATACAACGGCCGTGTAGAAGATATTAAAAACTATAACCCTGAAATACTTGGTGTATTTTCAAGAGAGATATTGCAAATGATTAGTGAAGGAAAAGAAGGTTGGGAAGAAATGCTACCTGAAAAGACCACTAAGATGATTAAAGAACAAAATCTCTTTCATTATAAGGAAAGCAAAGAGAAAGCTAAAACAGAAGCTTAAAACAGAAAAGTGAAAGCAAAAAAAGGCTGTTATCTATATGAAAACAGCCTTTTTCTTTTATATAAATTTCAAATAGAATCTAGATTCTTGTAATCTTTGCTCCAATCGCTTTTAAACGCTCATCAATATTTTCATAGCCGCGGTCTATCTGCTCGATATTATGTATATGGGATATCCCTTTTGCAGAAAGTGCAGCAATCAATAATGAAATTCCGGCTCTGATATCGGGGGAACTCATCGTAGTAGCTTTTAACTGCGATTTAAAATCATGGCCAATTACTGTTGCTCTATGAGGATCACAAAGAATGATCTTCGCCCCCATATCAATAAGTTTATCTACAAAGAAAAGTCGGCTTTCAAACATCTTCTGATGTATGAGCACGCTTCCTCTTGCCTGCGTTGCCACAACCAGCAGAATACTCAATAAATCGGGAGTAAACCCCGGCCAGGGAGCATCGCTAATATTCATTATAGATCCATCAATAAAACTTTGTACTTCATAACCATCTGTATGAGCAGGAATAAAGATATCATCTCCTCTTTGTTCAATGGTGATTCCCAACTTTCTAAAAGTGGTAGGAATTAATCCCAGCATATCCCATCTTACATTTTTGATGGTGATCTCACTTTTAGTCATTGCCGCCATTCCAATCCAGGATCCTATTTCTATCATATCCGGAAGGATAGTGTGTTCACAACCTTTCAGGCTTTTCACCCCTTCAATTTCAAGCAAATTAGAGCCCACACCCTTAATATTTGCCCCCATTGAATTTAGCATTTTGCATAATTGCTGAAGATAGGGTTCACAGGCAGCATTATAAATAGTGGTTTTCCCTTTAGCTAAAACCGCGGCCATAACGATATTGGCAGTTCCTGTAACCGAGGCTTCTTCCAGCAGCATAAAGCTTCCTTTAAGGCCGTTGGGTGCCTCCACCCCATAAAATCGCTCCTCTTTATTATATCTGAATTCCGCACCCAATTTTATAAAACCTTCAAAATGGGTATCAAGACGACGGCGACCTATTTTATCTCCTCCTGGTTTAGGTATAAAGCCTTTTCCAAAACGCGCAAGTAAAGGACCTACTATCATAATCGATCCCCGTAAGCCGCTTCCATCTTTTTTAAATTGATCGCTGCTCAGGTAATCCAGGTTAAGCTCATCGCTCTTAAAAGTATAACTCCCCTTTCCCTTTTTACTGATTTTAACACCAAGGTTTTTAAGAAGCCCAATGAGTTTGTTAACATCAAGAATATCTGGAATATTGTTTATAGTTACTTCTTCGGAAGTTAACAATACTGCGCAAAGAATTTGGAGAGCTTCGTTTTTAGCACCTTGCGGCTGGATATTTCCTTTTAAACGATGTCCTCCTTCAATCTGGAAAGTTCCCATGAAAAATAAAAGATTTTAGTGACGCTTGCGGCCTTTGCCACGGTTAGATTTCTTAGAAGGTGCCTTGGAGTGCTTTTTCTTATTGCGTAATAAATTAGCTGCCTCGCTAAGATCCTCATCGGTATTTTTTAGGTTAATGGCACCATTGCTAAGCTCATTTAGGTGGTCAAAAATAACCTCATCTTCAACAGAGTCTCGATTCCAGTTTAGATAAGATTTTTTCATATGATTAGCAATAGACAAAACCAAAGCCTCCTTGAGTGGTCCTTCTTCATATTTTTTCGCCTCATCGATCATTCGCTTAATATTGTTTCCGTAGAAACGATATTTTGGAAAGTTTTGAGGGTATTCAAGCATTTCGGGACGCTCAGACAGCATTTCCCTGGTTGGTTTTGGAAAAGGAGATTCCACATCCAGTTTAAAGTCGCTTATAATGAATAATTGATCCCAAAGTTTATGTTGAAAATCAGATACATCTCTTAAATGAGGATTCATATTTCCCATAACAGCAATAATAGACTTGGCTACTTTATTGCGCTCCTTGTCATCTTCTATGCTTACGGCGTGATCTACCATTTTTTGTAAATGCCTGCCGTATTCAGGAATAATAAGATGACTCCTTTCAGAGTTATATTCTAATGCGTGTGTCAAAATAGAAATTTATTAGGTGATTGTTTTCTGTAGAAGTTAATCGCTGCAAAATACTAAATATTATCCAGAAATATTCCAACAACAAACTTTTTAATCATTTACAGAGAAATTACGCCTTCTACATTACTGGCAATTTCTTTGTATTTCACGATTACGGTATCGGGGTTTTTCATTCTCACATTTACAGAAACACTGGTGTATTTGCCGTTTTTGGATTGTTTGGTTGTGATCACCGCACCCATATTATTGAAAATGCCTTCTATTTTTTCAATTTTTTCTTTTTCAGTAGGAATAATGAATTTATAAAGATACTCTGTAGGCCATAAAGAAGTCTCGTGTAATTGCGCTTTGAGTTTAGCGTAAAATTCTTCTGGATTATTTGTTTCACTCATAAGATTCCTTTCTTCATTTATTTTATGCAAAGATACATAGTTTGGTTACATTTTTATAATCGGATTCAAATGACGAAATTTGCAGCGTGAAAACAAAAAAAATTGTGATAACCGGCGGCCCCGGCACCGGTAAATCATCCATCATCCGAATGTTAGAGGCCCAGGGTCACGAATGCTTACACGAGATTTCCAGACAGGTTACCCTCGAGGCCCAAAAACAAGGTATAGATCAGCTTTTTCTGGATAAACCTTTACTTTTTAGCCAAAAATTGCTGGAAGGGAGAATCGTGCAACATAAAGAAGCCGATATGCTCCCTGCCACTACCGTATTCATAGATCGCGGAATTCCCGATGTGCTCGCTTATATGGAATATTTCAATACAAAGTATCCGTCAGAATTTATTGAAGCCTGTAAAAACCACATCTACGATAAAATTTTTATCTTACCTCCATGGCCGGAAATTTACGTGAGCGATAACGAGCGATATGAGTCTTTTAATGAATCCAGGCGTATTTCCAGGCATCTTGTAGACATATATAAAAGCTATGGTTACAATCCTGTTGAAGTACCCAAAGCTCCTGTAAAAGAGCGGTCGGAATTTATTTTAAAGACAATTGATGAATAACATATTTGCAGCAAGCCACACACATACTGGAAAAATACTGGGGGCATAAATCCTTCAGGCCCATGCAGTGGCCAATTATAGAAACTGCATTAAAAAATAAAGATGTTATTGCCCTTCTCCCAACCGGGGGAGGTAAATCGGTTTGTTTCCAGGTTCCGGCACTGTACCGTGAAGGAATTTGTGTTGTTGTATCACCCTTAATCGCATTAATGCAAGACCAGGTTAATGCCTTAAAGAATAAAGGCATAAAAGCAATGGCGCTCACCGGGGGAATTTCTTTTCAGGATCTGGACGCCGCTTTGGACAATTGCATCTACGGAAATTACAAATTTCTATACCTATCTCCGGAAAGACTTCAGCAGGAATTAGTCCAGGAACGAATTAAACGTATGAATGTCAACCTTATCGCTGTAGATGAGGCGCATTGTATTTCACATTGGGGCCACGATTTCAGGCCGGCATACCGAAATGTGAATATTCTGAGAAGGCTTAAACCCGGAGTACCGGTAATGGGCCTTACGGCTACTGCAACCCAAAAGGTAGTAGAAGATATTGTTTCCCAACTTGAATTGAAAGATGCTGAGATTTTCAAGCAATCTTTTTTCAGGAAAAATCTCGCTTACAATGTTATAAATGCTGAAGATAAAAATTACCGCTTATTACAGCTCTTAAACAAAAAAGAGGAATCGGCGATTATTTATGTAAGAAGCAGGAAAGCTACTATTGAAGTTACTAATTTCCTGAAAAAAAATAATTACAAAGCTGAAAGCTTCCACGGCGGATTAAAGTTTGAAGAGAAACAAAAGAAACTACAAAATTGGTTAGATAATAAAATCCATATAATAGTAGCTACTACAGCCTTTGGAATGGGTATAGATAAACCCGATGTTAGGCAAGTACTCCACCTGAATCTACCCGAATCCATTGAAAGTTATTTCCAGGAGGCTGGGCGTGCTGGGCGTGATGAAAACCCTGCAGCGGCAACTATTATTACCCACACCAGCGACATTCCGGTTTTAAGGAATCAGTTTCTGGCAGGAATTCCCGATGTTGCAGATGTTAAGCAGATTTACCGGAAATTAAATTCTTATTTCAGGATCGCATACGGGGAAGGAAAAAACACAAACCACAATTTTAATTTCGGACAGTTTTGTCAGCATTATAAATTTAATACCATAAAAGCATATCAGGCACTTCAGCTACTGGATCGCTGCGGAATTCTCAAACTCTCAGAACAATTTTATAAAAAAACAGAATTGCAGTTTATCGTATCAGGAAAGCAATTACAATACTTTCTCGGGGAGAATCCAAAATACAGTCTATTGGCAAAGGCTGTTCTGCGAACTTATGGTGGAGTCCTGGAAAATCCAATCGGGATTAGCCTCAATACAATTTCAGATAAAACCGGAATTAATGAAAAGGAAGCCTTGCATCTTTTAGGAGAACTTCAGCAGCAGGGAATTGCAGATTTCACTCATGCTAAACACGATGCGAATATTAGCTTTTGGATGCCGCGGGAAGACGACAATACAATTAATCCTTTTTCAGCTTATATCAAAGAACAGAAAAAGACCAAAGAAGCCAATATTCAGGCTATCCTGGACTACATAGCAAATGAGAAAGTTTGTAGAAGCCGGCAATTACTGGAATATTTTGGTGAGAGAAACGTGGAAGATTGCGGAATATGTTCGACTTGTACCACAACCAAAAAGGTTTTAACCCGAACCGACATGAATAATATCTACAGGGTTATTTTACCACTTTTAAAGCAGAAAGAATATTCCTCCCGCGATATAATCCAAAATGTTAAATATCCGGAGGACCATGTTCTGGAAGTTTTACGACTTTTAACCGAAAAAGGAATAATTTATCGCACTAAAACAAACACCTACAAAATTAAAGATTGATGAAAGACCTGAAAATAATTTTTATGGGGACTCCCGAATTCGCGGTGCATTGCCTTAAAGAAATTCTCAAAAATGGATTTAATATTGTTGGGGTCATTACTGCTCCCGATAGACCTGCCGGCCGTGGACGTAAGCTGCAGCAAAGTGCGGTGAAACAGTTTGCAGTGGAGCACAATTTACCGGTCTTCCAACCAATAAATCTTAAATCGGAAGACTTTCTAATGGATCTTAAACGATTGCGGGCTGACATACAGGTGGTCGTGGCCTTCAGGATGCTCCCAAAAGTGGTTTGGGCAATGCCTAAAATGGGGACCTTCAACCTGCACGCTTCTCTCCTGCCTCAATACCGCGGAGCAGCCCCGATTAACTGGGCAATAATAAACGGAGAAAAAACCACGGGAGTTTCTACATTCTTTTTAGATGAAAAAATAGATACCGGGGCTATGATTCTACAGGAAGAGGTAGCAATAGATCCGGAAGATACTGCTGGAGCGCTACACGACAAGCTAATGCATAAAGGGGCAAAATTAATCACCAAAACCCTGCAGCAAATTGAAGAAGGAAATATAACCTCTACACCACAGCCTGAAAGTCTTTCTTTAAAAGAAGCTCCCAAACTAACAAAGGAAAATACAAAAATAGACTGGACTCAGGATCTGGATAAAGTTTATAATCATATTCGTGGTCTAAACCCATATCCAGCGGCCTGGTGCATCCTAAAAAACAATGGAGAGAAGTTAAAGGTAAAGATCTTTAATTGCAAAAAAGAATATGCTGTGCATGATCTGCCTAACGGGACAATTCTAATAGAAGATAAAAACCTGAAAGTAGCTCTAAAAAAAGGCTTTCTGAAAATAGAAGAAATTCAGCTTCCGGGAAAAAGAAAAATGAAGGTAAAAGATCTTTTAAACGGATTTAAATTCTCTGAGGAAGCAAAATTCCTGTAAACCCTTATCACCACTGAAGAAGCAAAAAATCAATAAAACTTACATAACTTTATTAACAAAAGGTTAAAGTTATTAACAATAAACGGCTTTTCCCTTGTTATTACTTGCACGGGAAAGAATTCCATATAAATTTGTAGAGCAATTTAACAGAATGTTTAACCAACAATTTATTTAAAATTCAAATTATGAACAAAACAGATTTAATCGATGCAATGGCTGAAAATG
>NZ_DATCSO010000002.1:0-20805 GCF_036568425.1 Salegentibacter sp. | reverse complement strand
CACCAAATAAAATGCACAAGCAAAGCACCTTGAAAAGAAAACAGTATAAATCAAAAAAGCTGAACAATGGGAACATTGTTCAGCTTTAATTAATAAATTTAATCCTTTAATAATCTGTATCGGTTATTTAGGACTAGACATAACAACGAACTTAGAATTAATTATCCCTCATTCGAAGCGATGAATAACCCGGCAATTTGTTGAGCTACATCACCACTTATTGGTTCATCAAAAGATTGTGAAACCGATTCTGCGCTGAATCCCGTAGCATTAACCAGATCAACTCCCCCCTGGGTCACATTTTCTTCACCGTCATACACCGCCTGGGTTGCTTCTGGCATTTCAGGACCACGATTATCTAAGGTTATCCAGCCTAATGCGTTTTCATTGGTACTTTCGTTGAGAACATCGGCTCTTAACCTTCTGATTTCTGACGCGTGTCTCGCTTCTACAGAGTGGATTTGCAAAGCTGGAGTAAGGAAGTCGGTTCCCATAAGATTAGCTGCCTGCCCTTTATAAGCTCTCACACCGGTATCTTCAAATGCCTGTGCTAATGCCAGTAATTGAGCGTAGGCCATATCATTATTCGGATTAAAAGGATCAAATGCTCCTCCCGCGGTAAAATCGAACTCTGGTGATTCTATTGAGTTATCTCCCAAACCGGTTTGCAAGAAAGTAACATGAGCAGATTCATGTTTGGAAATCTGGTTATAGACCGCTTCAGCTCTACCACCACTAGGTAATACACCAGAATCTAAAGCTTTGATATAAAATTCGGCTTCCAGATATTCCAGGCTAAGGGCTAGTTGTAGTGCAGAAGTGGCATCGTTACCACTGTTTTGGGCAAATGCTTTACCAGATGTAGAAGCCAGGCCAAAGGGAACGGCTACCATAGCGGCTTTTTTACCTAAACTCCCTAAGCTGCCAAGCATTTCCCGCCTGGAAGAAGCTTTTCTGGTAAGGCTTTCCGAAGTAAATTCATCTAAAAATTTTATAATATCCATAATGTTGTTTTTAATTTGATTAGTTAATTATTGCGGCAAATTATTGGCTGTAAATTCGGTAACCACGAAGCCTGTGTCTCCAACTTCGCTAAGAATTGTTTGCGGATCTTTAGCAAGATCAAGCCCATTGCTATCAATAATATCATCGCCTGCAAAAGCAGTATCATTATCTAAATAAATGGAACGGATCGCTGCCGCGTGCCTTGCTTCTACCGAAACAATTTTCCCGGCGAGCACTAGAAAATCTGGAGTTTGCAATAAACTGCCAGCACCGTTATATGCTGCTACGCCGGTATCTTCTAAGACTCTTGCAGTTCCTAACACAGAATCTCTATCTGCAAAATTCACACTGCTAAAATCAAATTCCAGTTCTGGTAAAACCTGGCTAGCCTCAGCGTTTGCGCTAATTGCTGCTTTGAAAAATTCCCGGTGAATTACCTCATGGTCATATAAATCTTCTAAAATTAATTTTTCTTCCACACTAGCTCCGGCCCAGTAAGAACCGTCTAATACCTTGGTATAAAAAGCGGCTTCAAGTTGTTCTAATGCATACGCATAATTTAATATTCCCACATCGCCACTTCCCAGATCAAACACTTCCCCAGGAGGGTTAGGATCAGGCATGTCGTCATCGTCACTACATCCATAAAGTAATAAGCCGGAACCTGCCATAGCAAGTCCGCCCATTTTAAGAAATTTTCTTCGGGAATTACTGTTTTTTGAAGGCTTTGCTGTAACCGCATCTACCTTAATACGTGGTTTTTCCATAATTTAAGTTTTAGTTATTTAATAAACTTACGGGTCACTGTATGGAACGGTTTTATATATGTCGTTAAACTTTTCTAAAGAATAATTTTTAAACCTTAAATTATACTTAATTTTAGAAGATTGTTATTTTTTTTGCCAAAAAAGTATATTTTGTTCAAAATGATAATGACAAGAAAATGTTCTCTAAAACAAACCAGCTATCCTTATTTAAAAAGCCTATTCCCTTAAAATTATTTACTTTTGAAAAAAATTCAGCTTGAGAAACTTTTTCATTTATTTCTTAATAGCATTTCTTTCCGCAGGAATCCTCCGGGCACAGGAGGGGCGAAAGATCGATTATACCAGTGACCGGACACTCAAGAACGAAGAGCGTTATCCCGGAGCTATTATTTTAGGGAAAGTTGAAAACCAGGTGTATTTTATTCACGAAGGAATTGAGATCTGGTGCGACCAGGCTATTCATTACGATCAGGATAACTTTTTCAAAGCCTATGGAAATGTAAGAATGCAACAGGGAGACACCGTAAAGATGCAAAGCGATTACGCCGAGTATAACGGTAATACCCAGTTTGCCTTTGCCAGCGGAAAAGTGAAAATGGAGCGGCCGCAAACCACCCTGGAGACTGACAGCCTTTTCTTTGACCGGAAAAAACAGCAGGCTTATTACCGTAGCGGAGGAAAAGTAACTGACACGGCAAGTGTGCTTACCAGTAATATTGGAAGATACTTCCTGGAAGAAGATAAGTATTCCTTTGTTTCAGAGGTAGTGTTAACCAACCCCGAATATATCATCAATTCAGAACAACTGGATTTTTATTCAGAGAGTGGGCATGCTTATCTCTATGGACCATCAACAATTGAAAGTGAAACCAGCACGGTTTACTGCGAACGCGGATTTTACGATACCCGGGGAGACACCGGTTATTTTGTTAAGAATTCCCGGATTGATTACGACAACCGCCGGGTAGAAGGTGATAGTTTATACTTTAACCGGAATACCAATTTCGCCTCAGCCACAAATAATATCAAAGTCACCGATACCATTAATAAAAGTCTCGTAACCGGCCATTACGCCGAGGTTTATCGGGATAGGGATTCAGTATTTATAACAAAGCGAGCTGTTGCCGCCTCGGTGCAGGATAATGATTCGCTGTTTATTCATAGTGATACTATTATGATCACGGGAAAACCAGATCATCGTGTTATCCGGGGCTATTATGATGTAAGGCTTTTCAAGAGCGATATGAGTGGGAAAAGCGATTCCATCTATACCGACCAGGCCACAGGCTTAACAAAACTCATCAATATTAATCAAGGCCCGGTCACCTCAATCAGTGTGCGCCGAAGCCCGGTTTTATGGTCTGGAGAAAGCCAGATGACCGGTGACACCATCCATCTGCAGAGCAATGTGGAAACCGAACAACTGGATTCTTTAAGGGTTTTTAATAATGCTTTCCTCATTCAAAAGGACAGCATCAAAGGATACAACCAGGTTAAAGGCCAGGATCTTGTTGGATTATTTGAAAACAATGAACTTTTCCAGGTAGATATCAATAAAAATACCGAGACCCTCTATTACAGCAGGAACAGTGAGCAGGAACTTATTGGAATAAATAAAACACTTTCGAGTTCCATCAGGATCCTAATGAACGAAAGGCAGATAGACGACATTTATTACTATCAGAACGTGGATGGTACACTGACTCCCGAGGAGGATTTCCCGTTTAATGCACGGCAACTGAATGGTTTTAACTGGCGGGGTGAAGAACGCCTGTTAAGCAAGGAAGACCTGTTCAAAGGAAAGCCTGTTCCCAAATTAACTCCAATAAAAGGAATCCCACTGCCTGAGGAAGCCGAAGAGTTTTTTGAAGAACGGGAAGAAGATGATTTGCTGCTAAATGAGAATTCCCGACTTCGGCCGGAAGATCTTCAAAATCAAAAAGACAGTACTACCACAGCACAAGATAGCTTGAGACTGCCTGCGGGATTACAGGAGAGAAAAGGCGATACTATTCCCGGCAGACAGGATAATGATAATCCATCTGATACTGATATAAAAAAGGAAGAAGAGGAATTGCTAAAACAATTGCAGGATAAAGAACGGCAAGAGGAAGAAGGAGGAGAAGAAAATTGAAAGAGGATTTTTTAAAATACCAGGCGCAAACCACGCCACATCCATTAGCCCTGGAGGTCTCTCACGCTAAAGGCTCCTACATATATACTACCGATGGTTTAAGACACCTTGATTTTGTGGCCGGGGTATCTGCCTGTAGTCTTGGTCATTGCCATCCCCGAATTGTACAAGCCATAAAAGAGCAGGCCGAAAATTATTTGCATGTGATGGTTTACGGAGAGTATGCACAAAAACCGGCCGTAGAACTAACAAAATTACTGGCTCAACATTTTCCCTCGCCCCTGGAAAAGACCTATTTAACCAATTCGGGTACCGAAGCCATTGAAGGCTCCCTTAAACTAGCCAGGAGATTTACCGGCCGCACTCAGATACTTGCGGCAAAGCAAGCCTATCATGGAAACACTATGGGCTCTTTAAGCCTTATGGACTTTGAAGAACGACAAAAACCTTTCCGGCCACTGCTTGGAGATATTGGTTTTATAAATTTTAATTCTGAAGCTGATCTCGGGAAGATCACAGAAAAAACTGCCGCAGTTATCGTAGAAACAATACAAGGCGGAGCGGGAATTATTCTTCCAAAAGATAATTATTTAAAAAAGCTGAAGCAGCGTTGCAAAGCAACAGGCAGCTTATTGATCCTGGATGAGATCCAGCCGGGCTTTGGACGTACCGGCAAACTCTTTGGATTTGAGAATTTCGGAGTGGTTCCCGACATTGTTGCTATGGGCAAAGGTATGGGGGGCGGCATGCCTATTGGAGCTTTTTCGGCTTCTTCAGAAATTATGGATAGCCTAAGCGATAATCCAAAAATGGGACATATAACCACCTTTGGCGGACATCCCGTAATTGCGGCGGCAGCCCTGGCCACTTTAAAGGAGATTACCGAAACTGACCTTATGGCAGAGGCGCTTCAGAAGGAAAAATTGATCAGGGAAAGGCTGGTACATCCGTTAATTAAGGAAATTCGCGGGAAAGGACTTATGCTTGCACTTATTCTCCCTTCAGAAGAAATCGCCAATGAAGTCATATTAAGATGCAAAGAGCGCCAACTCATTCTTTTCTGGCTTTTGTTTGAAAAAAAAGCAGTGAGAATCACTCCTCCGCTAACAATATCAGAAGAAGAAATTCTGGAAGCTTGTGGCATTATTATTGACACACTGGAAGGCATTGATACTCAAGAAACAATCTGTTAATTAATTTGTTAACAACAATATAAAATTTAAGGGATTTCATACATATACATTTATAAATTTAGAACTGTAGAAATCCCGTAATTCCCTGTCTATGCAATTAAGTCATAACGACGAAAACAATTTCTCACTCACCCGCTTCGAATCTATGCTAAAAACAAACGATGTTTTGTTTTTTGATTCCAACGAATTTGAGAACATAATTAATTACTACCTGGAAAACGGTAAGATAGCGCTGGCCAAGAAGGCTGTTAAGTTAGGCCTGGCGCAACATCCCAGTTCTACCAATCTAAAACTCTTTAAGGTAGAGATTCTGGTATTTGAAGATAAACTGGATCTTGCCGACGGGTTGCTTAGCGAACTTCAGGACCTGGAATCTTCTAATGAGGAGATCTATATTCAGAAAGCACAGATCTTTTCCAAAAGAGACGAGCACCTTAAGGCCATACAAATGTTGGAAATGGCCCTGGAAAACACCCTGGATGAGGCCGATGTATATTCACTAATCGGGATGGAATACCTCTTCCTGGAAGATTTCGAAAAGGCTAAGTTTAGCTTTATGAAGTGTCTGGAAGCCGATGAAGAAGACTATTCTGCACTTTATAATATTATGTATTGCTTCGATTTTCTTGACCAGAAAGAAGAGGCTATCGACTACCTGAATATGTACCTGGATAAAAATCCATACTGCGAGGTAGCCTGGCATCAAATAGGGAAACAATATTTTGATCTTAAAGATTACGAGAAAGCACTTTCGGCTTTTGATTTTGCAATAATAAGCGATGATATTTTTATAGGGGCTTACCTTGAAAAAGGAAAAGTTCTGGAGAAGCTCGGGCGTTATAACGAAGCCATAGAAAACTACAAGATAACCCTGGAGTTGGATGATCCTACTTCTTTTGCTTATTTGCGAATTGGAAAATGCTTTGAGAAACTCGGTTTAGACGACCTTGCTTTAAAACATTACAAGCAGTGCGTACACGAAGATCCGCTTTTGGATAAGGGCTGGATCGCCATAACCGATTTCTATATCAGGAATAAAAACTTTCAGAAAGCGCTTTACTATATCAATAAAGCCATTAGCATCGACGAAGATAATGTGCTTTACTGGAAACGTTATGCAAAGATCAATAACAGGCTGAAATTATACGAAGAAGCAGAGATTGGCTATAAAAAAAGCCTTGAACTGGGAAATTACGAACTGGAAACCTGGATAAAACGTTGCGATATTCTTACCGATTTAGGTGAATTCGAAATTGCGGTTAAAAACCTGAATCAGGCTTTGGAATTTCACCCTGATTCAGCCGAAGTGGAATTCAGGCTCGCAGGATTATATTTCAAGCTTAACGAAGGCGATAAAGCTTATTATCACCTTAATAACGGTCTTAAAATTGATGCTGAATATTACATCATCATCGAAGAAATTTTTCCGCAAATCTTTCAGCGTAAAAGCGTAAAAGAAATTATAAATTCCTTTATAAAGCTCTCTTAGTTATTTTACTAACTTTGGATGGAATTTTTAATTTTCAGGAATGCAAAGAAGCTTCTATGATTACCTTACCATAAGCTTAAAGGGAGTAGCTATGGGTGCTGCAGATGTGGTTCCCGGCGTCTCGGGTGGAACAATCGCTTTTATCTCAGGAATTTATGAAGAACTTATCTCCACCATTAGCGGGATAAAACCTTCCCTGCTAAAAACCTGGAGAACAGATGGCTTTAAAGCGATGTGGAAAGAACTCAACGGTCCTTTTATTATCGCTCTTTTTTCAGGTATCCTTATAAGCCTGTTTACCGTAATGCGGCTGGCCAACTATCTCCTGGAAAATCACCCTATACTTATCTGGTCTTTCTTTTTTGGACTGGTAGTCGCTAGTGTATGGTATGTAGGAAGCCAGATACCAAGATGGAATCTTAAAGTGCTGCTTTCGCTAATTATTGGAGCTGCTGTTGCTTTTTATATAGTCTCTCTACCTCCCCTGGGAGCAAATACCGGCAATCTTTTTATTTTCTTTGCAGGTGCAATCGCGATTTGCGCCATGATCTTACCGGGAATTTCAGGGGCATTTATCCTGGTGTTGCTAGGTGCCTACAAAACCATAACCGAGGCTGCACACGATTTCGACTTTAAAACGCTGGGAATTTTTGCATTGGGTGCCGTAGTAGGTCTATTAAGTTTTTCTAAGTTACTGAAGTGGCTTTTTGTACATTATACCAATATCACCCTGGGTGTTCTTACAGGATTTATCGCCGGCTCACTCAATAAAATATGGCCCTGGAAAGAAGTTCTTGAAACCGAATTATACGGCGAGAAAGAGGTAGTTTTAAAAGAAGCTTCGGTATTACCCTGGAACTTTAGCGGAGAGCCTAATACCCTTTATGCCATAGTTTTGATGCTGGCAGGCTTCCTGCTAATTTTCCTTTTAGAACGTTTTGCCAGTAAAAACCCTGAACAGGAAGATGCAACAAACTAGAACCCTTACCGATAAAGTACTGCTGGTACTTAAAGGTTTGGCAATGGGTGCCGCCAACAAAGTCCCCGGAATTTCGGGAGGCGTGGTGGCATTTGTGGCCGGGTTCTATGAGGAATTTATCTATTCGCTTCAGAAGATAAATTTAAAAGCTTTCAAATTGCTAATAAATGGTAGGTTTGGAAGTTTATATCAATATGTAAATGGTAAGTTTCTGGGGTTATTAATCTTAGGGATGCTTATAAGTTATTTCAGCGTTTCCAAACTTCTGGACCTACTCATGCTGGAATATGAGCTATTTGTGTGGGCCTCTTTCTTCGGGATGATCATTGGTTCCATCTACTACATAAGTATGGATTTTGAGGAATGGAGCCAGCGCAGCCTGGCTTTTGTAGCTATGGGAATTATGGCCGGGCTGGCCATTAGTTTCCTGGAACCGGCTAAGGAAAATGACAATCTTTGGTTTGTGTTTTTCTGCGGAATGGTAGGCGTATCAGGAATGACCCTCCCCGGCCTATCAGGCTCATTCATCCTTATTTTACTGGGAAACTACGTCTTGTTGCTGGTAGATTCTGTCAATGCCCTTTACGATACCATTGCTGATCTTTTTTTATTGGATTTCAGTTTTTTAAATAATGCCGACAGGATGCGGCTTTTAGAAGTGATGGGCGTTTTTGCCTTAGGTTCCCTGGCGGGACTTGTGAGCTTATCCCACCTGCTGGGATTCGTCCTGAAGCATTATAAAAAAGATACTTTTGCCACTATTATAGGTTTTATCACCGGTTCCCTGGGAGTGGTATGGCCCTGGAAGGAAAAGATCTATGAAATTGGCGCCGATGGTAGAATTATGATAGACAGCACAGGTAATAAGGTATTGGATAACTACGACCGCTATTTGCCATCCTTCAGTTCCTCTGAGACCTGGCTGGCGATTTTCTTCATTATTCTGGGTGCCTTCCTCGTACTGGGACTGGCCTGGTATGAAAAGAGAAACTCTAAAATTAAATCGGTGTAATGAAGACTTACGGCCTTGTTGGAAAAAACATAGACTATTCTTTTTCCAGAACCTATTTTGCAGCTAAGTTCAAAAGGGAAAACATCCCGGCAACCTATAAAAACTTCGACCTGGAAGACATCAGTCAGTTTCCTGAAATTCTACAAAACACTCCTGAAATTTCCGGGTTAAATGTCACTATTCCTTATAAACAGGCGGTGATTCCATTTTTGGATAGACTTTCTGCCGATGCCGAAAATATCGGGGCGGTAAACACCATAAAAATTGAACAGGACCAAAGCTTAACCGGGCATAATACCGATTTCATTGGTTTCAGGCAATCGATTCAGGAATTGTTGAAAAAGCCCCATAAAAAGGCTCTTATTCTTGGCACCGGCGGCGCTTCAAAAGCAGTAGCCTATGCTTTGGAGGACCTTGGGATTGAGTTCAGATTCGTATCAAGAAAACCGGGAAATAACCAGCTTGACTATGCGGTAATAGATAAGGCGCTTTTAAAGGAATTTACAATTATTATCAATTGCACTCCACTAGGTACTTTCCCCGCCGTAGAAGAACACCCACCGCTGCCTTTTCAGTATATTAACTCTTCTCATTTGGTTTACGACCTCATTTATAATCCCGAAAGCACTAAATTGATGGATCTGGCAAGAAAACAAGGCGCAAGAGTTTCCAATGGCCTAAAAATGCTGGAACTGCAGGCCGAAGCTGCCTGGAAAATCTGGAATTCCTAAGCCTAATTCTGCTAGTTTTTAATCTATACAAATAGGGCCAATTGTTTGTCCAATTTTAGGGGAGTTACTATCTTTCAGCCTAAATAAAAATTGACGAACCTTAACATTGAAAGATATGTCTCAAGAAGAAAATGAAAACAAAAAGGAAGAGCTTTCCAACGAAAACCTCCAAAAGCCTAAAGATAAGGAGCAGGAAGAAAGCCAGGAAAATGTAAACGAGGAAAATTCATTTTCTGAACCAGAAGAAGAGAAAAAATCTAAAGAAAAAGGATCTCAACAAAGTATTCCGGAAGAAAAAGAAAGCGAATTGGAAGATGCTATAATAGAAGAAGCTTCTTCAGAAAAATCTTCAAAGGACAGGGAGACTGCCGATAGTTTGGAAGAATCTATGGTAGAAGCTGAGAAAGTTTCAAAGGAAGATGAACCTGGGACGCAACCTGAGACTACTTCAGAAAAGAATTCAGAAGAAACTAAAGATGCAAAGGATAAAGAAGCTACAGCAGATAAACCAGAAGTAGATTCAGAAGAATCTTTAGATAAAGACGAGGATGAGGTAAAAAGTGAAGACAAAACTCCAAAAGACGCCCAGGGAGATGTAGATGATGCCGTAGCAGAGCATAGTGAAGACGAAAGCACCGGGGAGCGCCACAATATTGCGCAGAAGGACTACCACGCCATGAGCAAAGAAGCTCTGGTAGACGAGCTGGAGCATCTTTTAAAGACAGAAAAGATACAGGCCATAAAAGAGCACGTTGCCGAGATTCGTGCTGAATTCAATGCGAAGTTCGATGAAGAACTGGAGGAGAAAAAAGAAGACTTTCTAGCCGATGGCGGAAACATAATAGACTTCCACTACTCTACTCCACTAAAAAAACGCTTCAACTCCCTTATTTTTGATTATAAGGAAAAACGCAATAAATATTACCAGCAGCTCAAGCAGGATCTCAATAAAAACCTTAATACCCGCCTGGAAATCATCGAGGAATTAAAAGGCCTGATTGATGTTGAAGAGAATATAAACACCACCTACAAGCATTTTAAAGAACTTCAGGATCGCTGGAAGGTCGCGGGACCTATTCCAAGGGATCAGTACAATAATGTTTGGAACACCTACCATCACCACGTAGAGAATTTCTATGATTTCCTGCATTTGAACAGGGAATTCCGCGATATGGATTTTAAACATAATCTCGAGCAGAAGCTCAAGGTTATAGACCGTGCTGAAGAACTTTTACAGGAGGCAGATGTGAACCGCGCCTTTAGGGAGTTACAGATGCTGCACAAAATGTGGAAAGAGGAACTCGGTCCTGTTGGCAAGGAGTTTAGAGAGGAGATTTGGGATCGGTTTAGCACTACCACCAAAAAGATACACGATAAACGCCAGGAATACTTCAGCAAACTCGATGAAGAATTTGAGGAAAACTGGAAGAAGAAACAGGAAATCATTGAAAAGATCAGGCTAATTGCCGAGGAGGATTACACCACTCACAATAAGTGGCAACAAAAGATCAAAGAAATTGAGGCGCTAAGAGAAGAGTTCTTCAAAGCCGGAAAAGTGCCGCGCAGTAAAAATGAAGAAACCTGGAGCCGGTTTAAGCAGGAAGTAAGAAAATTTAACCGCAATAAGAATTCTTTCTATAAGAATCTCAAAAAGCAGCAGTACGACAACCTGGAGAAGAAAAAGGAACTCATCAAAATCGCTGAAGACAATAAAGACAGCGACGATTTCAAGACCGTTACCCCTTTGATGAAAAAGGTCCAGGCCGATTGGAAAAAGATTGGCCATGTTCCCCGCAAAGACAGCGACAAGGTGTGGAAGCAATTCAAAGCGGCCTGCAACCACTATTTCGATAGGTTACACGCCAATAGAAATGAAGAGAACAAGGAAGAATTTGAAGCCTACGACAAGAAAAAGGAAATTCTCGATAGGCTAAAAGCCCTCGAATTAACAGGCGATAAAAAAGAAGATCTTCCAAAGATCAAAGAATTAATCGCTGCCTGGCGAGAAGTTGGGAAAGTACCTCAAAACAAAAGATTTATTGAAGGAAAATTCAATAAAACCCTGGACCAGGTCTTCAACAAGATCGACATGGACAAGACCAAGATCGAGATGATGAAGTATGAAAACAAGATCCAGAGCATTAATGAAGCTGAAGATGACAGGAAGTTGCAAAATGAGCATTATTTCCTTACTAAAAAGATAGAAGAAACCAAAGGCGAAATTCGCCAGTTGGAGAATAACCTTCAGTTCTTCTCGAATGTAGATGAGGATAATCCCCTGGTACAGGAAGTTCACAAGAATATCGCCGACCATAAGGCGCAGCTTGAAGTCTGGAAAGAAAAATTGCGAAAGATCAAATCGCTGTATTAATATCTCTTCGGAATGAAATGCACTTTATGCGGTGCTAAAACCAAAGCATTCCAGAAAAGTGAAAACCGGGAATTTGTGGCCTGCACCAATTGTGGAGGCATACAGCTCTTACCTGAATTTTACATAACGCAAAATTCTGAAAAAGAACGCTATTTAACCCATAACAATGATGTAGAAGATCCCCGCTATCAGCAATTCGTTAGCCCGATAACTTCTGAGATCATAAAAGATTTTTCTGTAGAAAACTCAGGTTTGGATTATGGGTGTGGCACGGGACCGGTAGCCACCAGCGAATTGGAAAAACAGGGTTTTTCAGTAGCGCTTTACGATCCTTATTTCTTTCCGGATAAAGATGTCCTGGAGAATACATACGATTTTATTATTTGCTGTGAAGTAATGGAACATTTCTATGATCCGGCAGGGGAATTCCGGGATCTCTGCGATAAATTAAATCCCGGGGGTAAACTCTATTGCAAAACTTCTCTTTATTCAGAAGACATCGATTTTGAAAACTGGTATTATAAGAACGACCCTACGCACGTATTTTTCTACACCGAAGGAAGTCTGCTCTGGATCCGAGAAAATTTAGGTTTCAGGCAGGTAGAAATTACCCCAAAGCTAATCGTATTCAGTAAATAGAATAGATTCTGCTTTACTTTTAGACTTAGGCCAGGACTTCCCGATACTTTTTTTATCCGCTATCGCTTCATAAAAAAACCCGAAGTCAACGTCCGGAGTATGGATCAAGACGCGAACTCATCCGGAGTTATTCAATAACTTTCAAGCAAAAGTCTAAAAATTCAACAGGTAGGAAAGAAACTATTCGTGAATTCGTGGCTATCAAATATTTTTCAATTTTCAACCTCGAATCCTGAACTTTAAATCACAAGGATTTAGCCTCATTCCAAAAAACATCCATTTCGGCCAGGGTCATGTCTTTTAGAGCTTTGTTCTGTTCTTTTGCCTTAGTCTCCAGATACTGAAAACGCTGTATGAATTTCTTGTTGGTTCGTTCCAGGGCATTTTCAGGATTAACTTTTAGAAATCTCGCATAATTGATCATAGAAAAGAGCACATCTCCAAATTCGGCTTCTATTTTTTCCTGATTATGCGCATTGACTTCGTGTTGCAGTTCTCCCAATTCCTCCTGTAACTTTTCAAAAACCTGTTGTGGCTCCTCCCAGTCAAAACCAACCCCGGCTACTTTATCCTGAATGCGATTGGCTTTCACCAATGCCGGAAGCGAACGCGGCACCCCTTCCAGGACGCTTTTTTTACCTTCTTTCAATTTTAGATTTTCCCAGTTTCGCTTCACCTCTTCTTCGTCGGCGACTTCAACATCTCCGTAAATATGAGGATGCCGGGCAATTAATTTATCGCAAATACTATTGGCAACATCGGCGATATCAAAGGCCTTCTTCTCACTTCCTATTTTCGCATAAAAAACCAGGTGTAATAACACATCTCCTATCTCCTTTTTAACCTCGTCCAGGTCATTATCCAGAATAGCGTCTCCCAGCTCGTAGGTCTCTTCTATAGTTAGATGTCTAAGGGATTCCATGGTCTGCTTCCGGTCCCAGGGACATTGCTCACGGAGTTCATCCATAATAGTCAGGAGGCGATCGAATGCTTTAAGTTGCTCTTCTCTGGTATTCATAGCGGTCTTTTGAATTTGGGCAAAAATAAGATAATAAAAACCAATGCTCAAACCTGTGTCGATTTGTTCACAAAGCTGGTTTCAATGCTAATTACCCAAGGTCTAAAAGAAGCAGCGCTTAAACTAAGAAGCTATCTCAAAATTATTTCAGTAATTCAATTAGGGCAAAAACCGGCCGATGATCTGAAGCATAGGTCTCCTCAATGACTTTGTGCGCTTTTGTGCTGAATTTTTGTTGAGGATGCTTATAAGCTATAAAATCGATAGCCCTGCTGGGTGCTATTACGGGTATAGTTGGCGGACAGTTATTACAGCTTAACCTAAAAGCTGAAGTGAGCAAATCTATAGTTTCAGAGCCCGGGACATCGTTAAAGTCTCCTGCAAGGATTACCGGCAGGTTCATTTTTTCCACAATTTCAAGAATCCTCTTAAGCTGCCGGATTCTACTCGGGGAGTTTGCTTTATAGTCTAAATGCGTACTGGCGAAAATAATTTTATTGCCTCCTGGTAGTCTGATTTTACCTGTAGCCATTACGCGGTCTTCTGTATCTGCTTCCGGATCATTCGGTAATGGGTGAGTTTCAGCTTCCTCTATGGGATATTTAGAAAGTATTGCATTCCCATATTCTCCTCCGTTGAAATTAAGTGCCTTCGAAAAATAAAAATACATATTCAATTTCTCAGCAATCATAGCGGCCTGATTCCCTTCTCCCGACCTTTCCGTGCCGGAATCTACTTCCTGAAGCGCTACCAGATCGGCATCCTGATCCTTTATTACCCGAACAATCGCATCTATATCTATAGAATCAGGTTGTGAAGGAGGATTGGCGTGATGAATATTATAAGAAATAACTTTTATTTCCACTACGCTATTAATGGTATCATTTAATTTATTCCGGGCAGCACTGGAGGTAGACAGAAATAATATGCTGAGAAGAAACAGCATATTTTGAGGGTTCAGGATTCTGGGAAACATCAAGATTTGATTGTTTTGAGTTTTATAGCTTAAAATTGAAAACTTTGAGCTCTATAAACGAAATTATTTAGTCCTCCAAGTTAAATAATTATCGGCCCCGATATTATTCCAGATCGGGTAATTTTTTTCCATCCCTATAAAAACTCAGAAATTAAAACTTAGAGCATTCCAATCCGGTAAGCCCGGGAAAAGCCTTTAAGAGACAAGAATATCAAGGCCTATGCAATTGGTTTAAACTTAAACCACCACCATTCACCCGTTTTTTAAATTTGGTTTATTCACAAACCCGGGATTTATTTTTTTGTTGCCCTAACTACCACAAAAGAACCTTCTCCTGTTCCTTCTTTAGGTTCTTCAGTTTTTTGAATGTTTTCTAAATCATCAAAAAGGCATTGCGAGAACACCGGGTTTTTAAATCCGGAGGCTTTTAATAAATCTTCAACTTCTGATGTTAAATAAAAACGGGCATTTTTATAGAAAGTACTTCTTCCTTTTTTCTCCTCATATTGAATCCCGATCTTACTTCCCTTATCGATAAAACCAATAATTACGTGACCGCCTCTTTTTATAACCCTGTTAGCTTCTTTCAGGGCTTTAGGAAAACTATCCAGGTGACAAATAGTAACAAACAACACAAAATCAAAATGTAAATCTTTGTAAGGCAGATGTTCAGCCGTGGCTTTTACCACTTCCAAAGCCTTATCTAAGGCGAGATTGCGCATGCTCGTGGCCGGCTCTACCCCTTCTTTAATTCCTAAGGCCTGGGCATACCTGCCAGATCCCATTCCTACTTCGATTCCTAAAATATTTTCCGGTAATTCCTGAAAATGCCTTCTAATAGCAAGAATTTCAGAATCAAATATTGCCGGAAATCGGTCAAACCAGGCCTCGTATTCCGCTACATTTCTTTCAAAAACTTCTGTATTGGCCATCATTTTATAAATTAAAAGTTATTTTTTTTGCTCACATCCTATTTCAAGATAGGAAGTTCTGTTGCTTTAGGAAATGATTTTTATCAATTCAGCCCACTCCACTATTCCTCAAGGACATAGAACAGGAAGTTCCTACTTAAGAGCTTCAGCATATTTTTGCGCCAGATCAAGAAATTTCTGAGCACGTTTTTTCCATTTTGGATCGTTTTTATAAGGCGCTTCTTTGATATGCCAAATCGCAAACCGCGTTCTTTGGCTTGCTTGTATACTTTTATAAAAATGGATGAGGGATTCCTGAACTTCATCTCCAGTTATTTCCCGGTAAATCTGAAAAAACACATCTCCCAGGTTTTCATTTCCTAATAATTCACATTCCACAGCCAGAAAAGATAATTCTTCGGCTGTGTCAAGAATTCTCAGATCCTTATTAAATTCCAGGCAGTCTATAATTAAGGGCTCCTCCTTTAAGCATACATGTTCCGGTTTAAGATCGCCATGCGCTTCAATAACTTTCCCTTTCAACACCCGACCTTTAAAAACGGCAGATTCATTTTTAAGGTAAGCATATTGCCTGGAAAAAATATCTTCTAATTGTTCCTGAGACAAATCAAAATCTGGATCTAACAACTTCTCCTGATTAACCTTTATTTTTTCTTTTATCTTTTTGAGGTACTTCTCCGGATTTTCTTCGGCCGGCGGACTGTTTTTATAAAACCTGGAAAGTTTGGTGATAGCCTTATGTAAATATTTTTCATTCAGGCAATTATTTTTTAAAGCGAAATCCAACATCTGCGTTTCATCCAGGCGCTTCATCTTCACGAGCCAGTCTACAGCCTTTCCTGTTCCCCCTAAGTCTAATATTCCTTCTTCCGTTAAGCTTAGCGGCAGCACCTCCAGATAAACCTCTTCTGCAAGCCTTTTATTGAGGCGCACCTCCTCCATACAATTGAAGCGTCTGGCTTCCAGAGTCCTGAAATCGGCTAAATCATACTTCACCGGCTTTTTCATTTTATAAACATGCTGAGCGGTAAGAAAAAGGAAAGACATGTGAGTTTCCTTCATTTGAAAATTCTCAGTATTTTCTTCATAATTATCCCTATCCTTCAAAAAATCAACTTTTTTAGAAGTACTCACATCCCCCGCTCCGGTATTTTGCTTTTTACTCATCTTTTAGAAGGTCTACAAGTGAACCGCCGGCATGGATTCGTTTAATGGCTTCTGCAAAGAGGGGAGCCACCGATAAAACCTTGATCTTTTGTTGCAGCTTAGAATGCGGTAATTTTAAGGGAATAGAATCGGAAATAACAATTTCCCGGATGGCATCATCAGATAAAATTTCACCGGCCCGACTGGAAAAGGAGGCATGGGTGGCAACAGCATACACGGCATCTGCTCCTAAATTAAGACAAGCCTTAGCGGCTCTAAGCATAGTACTGCCCGATGCGATAAGGTCATCAATTATAATCACATTTTTACCTTTAACATCGCCTACTATAGCATCCCCGCTTATCACACCTTTGCTCCGCATTTTTTCCATGATGATTAGCGGCAGACTTTTTCCTGAATGCTTTTCTAAAATTTTCCTGAAATCATCTGCTCTTTTCACGCCTCCAAAATCGGGAGACATGACCGCAATTTCTTTATCCCTGAATTTTTCCAGGAAATAGCCCGCAAAAATATTTTTTGCTTCCAGGTGCTCGGTTATACACCGGAAGGCATTCTGAAAAGCCTGAAGATTATGCACATCTATGTTCACAATCCTATCTATGCCCACGGCCTCAAATAATTGAGCCACATAGCGAATTGTAACGGGATCCCGGGCTTTGGTCCTACGGTCTTTTCGGGCATAACATAAATACGGCACCACCACACTTATACTTTTAGCAGAAGCATCTTTCACCGCAGCTACAAAAAACAATAAGCGGCAAAGCATATCATTCACACTTCCCTGCCGCCCCCCATGCAAGGATTGAATAATAAAAACATCCTGATTCCTTACATTTACCAGCGGCCTGCTTTTATGCTCCCCATCTTCAAATTCCCGCTCTTCGTGATCTGAAAGGGCAATATCCAGTTCCCCGGCGATTTTCTCTCCGAATTCCCGGCTATTCTCAAGGGCGAATACTAACATATTTTCTTTGTTTTTGAGTTGGAAGGAAATTCCTGAAATATATAATTCAGAACTAGCCTTTTCCTAAAAATACGCTACTTAGCTAATAATTACCATGAGAAAAATCATCATAATTTTTGGGAGCCCAAAAAGATTATGATTCTACCCGGACTTCCATACCGAATTATGTTTAATATCCTGTGGATAGATTCTTTCAGAAATTCCTACAAAATATAAATCTAATTCCTATCTTGTTAAAAATTTAACAAGCAGGACCAATTTGAAAGAGATTCTGCAACAGCCGGCCTTCCCTACAATGCCGTTTTTGATAAGCATAAGCCCATTTTCTGCATGCAGACGGAACAAGAAATTAATCCCGGGAACCTATCTATATTCAAGCCTAAAAAGGCTTTCCATAAAACTTTTTTTAGAGTAAAACCCTCAGCCATAGCAGCAGAAATCGCCCGGCCGGGCTATGCACTTTATGGCTTGACGGAGGAAGAGATTGGAATTGCTGTAAGGAGTGCAGGCCGGGAAAATAGTATTTATCCCGTAGAATATATAGAATAAAGAATACTTAGTAAAGTGTAAAACAAGTTGGCATTCATTTTAATCACATAAATGGCATTAAGAAAAGGAAGAACTAAATCAACATTAGAAAGTTCAATAGATGCAGCCCTATTAGCTGTAGAAATATATAACAAACCCAGAACACCATTTAGAGTAGAAGGTTTTATAACTCAAATGATAATGGCTTGGACTAGGTTATTTCACGCTCATTTTAATAATACTATTGGTAACCGTTATTATTACAAAAATGAAAATGGTCGATTTAGAACGATAGATGGTGAAAGAAAATCTTGGGAATTAAAAACCTGTATAAGTAAGTATGGAATATTAGATAATGGAGTTAAATCTAATCTATCATTTTTTATTAAGCTTCGAAATAAAATAGAACATAGGCACATAGATAGAGATGAGATTGGAATTATGATTTTTGGAGAATGTCAATCACTTTTATACAATTATGAAAATACATTAATAGAACTTTTTGGAGAAGATTATGCCTTGAATGAAAGCTTATCATTTTCAATTCAATTTTCAAGAATTAGAAAGAAAACGCAAATTGAAGCAAGTAAAAAACTATTATCAAAAGAAATAAAGGAGCTAAAAAGTTTCATTGATAATTATAGAACTTCGCTATCAGATGAAGTATTCAACAAACAAGAGTACAGTATAAAGCTTATTCAAGTACCGAAAATAGCTAATACTTCAAGAAGTGATTTGGCCATTGAATTTGTAAACTGGAATTCCCTATCAGAAGAAGATAGAGAAAGCTACGAAAGAGTGACTACAATTATAAAAGATAAGGTCTTAAAAAAAGAAGCGATAAATCCAGGAAAAAGAAAACCAAGTGATGTATTAAAAAAGGTGAATTCAGAAATTGAATTTAATATTACTCATTATGATCATACTTGCCTATACTCTTGTTTAAAAATTAGGGCAGCTAAAGGAAATGATATTGATGATCCATTTGATACTAATACCAATTATTGCCATTATGATGAAGTACACAATGATTATGTCTATCAAGATGCTTGGGCAGAACTAATAATCAAAGGGATAAAAGATGGAAGTTTGACAAAACCAGATTGGAAAGCTAAATTTAAAAACAAGGAGGTTATAAATATCAAGGAGATTGAGGGAAATTAAAACGAAATGCCAACATCGGTTATAGCAAATAGCGGGTTTTGTGGAAAAAGTGTAATTTAGAAAATCAAGAAACAAAAGGTTTAGCCGACAAGACCGCGTCCCTACTCCCGCAACTTGCGATAACCGCAAACCGTTGGGCAAAATCTAAAACATAATTTATGTCGCAAAAAAAAGAAAACCAAACTAAGGAACAACCAGAAAAAGTTGAAAAAAAAACAACTCCAGAAGAGGAAAAGAAAAAACAGGAAAAAAAGGAATTAAATCCCGATAAGTTTCTTGATTTAGCCAAGATAATTAATAGAGAAGATGATGTTACCAATTTAAAACCAGTTTTATATCGTCATATCTTAAAAATTGCGTCCAGAAATGAAGTGGATGACAAATATCATATACTTTTTCTTTATGAACCAAATGATAGCATTCAACAAGGGATGGTTGATAGAATTTACAATGCAATTCCAGATGATAATAAAAAACCAATTCTGCTCGTAATTCATAATCATGGAGGAAGAATTGAACCAGCATATTTGATCAGTAAAACTTGTAAAGAATTATCTCCCCATTTTGTAGTAGCAATTCCTCGAAAAGCAAAATCAGCGGCTACATTACTGGCTTTAGGTGGTAATGAAATTCATATGGGACCGATGAGTGAATTAGGTCCAATTGATCCCCAATTTGCTGGTTTACCAGCACTAGGTATAAGTAGTTCTTTAGAAAGTATCGCAAAGATAGTTTGTAAGTATCCTGAGTCCAGTTCAATGTTTTCAGAATTCATGAAAGAAAAACTAGATTTAAGAATTTTAGGTTATTTTGAAAGAGTCTCTGAGTCTGCACAACAATATGCCATAAGATTATTAGCAGGAAAAGAATTAAATTTAGAAGCTAACGATGTAGCACATAAATTAGTTTATGAATATAAAGACCACAGTTTCGTTATCGATAAAGAGGAGGCAAGAGAATTATTAGGAGATGTTATTAAGATTAACACACCGGAATACAAATTTTCGAACGATATCCATAAGTTCCTAAATGAGGTAAATATCATATTAAGCATATTTAATAAAAAATCATTATCAATTGTAGGCTCTCCAAAAGATTTCATATTTGCAGATAAGAAAGAAGAAACGGATTAATAGACTGAGTCCATCAAAGAACCAAGCTAACTTCCAGGCATTTTACCCTAATTTTGAGACATAATTTTCATCCTTAGGCAGGCTTGATTATGCCACTGCAAAGTCGGTCGTCCCAAATAGGGGGGTTTCCCGAAAAGGTGTAATTTTAGAAACCAGGAAAGGTAATAGTTAAGCCGCCATCCCGATAGCTATCGGGAGCGTCCCTTACTCTGCCAACTTGTGTAATGCGCAGCCGTTGGTGACAAGCCTAAAAAATGACATATACTGCCATATTACAATTTAAAACAGGGCTTTATTGGATAATTTAGTACAAATGGAACTAAACGAATGAAAACAATTTTTGACAAAAATAATCGAGAGCAATTAATAAGCAGAATTGAACAAATCGATGAAGACAAAAAAGCCGAATGGGGAAAGATGAACTTAATCCAAATGCTCAAACATAATACCTATTGGAACCGATGGATTCTTGGAAAAGACAATCACAGGTATAAACAGGCATTTATGGGGAAGATATTTGGAAAAATAGCTTTGAAGAGAATGATAAAGGATGAAAAGCCATTTGACAAGAACATTCCTACCTCTGACCAATTCAAAGTAAAA
>NZ_DATCSO010000001.1:0-6813 GCF_036568425.1 Salegentibacter sp. | reverse complement strand
CCTAACATCCAGGAAACACAGCTAACATTGGTAGCCACCGGAATACAGCCATACCACATGCCTTCAGCTATGGTTTTAGGCCAACCTTCGCTTTTTGAGAGCAGGATCACAAAATGGGCTTTTTTATAGGCCTCTTGCAATTCCTCCAGGCTTTTTCGACCTTTAAGTTTAACGAAGTCCTGCAATTCATTCGTGTGAATATATTCCCTGAGAGAATCTTTTAAAATCCCATCCCCATAGATTTCGAGTTCTGAATTTAATCCTTTTACTGTAAGGCTTTCTATGAGTTGGATCGCTTCAAAAACTCCTTTCCCTTCCACCAGGTTACCGGTATAGATAAACCTATAGGGCGGGCTGAATTCTTTTTGAACTACTTCCCTTTCCTTTTCAGAAAAACTGGCAGTAAAGAAGGGCACTATATTTTTGCTTTGTCCCGTCCAGTCACCATAGACCAGCACCTTAATATTTCTGCTTAAAAAAGTATTGCTCAGGATCCACTTCTGAAAGTCGTAGGTCCACGGCTGATTAGCATCAGGATCCCAATTTCCGGCATATTTTACGGTTTTGGGTTTCTGCGGAAAGAAAATCTGGGCAATTGCAGCCAGTAAGCCAATATTTCCCGGGCATCTCAAATGCAAATGATCTGCCCGGCGCATGGCGCCAATAATTCTAAAAAAAATAATTGGGATTTTTATTAGGGAATCTAAAGCCGCAGGAAAGTTAAGTAGGTGAAAAGATGGAATCTTAGTGTAAGTAAAGCGGGGATGCTTATAAAACTCCCCTTTTCTCCTCATCTCCTTTTCTCCATTTCGCCCAGTCCCAAATTCTCCACTTTCGCTTTTCAAGTCCAAAGGCGCAACAATTTCAACCTCCTCAACATACCTAAACCACAGATTCATCTCCCGCACATAGGGACTGTAGGCGTAATACCTGCCATCCTGTTCCCGATGGATCACGTGGGTAAATACAGCGAAGCGCATCAGTCTTGTCTTTTTTTCATTCGCAGGCTCAGATGCATGCATTTGAACATGGCCTCATCAGAATACAGAGAATTTTTCCAATCTTCCCGGTGCCAGGCTTTCGCCTTTTGTATTCTCTTCTCTTCAGAAATAGGTAACAAACCAATAAAAGCGCTCCATTTAGCCTTACCTAAAATTGCTCTACGTTCTTTAATTTCAAAAGCTTCCGCTAACTTATAATAGGTTTTTTTTGAAAAAGGCCATTCCCAATCCCTGTCGCTCTGGAAAGGTCGGTAAATCCTTCTTAAGATCTTAATGGGTTTACTGGTTTCCAATGGATCATAACTAATGATCTCTCCCCCGGGCACGAGCTTTTCTTCTAATTTTATTATCAATTCATCCACATCTTTAAAATGATGTAAAACCCCGTAGGCATATATAAGGTCAAAATCCTTTTCTATAAACTCCTCTGAAAGAAAATCTTTCACCTCAGCCTTTGCCCCGGAGATATTTTTGAGTCTCCGGCTAAGGATGGCGACACCTTTAGGACTAAGATCTATACCGAGATACTCCTTCGAGTGTTCGGCGAGATGCATACTCAAAACATTGCCTGCATAACAGCCCAGGTCCAGCACTTTTTTTTGTGAAAGGTCACCAAACCAACTCTTATGCAGATGATATATATCCTGTTCTACCCCAATTTGCTTTTTAAGATTGTTCAAAGCCTTATTTCTAAAATAAGACCAGACCCTACTCGGTAAATTCTTATCAAAATTTTGATAAAATTCTCTCTGCCGCTTATTTATTTCCTCTCGTTCCTTATTCATTTCAACACGAAGCCTTATTTAAAGATAAAAGATTGCTCAACAAAATTATCGACTAGCTTATTTAATTCATAGGTTTCCAAAAAGCTTATATACGCCTGTTCGGCAAGTTTATCCCTAAAATCCGGTTTTTCTAATAATCTAAGGAGTTTTGATGCGAGTTCCTTATGACTTCCAGGCTCAAATAATAGGCCGCTTACCTCATCTTCTATAATTTCGGCTATCCCGGTGGTATTGGAACCTATAACCGGAGTATGTACCGAAAAACTCTCGATCACCACATACCCAAAAGCTTCATAATAAGAAGGCACTATACTACAATAGGCTGTTGAAAAAGCTTGCAGCACATAATCTTTTGATTGATTACCAACAAACTTAATATTCTTCTCCAGTTTTAATTCTTCCTTAAGCTTAATTAATTCCAGCATTATCCCTGCTTCATCTTCTCCTCCAATTACTTCTAAAAAAATATTTGGATACCTTTCCTTTACTATTGCCAGAGCTCTTAAGAGCACTTTAATTCCCTTAAGCCTATGCAATCTACCTACATAAACTAATTTATTTTGATTGGTCTTCTTCTTTATTTGAGGATCATTTACCGCATTTGGAACAACCTCTATTTTTTTCTTATTTATATTAAAGGCGTCGATAGCATCTAATCTTGCCGACTCTGAATTAGCTATTATCCTGGAAGCCAGTTTGTATAAATACTTTTTCCTCCAGAAGAGCATCCGCTTAAATTCTAACTGACTGGTTAGGGTATGGTACCAGGCTACCCGGTGTTTTACTCCCATTAAAAAACCTCCCAGAATAAAAAGATTAACAGCTCCAAAGCTTGCGATCAGGATTTCAGGTTTATGCTCCCTGATATTCTTTATTAAGAACCGAAAATCAACAAACTTTGTAGGTCGTCTGGAAGGCCATTCCTGAATTTTTATAGATTTTTCCAGGATTAGATCATGATCTTCGGTGGCATGGCTAAAAATAATTACCTGATAATTTCTGGATAACCGATTAGCCAGGCTAACAAAAAATTCAGCAACCGAAGAATTCTTTAAGGTAAAAGCTATAAAAACTGTTTGCATCAGTTATCCTTTATTCAATTATTTACTGGAAAACACCTCATCTTAAAATCTCAGGATAGGTATAGGGGTTCAGGAAATGTTTTAGCTGTTTGGCAAAAATTATCAAAGCTCCATGTTTATACGGCATTCCAAACCCCCCACTGATTCCTTGTATGCGCAAGGGATGGGGAAATTGATTATAAAAACCTTTTCCTTGAGTTTTAAACTCCACAACTGCTTGCCATAAAGCTTTCTCAAAGGAGAATCCCAAATTAATGGACCTTCCACTTTCCCTAAGGTAAGGCCAGAATCCTTTGGTGAACATGAAACATCTGGAATCCATTTTTAACCTTTTATAAATATTACTAAATACCAATCCTTCCTGAGACAAGCTCCTATCAATGGCAGGACGAACTATTTTATTAATATTCAAAACCTTTAATCTCCCGGTTATTTTCAGGATTATACTTGAATCCTTAATGAATCCTGAATTTCTTAAAGTATATTCAATTATTTCTAATTCCTTATAGCCTTTACCCCTATCCGGGGAGCTTGACGGGGAATGAAATGTAAGAAATTCCAACCTGTTTGATTCCGGAAAATTACCGGCCAGGGAATTACCAGAGTTTTCAGAAAAAACAATTTTATAAGGGGTATTAGCTAAGTAAAAAGAAATGGCTTCCAGATAATGCTTTTTTCTTATTTCAGGATCTTTTACTGCCAAAACATCAGCAGAATTAGGCTGAATTGTTCCTGTTAATAATAAAATAATTTCCTTTTTAGTAGTACTACTAGTCATTCTTTTAAACTACATTACAATAATTCCAGTTTTCCATGGTGTTCACACCAGAACAATACTTATTAAAACGCTTATTGTTTTAAGACTCTAAGCAATCCACTGAGTCTCCCCCGTGCGTCGTCAAATCCACTTCTATCTTTATTGAAGCCATTCGCAAATCTAATCATTAACAACAAGATATGTATTGTCCAGAATTTAAGGGAGTTTTTGAAGGAAGGATAAGGATTTTTTAATTTCCACACGTGATATCCATTCTCAACGACCATTTTTCCATATTTATAATGATCGGGCCTGCCAGCTTTATCGTGAAGATGCTCTACTTTTGCAGCAGTATTCACATATAACTGCCCAATTGCGGAGGCTCGTAAACAAAAATCCAGGTCTTCATACAAACCATAACCTATAAATTTTTCTGAAAAATTAATTTCTGAAAAAAGCTCATGCCTATAGGAAGCCACCCCTCCCATAAAAAATTCTACCGGGTAAATCTTTTCCGAAGGAGGTAAGAATCCGGTGGAAAAACCGTGGGAGAATTCAGGCATGAAGCCCGGGGGTTTATCTGATAACAATCCTAAGTGTTTTCTCAGGACGTTTCTTTGTCCTAATGGTCTCACATAAGCATCAAATTGAAATTCAGCCAACCGCGGTTTATTGTTTTCTGAAACTTTTTTCCACGGAATATCATCTTTGATATAACCTCCAACCCCTAGTGCATCAGGATGTAGCTTATAAGTTCGAATCAATTCAGCGAAATAATCAGGAGCTAAGACTATATCATCATCCAGAAAACAAAGAACATCCATATCGGGACTTGAATGCTTCACCCCATAATTTCGTTGCCGGGTAAGTCCGCTTTCATCCTTTCCTACTTTGTGATATTTTAAAGCTGGGTAAACCTTCTCCTCAAACAGCTTTTTTGTTAAATCGTCGGGGGAAGCATCAATAACGAGGATCTCATCGGGATATAAGCTTTGCTGCATCACCGATAGCATTAGGCGCTCGATTGCATTTTTTCGACGGTATGTACAAATGATTAAGTTAAACTTCATTCGTTCTCAGTGAATTTAATAAGCTTAATTCCGTATTTAAAGCAGCAGCATTTATGATATTGATGTTACTAAGTGGCCATTGCCTCAAGTCTCTACGGGCAATGGCTCCTTTGATTATGAGATTTGTATAGATACCTCCCACGTGATTTTGTTCAAAATAAGATTTTAAATTTGTCTCCATGTTTGGCTGCTGATAAACCTCAACCCAATTAAAAGATTTTAATAGGCGGTATCTTTTCTTTGGGTTTCCCGACTTCATTACTCTCTCTATTAGAAAATCGTCTATTCCCGACCTTATGAACCAAATTGGCACTTTAAATATATCGGGGGATTTAAACGGAACGAATGGGATCTGACTCGTAGGCACGCCAGCCGCCGATTTTAAATCTTTTACTAAGCTGAACAAAGATTTTACATACCTTCCGTTCAGTCTCAAATTCGGATGTAAGTTACTGGTTAACCTAAGAATTTGCACCGACATCGGAATACAATAACTCTTGAATTTAGAATCTAAGATCAGGATCTGTTTTCCCATTGGGATTCGGGAATGAGTAAACCAGGTAAAAATCTCGGAAACCAGCTCCAGATATGGTAAGTTATGCTGTTCAATCCTTAAAAATAATTCTTCCAGGTCTGTAATAATCCCATGCAATAATTGTTTCTCCGAAATTTGTATGTTAAGCCTCTCGATATGAGTTTGGGAAAGCAATTTGGTGTAATTTTGAACAATCCCATCTTTCCACTCCTCAAAAGCTTCCCTGGTGTTTTTTTTAAAAGGATAATTCTTTTCCAGGAGGTAATAATCTTTAAAATTTTTCCAGTCTTTCTTAATTGGAATATTTCTTCCCTGCAAAGATTCGGTCATATCTCCTACCAACATGATTTCCCTCTTCCTCCCTTCCTGTGCCTCCAGTATTTCGAGCCAGTGGTTTAAATAAACAGCCTCGGTTTGAATGGTGTATTCCTCAAGAACTTCCTTCGGTGGAAAGTTCAATTCAGGTCGGGAATAACTTTTGAATTTAGCGTCATACAGCTCAGCAACGCGTTTTGCAATAAGAGTTTCATAATAATCTTCCTGCCCGTATGTGTGACAGGATAAATGCTTTTCCTCCGGAACCCCACCAATTATTAACCTACTGTCCATCCCACCGCTTAAGCCTAAATGGACATTCTCCTCCTCTGCCAGGCAATATGATATCTCCCTTTTAAATGCTTTCCAGTAATCTAAAGGAAGAATACTATCTGAAAGGCCCTGGTATAATTCATTATCATATTTTTTCTCTTTTATCTCTCCGGACCTATTGAACCTAATCCATTCTCCCGGCAGAAGACGTTTTACATTTTTTAATAGAGTTCTGGACCCGATATTCGAAAATTCAGGGCCATAAGTACGTTGAAATAGGCCCACCTCGTCGATTAATGCTTCTGATACCACCCCCAACCAAATGAGACTGTTAGAGATATATAAATCCTCCTTCCCAATTAAATAATACAGAGGATACACCCCTATTGCATCATTACAAATAACGATCTCCTCACTGCTTTCCTCTATTATCGCACTGGAGAAAGATCCACTTATGGAATCTGGTACAGGCCATTGTTTAGTGATTAACCCTAGGGCGTTTTCAGTTTGAGAATCTACTTCTGATACTTCAAAATCAAAATCTCTGATATAACCATCTATAAAAGCCTTAAGGCCATCCCCTTTATACAGGCAGACTTCTTTTTCTGTAACAAGGCTATATGAACCCAGCCTACCTTTCTCAATCTCATATTTCTGTTCCAGCTTCTGGAATTCATTTTCACTAAGGGCTCCCTGACTGATTAAAAACTTCATTCCGTAAAATTACTTTAGCAACAGTTTTTTAGCCCAATCTTCGCTCAAGGCCCAGCGCAACTTCATATCTTTCCAATATTTTATTGGATTCATGATCCTGTTTTTAGCATAATTACGCAGAAAAAGTTCTGCTTTAAAACCCTTCATTTGCCACGAATTATGATATCTATGGGAATATAACATGATAGTGGGTGCCGGCTTGGGATTATCTTCTCTCCAGGGCGGTAGGGAAATTTCTCTAAACCCCCCTCTTGGTGCCTTTAGATGCAGAATCTTGATTT